>CAZDYH010000008.1:0-15217 GCA_964509355.1 uncultured Mycobacterium sp.
ATCAAGGTTGCCGAGGGCCGCAGCCTGGGTGACCCTGAGACCATCGCCTACGGGCTCATCCCGCGCGCGCACCGCGGCATCGTCGCGGTCAACGAGCTGCCCGACCTGGCCGAGCGGATCCAGGTGTCCATGCTCAACGTCATGGAGGAGCGCGATATCCAGGTGCGCGGCTACACGCTGCGGCTGCCGCTGGACGTTCTGGTGGTCGCGAGTGCCAATCCCGAGGACTACACCAACCGGGGCCGCATCATCACCCCGCTCAAGGACCGGTTCGGCGCCGAGATCCGCACCCACTACCCGCTCGAACTCGACGCCGAGGTCGGTGTCATCACCCAGGAGGCGCACCTGACCGCGCAGGTGCCCGGCTACCTGACGCAGATCATCGCCCGGTTCGCGCGCTACCTGCGTGAGTCGCAATCGGTGGATCAGCGTTCGGGCGTGTCGGCCCGGTTCGCGATCGCGGCGGCCGAGACCGTCGCGGCGTCGGCGAGTCACCGCGGCGCGGTGCTGGGCGAGCAGGAGCCGGTGGCCCGGGTGGTCGATCTGGGCACGGTGATCGACGTGCTGCGCGGGAAACTGGAATTCGAGTCCGGCGAGGAAGGCCGCGAGCAGGCGGTGCTCGAACACCTGCTGCGGCGCGCCACCGCCGACACCGCGCAGAAGGCGCTGGGCGGGATCGACGTCGGCCCGCTGGTGGCCGCGGTCGAGGGCGGCTCGGCGGTGACGACCGGCGAGCGGGTGTCGGCCAAGGACGTGCTGGCCGCGCTGCCCGATCTCCCGGTCATCGACGCGATCGCCAAGCGCCTGGGCGCGGAATCCGACGGCGAACGGGCCGCGGCGCTGGAGTTGGCACTGGAAGCGCTGTACCTGGCCAAGCGGATCGACAAGGTGTCCGAAGAGGGCGAGACGGTCTATGGCTAAACGGCACTCGTCGCGGTATGCGGCGTATACCGGCGGGCCCGATCCACTGGCCCCGCCGGTGGACCTGCGGGAGGCGCTGGAGCAGATCGGTCAGGATGTCATGGCGGGCACCTCGCCGCGGCGCGCGCTGTCCGAACTGCTGCGTCGTGGCACCAGGGACATGCCGGGCGCGGACCGGCTGGCCGCCGAGGCGAACCGGCGCCGTCGGGAGTTGTTGCAGCGCAACAACCTGGACGGCACGTTGCAGGAGATCAAGAAGCTGCTCGACGAGGCGGTGCTGGCCGAGCGCAAGGAGCTGGCTCGTGCGCTCGACGACGACGCCCGGTTCGGCGAGCTGCAGCTGGAGTCGCTGTCGCCGTCGCCGGCCAAGGCCGTGCAGGAGCTGTCCGACTACGACTGGCGCAGCGGCGAGGCCCGCGAAAAATACCAGCAGATCAAGGACCTGCTCGGCCGCGAGATGCTCGACCAGCGCTTCGCCGGGATGAAGCAGGCGCTGGAAGGTGCCACCGACGAGGACCGCCAGCGGGTCACCGACATGCTCGACGATCTCAACGAGCTGCTGGACAAGCACGCAAAGGGCCAGGACACGGAGCAGGACTTCGAAGACTTCATGGCCAGGCACGGCGAGTTCTTCCCGGAGAACCCGCGCAATGTCGAGGAGCTGCTCGACTCGCTGGCCCAGCGCGCCGCCGCCGCGCAGCGATTCCGCAACAGCCTGTCCGCCGAGCAGCGCGCCGAGCTGGATGCGTTGTCGCAGCAGGCTTTCGGATCGCCGTCGCTGCAGCAGGCGCTCGGCCGACTGGACGCCCATCTGCAGGCGGCGCGGCCGGGCGAGGACTGGAACGGCTCGTCGCGGTTCTCCGGCGAGAACCCGCTCGGTATGGGCGAGGGTGCGCAGGCGCTGGCCGATATCGGCGAGCTGGAGCAGCTGGCCGAGCAGCTGTCGCAGAGCTATGCGGGCGCCACCATGGACGATGTCGATCTCGATGCGCTGGCCCGCCAGCTCGGCGATCAGGCCGCCGTCGACGCGCGCACGCTGGCCGAGCTGGAGCGCGCGCTGGTCAACCAGGGCTTCCTGGACCGCAGCTCCGACGGGCAGTGGCGGCTCTCGCCCAAGGCGATGCGCCAGCTGGGGCGGACGGCGCTGCGCGATGTGGCGCAACAGCTTTCGGGGCGGCACGGTGAGCGCGACACCCGCCGCGCCGGTGCCGCCGGCGAGTTGACCGGCGCCACCCGGCCCTGGCAGTTCGGCGACACCGAGCCGTGGAACGTCACCCGCACGCTGACCAACGCGGTGCTGCGGCAGGCCGGAGCCGCTGGGCCGGACGGGCTGGTAGGGGACCCGATCCGGATCACCGTCGACGACGTGGAGGTGTCCGAGACCGAGATGCGCTCGCAGGCCGCGGTCGCGCTGCTGGTGGACACCTCGTTCTCCATGGTGATGGAGAACCGGTGGCTGCCGATGAAGCGGACCGCGCTGGCGCTGCACCATCTGGTCAGCACCCGGTTCCGCTCCGACGCGTTGCAGATCATCGCGTTCGGCCGTTATGCGCGGTCGGTGACGGCGGCTGAGCTGACCGGCCTGGAAGGCGTCTACGAGCAGGGCACCAACCTGCATCACGCACTGGCACTGGCCGGGCGGCACCTGCGCCGGCATCCGAACGCCCAGCCCGTGGTGCTGGTCGTCACCGACGGTGAGCCGACGGCCCACCTGGAAGACCTCGACGGCGACGGCTCGGCTGTCTTCTTTGACTACCCGCCACACCCGCGAACGATCGCGCACACGGTGCGCGGGTTCGACGACATCGCCCGACTCGGCGCCCAGGTGACGATCTTCCGGTTGGGCAGCGACCCCGGCCTGGCCCGGTTCATCGACCAGGTCGCCCGCCGCGTCGAGGGCAGGGTCGTGGTCCCCGACCTGGACGGCCTGGGCGCCGCGGTTGTCGGCGACTATCTGCGGTCGCGCCGGCGTCGGTAGGCGGGCTGGGCCATAGGGGCCCCCCGACTTAGCTCGTCGCCTGGCGGCGGTTCTTGCGTTTGATGCCGACCCCGCCCAACAGCGAGAAGCCGCGGATCGTGACGCGGGGAGCGCCGGGGGTGCCCTCGCCGACCACGCGCTGGTCGAAACTGCCCATTACCCCGTGGCCTTGGATGTCGACGTTGACCTCGGGTGGCACCAGAATGGTCTGACCGCCCATGATCGAATACGCATGAATGTCGACGTCGGCGGAGGTGAAATCGGCGTAGCGCAGGTCCACCACACCGCCGCCCCACAACGTGAAGGTTGTCAGCCGTTTCGGCACGTTCCACCGGCCGCGGCGCTCGAACCCGCTCATGATGGCCAGCAACAACGTCGACGGGGCCGGTATGCACGCGCCGCGCGGACGGCGGCCGCCGGCCACTCCCGGCAGGTCGGCGCTGAGCCGGTCCAATTCTTCGCTGGTCTTCGACGCATAGACCTTGGCCAGCCGGTCCTCGTATTCATTCATCGGCAAGCGGCCCCGCGCGGCCGCGTCGCTCAACAGCTGCGCCACCTGTATCCGGTCGGTGTCCGCGGAATTGCTCATCACCTACGAGCGTACGACGATCAAGGTCGAACGCAAGGGTGTTGGCTAGACGGCACCGTCTCCAGCGGGTTGGGCCCACCGCGGCGGGCGCTTCTGCAGGAACGCGAGCATGCCCTCGCGGGCCTCGTCGGAGACGAACAGCCGGGCCGAGTCGACGCTGAGCCGTTCGGCATCCCGGTCGAAGCCTTCCAGGACTGACGCCGTGGTCAGCGCTTTTGACGCGGCCAGGCCCTGCGGCGACCCCCGTCCCAACTCACGTACCAGCGACGCGACCGCAGCCTCGACGTCGTTGGAGGCGAATGTCACCAATCCGATGTTCGCCGCCTCTTCGGCGCTGAAGGTCTCGCCGGTGAGGTAGTAGCGGCCCGCCGCGCGGGCGGACAGTTTGGGCAGCAGGGTCAGCGAGATGATCGCCGGGGCGACGCCGATGCGTGCCTCGGTCAACGCGAAGGTGCTGCGCGGACCGGCGACCGCGATATCGCACGCGCCGACCAGTCCCAGACCGCCGGCGCGGACATGCCCGTCGATCGCCGCGACCACCGGCAGCGGGCACTCGACGATGGCCCGCAGCAGCGCGGTGAGTTCGCGGGCCCGGTCCGCGGCGGCGTCGAACGGGTCGCCGCCGGACGCCCCGGAAGCTTGCGACAGGTCCGCCCCGGCGCAGAACGTGCCACCTGCGTGCCCGAGCACCAGCGCCCGCACCGACGGATCGGCGGCGGCGTCGCGCAACCCCTGGTGCAACTGTCCGACCAACCCCGCCGACAGCGCGTTGCGGTTGTGCGGAGAGTTCAGCGTCAGCCGGGCAAACGGCCCCCCGGACTGAGCGGGGCCCGCGTACTCGACGAGGGTGTCCATCAGTAGGAGCGGGGCAGGCCGAGGGACGTCTGTGCGACGAAGTTGAGCACCATCTCCCGGCTCACCGGAGCAATCCGGGCCAGCCGCGAAATGGTGACCGCCGCGGCGATACCGTACTCCTGGGTCAACCCGTTGCCGCCGAGTGACTGCACCGCCTGGTCCACCGCGCGGACAGACGCCTCACCCGCCGCGTACTTGGCCATGTTCGCCGCCTCGGCCGCGCCCAGGTCGTCGCCGCAGTCATACAGTGTCGCGGCCTTCTGCATCATCAGCTTGGCCAGCTCGATCTCGATCTTGTTCTGCGCCAATGGGTGCGAGATTCCCTGATGCGCTCCGATCGGGGTCTTCCAGACCTTGCGGGTCTTGACGTAGTCGACCGCCTTGTCGATCGCGAAGCGGCCCATGCCGACCGCGCTGGCCGCCCCCATGATGCGTTCGGGGTTCAGCCCGGCGAACAACTGCGCAATCGCGGCGTCCTCGGAACCCACCAGCGCGTCGGCGGGCAGCCGCACGTCATCGATGAACACCTGGAACTGGCGCTCCGGGCTGATCAGCTCCATGTCGATCGGCGTGAACGTGAACCCGGGGCTGTCGGTGGGGACGATGAACAGGGCGGGACGCAGGTTGCCGGTCTTGGCCTCTTCGGTGCGGCTGACCACCAGGACGGCCTGGGATTGGTCGACACCGGAGATGTAGACCTTCTGGCCGTTGAGCACCCAGTCGCTGCCGTCGCGGCGGGCGGTGGTGGTGATGTTGTGCGAGTTGGACCCCGCGTCGGGTTCGGTGATGGCGAACGCCATCGTGATCGAGCCGTCGGCGATGCCGGGCAGCCAGCGCTTCTTCTGCTCCTGGGTGCCGAACTTGCTGATGACGGTGCCGTTGATGGCCGGCGAGACGACCATCATCAACAGCCCGCAGCCGCCCGCCGACAACTCCTCCATTACCAGCGACAGCTCGTACATCCCCGCGCCGCCGCCGCCGTACTCCTCGGGCAGGTTCACCCCGATGAAGCCGAGTTTGCCCGCCTCGTTCCACAGTTCGTCGGTGTGCTGGTGCGCGCGGGCCTTCTCCAGGAAGTACTCCTGCCCGTAGTTGGACACCAGCGCGGCGACGGACTTGCGCAGCGCCTGCCGTTCTTCGTTTTCGATGAAGCTGCTCTCGGTCATTGGTCTCCTTCTATCTGTGGGCTTTCGACGCGGGCGAGGACGGTTCCGACCTCGACCTGCTCGCCGGGCTTGACGTTGAGTTGGGTGAGCACGCCGTCAGCCGGGGCGGTGATGGTGTGCTCCATCTTCATGGCCTCCAGCCACACCAGCGGCTGGCCCGCGGTTACGGCGTCGCCGACCTCAGCGCCTATCCGGATGACCGCTCCGGGCATCGGTGCGACGAGGGATCCCTGCTCCACCGCAGAACCCGGCTCGGGGAAGCGGGGCACGGTGACCAACTGGACCGGGCCCAACGGGGAGTCGACGTAGACGTCCCCCGATGTACCGCCACCGTAGCGCGCGACCGCGAAGGTCCACTCCACCCCGTTACCGTCCGCCAGCACGACCTGGTCAGGAGTGGCCGACACCAGGGTGACCGACTCGTCATCGGGCAGCACCACTGCCCGCCGGGTGAAGCGGTATTCGACGCGAATTACGGCACCTTCCGGGTCGCCCGCGTCCCGGTACGTCTTGACCTGGTTGCCCGAGGCCAGGTTGCGCCAGCCGCTCGGGACGGCGGCGAATACTGTTGCCGCCGAACGGTTGTGGGCGGCGTCCGCCAATGCCGCAGCCAGCGCGGAAAGCCGGACGGTATGGCCGCCGGCCAGCGGCGCGGCCAGATCCGCGAGGCCGTGGGTGTCGAAGAACGCGGTGTCGGTGGCGCCGTCCAGGAACGCGCGATGGCGCAGCACGTTGACCAGCAGGTCGCGGTTGGTCGTCAGGCCGTGCAGCCGGATGCGGGTCAGCGCGTCGGCGAGCAGTAGCGCCGCTTGGCCACGCTCCGGGGCGTACGAGATCACCTTGGCCAGCATCGGGTCGTAGTGGATCGTCACCACTGACCCGTCGACGATCCCGGAGTCGAGCCGGATCCCGGTCCGTCCCGATGAGGTGAATTCTGTTTGCGCCGTCGGCACGTCGAAGCGGTGGACGGTGCCGGCCTGCGGTTGCCAACCCCGCGCCGGGTCCTCGGCGTAGAGCCGCGCCTCGATCGAGTGCCCCCGCGCGGCGGGTGGTTGGGCGTCCAGCCGGGCGCCGTCGGCAACGGCCAGCTGCAGCTCGACCAGATCCAGCCCGGTAGTGGCCTCGGTGACCGGGTGCTCGACCTGCAGCCGGGTGTTCATCTCCAGGAAGTAGAACTCGCCGTCGTCATCGGCGAGGAACTCGACCGTCCCGGCACCGGCGTAGCCGATCGCTTCCGCGGCCAACCGGGCGGCGTCGAAAAGCTTGGCGCGCATCCCCGGTGTGCGCTCCACCAGCGGCGACGGCGCCTCTTCGATGATCTTCTGGTGGCGGCGCTGGATCGAGCATTCCCGTTCGCCGACGGCCCACACCGTGCCGTGGCCGTCGGCGAGCACCTGCACCTCGACGTGATGGCCGGCCGGGAGATAGCGCTCGCAGAACACCGTCGGATCGCCGAAGGCGGACTGCGCCTCGCGCCGCGCCGCCTCGACCTCCCCTGCCAGGGAGGCCAGGTCGTGCACCACCCGCATACCACGCCCGCCGCCGCCCGCGGATGCCTTGACCAGCACCGGCAGCTGCGCCTGCGTGACGGTGTCGGGGTCGAGTTCCTCGAGCACCGGAACACCGGCCGCGGCCATGAGCTTCTTGGCCTCGATCTTCGAGCCCATCGCCTGCACGGCGGCCACCGGCGGCCCGATCCAGGTCAGGCCCGCATCCTGCACTGCGGCCGCGAATTCGGCGTTCTCCGAGAGGAATCCGTAGCCGGGGTGGATGGCGTCGGCACCGGCCGCGCGGGCGGCGGCGATCAGCAGGTCGGCGGACAGATAGTCGTTGGTGGCGGGTAACCGTACCCGGGCGTCGGCTTCGGTCACGTGTGGGGCGCCGGCGTCGGGATCGGTGTACACGGCGACGGTGCCGAGCCCCAGTCGGCGGCAGGTGGCGAACACCCGGCGGGCGATCTCGCCGCGGTTTGCCACCAGTACCCGAGTGATCATCGCGCCACTCACATCCGGAAGACGCCGAAGTTCGACGTCCCCTCGACCGGGCCATTGGCGATGGCGGACAGGCACATTCCGAGCACCGTGCGGGTATCCCGCGGGTCGATCACCCCGTCGTCGTAGAGCCGACCGGACAAGACCATCGGCAGTGACTCCGCTTCGATCTGCCCCTCGATGGCGGCCCGCAGAGCCGCATCAGCGGCCTCGTCGACCTGCTGGCCGCGTGCCTGCGCGGCGGCACGGGCCACGATGGACAGCACGCCGGCCAGTTGGGCGCCGCCCATCACCGCGGCCTTGGCGCTGGGCCAGGCGAACAGGAACCGCGGGTCGTAGGCCCGCCCGCACATGCCGTAGTGCCCGGCGCCGTAGGACGCGCCGATCAGCAGCGAGATATGCGGCACGGTGGAATTCGAGACGGCGTTGATCATCATCGAGCCGTGCTTGATCATGCCGCCTTCCTCGTACTGGCGGCCGACCATGTACCCGGTCGTGTTGTGCAGGAACAACAGTGGCGTATTCGAACGATTCGCCAGCTGAATGAACTGCGTTGCCTTCTGGGACTCCTCGCTGAACAGCACGCCGCGCGCGTTGGCCAGGATGCCCAGCGGGTAACCGTGCAGGGTGGCCCAGCCGGTCACCAGCGATGAGCCGTACATCGCCTTGAACTCGTCGAACTCCGAGCCGTCGACGATGCGGGCGATCACCTCGCGCGGGTCGAACGGGATGCGCAGGTCCGCTGGGACGATGCCGATCAGGTCCTCGGGATCGGCCAGCGGCTCGATGACGGGGCGCGGGTCTGGCCCCTGCTTGGTCCAGTTGAGCCGGGCGATGATCCGCCGCCCGATCCGCAGGGCGTCCAGCTCGTCGACGGCGAAGTAGTCGGCCAGACCGGAGGTGCGGGCGTGCATCTCTGCGCCGCCGAGGGATTCGTCGTCGGATTCCTCACCGGTGGCCATCTTGACCAGTGGCGGGCCCGCCAGGAACACCTTGGACCGTTCCTTGATCATCACCACGTGATCGGACATCCCGGGGACGTAGGCGCCGCCGGCGGTGGAGTTGCCGAAGATCAGCGCGATGGTCGGGATGCCCGCCGCCGAGAGCCGGGTCAGGTCGCGGAACATCCGGCCGCCCGGAATGAACACTTCCTTCTGGGTGGGCAGGTCCGCGCCGCCGGACTCCACCAGCGAGATCACCGGTAGCCGGTTTTCCATTGCGATCTGGTTGGCGCGCAGGATTTTCCGTAGCGTCCACGGGTTGCTGGTGCCGCCCTTGACGGTCGGATCGTTGGCGGTGATGAGGCACTCGACGCCGCTGACCGCACCGATACCGATGACAATGCTGGCGCCGACCTGGAACTCGCTGCCCCAGCCGGCCAGCGGGCAGAGCTCCAGGAAGGGAGAGTCGGGGTCGATCAGCAGCTCGATGCGCTCGCGGGCGGTCAGCTTGCCGCGGGCGTGGTGGCGCTCGACGTATTTCGGGCCGCCGCCGGCCAGCGCCTTGGCCAGCTCGCCGTCGATTTCGGCGAGTTTCTCGGTCATTGCCGAGGCGGCGTCGATGTAGCCCGGGGAACCGGGGTCCAGCGTCGAAGGGAGAACCGTCATCACTGATATCCCAATGTCTTGGCGGCCAGCCCGGTGAGGATTTCGGTGGTTCCGCCACCGATGCCGATGATGCGCATATCGCGGTACTGGCGTTCGACCTCGCATTCGGCCATGTAGCCCATGCCGCCGAAGAGCTGCACTGCCTGGTTGGCCACCCATTCGCCGGCCTCGACGGCGGTGTTCTTGGCGAAGCACGCCTCGGTGATCAAATTGGCCTCGCCTGCCAACTGCCGTTCGATGACCGAACGGGTGTAGACGCGGGCGACATCGGTGCGGCGCGCCATCTCGGCCAGCGTGTTCTGCACGGCCTGCCGCGATATCAGTGGCCGGCCGAACGTCTCCCGGTCGCGGCACCACTGCACGGTGATGTCCAGGCAGCGTTGCGCGCTCGAATAGGCCTGCGCGGCAAGGCCGATGCGTTCGGAGACGAACGCGCCGGCGATCTGGGCGAAGCCGCTGTGCTCGGCGCCGACCAGGTTGGCCGCCGGCACCCGCACGTCGCTGTAGGACAGCTCCGCGGTGTCCGAGGACCGCCAGCCCATCTTGTCGAGCTTTCGGGTGACGTCGAAGCCGGGCGTGCCCTTCTCGACCACCAGCAGCGAGACGCCCGCGGCACCGGGTCCGCCGGTGCGCACCGCGGTGACCACGTAGTCGGCGCGCACGCCGGAGGTGATGTAGGTCTTGGCCCCGTTGACGATGTAGTGGTCGCCGGCCCCCCCTTTTTCCAGGACGGCAGTGGTCGCCAGATGCCCGACATCCGAACCGCCGCCGGGCTCGGTGATGGCCAGGGCGCCGATCTTCTCACCGCGCAGCGTGGGCCGAACGAAGGTGTCGATCAGCCTCGCATCTGCGGAGGCGATCATGTGCGGCACCGAGATGCCGCAGGTGAACAGGGACGCGAAGACGCCGCCGGGAGAACCGGCCTCGTGGAGCTCCTCGCAGATGATCAGCGAGTCGGCGCCGTCGCCGCCGCCTCCACCCACCGCCTCGGGGAATCCGGCGCCGAGCAGGCCTGCCGCGCCCGCGCGGTGGTGCAGATCGCGCGGCAGCTCACCGGCGCGCTCCCATTCGTCGACGTGCGGCAGGATCTCCCGCTCGGTGAAGGCGCGCACCGTCTTGCGAAGCTGTTGCCGTTCGGGTGTGGTCCAGATGGTCACGGCAACAACCCTTCCGGGATATCGACATATCTGCTGCGCAGCCATTCGCCCAAGCCCTTGGCCTGGGGGTCGAACCGCGCCTGATAGGCCACGCCCTGCCCGAGGATGCCGTCGATGACGAAATTCAGGGCGCGCAGTTCGGGCAACAGGTGGCGCGTCACCGGCAGCTCGGCGGTCTCGGGGAGCAGTTCCTTGAGCAGCTCGACGGTCAGGGTGTGGGCGAGCCAGCGCCACTGGTCGCCGGTGCGCACCCAGAGGCCGACGTTGGCGCTGCCGCCCTTGTCGCCGCTGCGCGCCCCGGCGATGCGGCCCAGCGGCAGGCGTCGCGTCTCGCCGAAGGGGAGAGGTTCCGGCAGCGCGAAGGGGCCGACGGGCTCCAAGGCCTTCGTCTCGGTGGCGGCCGGAATATCGGTACGGGTGCCGTCGGGGTGCACGGCGATATGTGGCACCTCGGCGGCATCGACATAGCCCGGGGCGAACACGCCGTACACCTGGCCATCGCCAGGTGGCGCGGTCGTGGTGAAGCCCGGATAGCTCGCCAACGCCAGTTCGACTGCGGCCGAGGAGAATTGGCGGCCCACGGTGGTCGGGTCGGGGTCGCGGACCACGCAGTGCAGCAATGCGCTGGCAGCCTCCTCGGTGTCCGCGTCGGCGTGGTCGGTGCGGGCCAGTGTCCACTCGAGTTCGGCGGGCTTGGTGGTGAGCGCCGCCTCCAGCTGCCGCTGCACGAGTTCGGCCTTGGCGTCGATGTCCAGACCCGTGAGCACGAACGTCATGGAGTTGCGGAAGCCGCCGATGCTGTTCGTCGACACCTTGAGCGTCGGTGGCGGTGGTTCGCCGACGACGCCGCTGATGCGGACCCGGTCGGGGCCGTCCTGGGCGAGCTCGACGGTGTCTATCCGCGCGGTCACGTCGGGGTTCGCGTAGCGGGCGCCGGTGATCTCGTAGAGCAGCTGGGCGGTGACCGTGTCGACGCTGACCAGGCCGCCGGTGCCCGGGTGTTTGGTGATCACCGAGGAGCCGTCGGCATCGATCTCGGCCAGCGGGAAGCCGGCGTATGTCAGGTCGTCGACTTCGGTGAAGAACGCGTAGTTGCCGCCGGTGGCCTGGACACCGCATTCGATGACATGGCCCGCGACCACCGCGCCCGCCAGTCGGTCGTAGTCGTTGCGGCTCCACCCGAAGTGGGCCGCCGCCGGGCCGACGATCACAGAGGCGTCAGTCACCCGGCCCGTGACGACGACGTCGGCGCCCGCGTTGAGGCAGTCGACGATGCCCCACGCGCCGAGGTAGGCGTTGGCGGTGAGCGGTGCACCGAGCCCGAGCTCGCCGGCGCGGGCCAGTAGGTCGTCGCCCTCCACATGGGCGACCGTGGTCGGGATGCCGAGACGGTCGGCCAGCGCGCGCACGGCGTCGGCCAGACCGGCGGGATTCAGCCCCCCGGCGTTGGCGACGATGCGCACCCCGCGGTCGTGCGCCAGGCCAAGGCATTCCTCGAGCTGCCGCAGGAAGGTCTTGGCATAGCCGCGATCGGGGTGCTTGGCGCGGTCGCGGCCCAGGATGAGCATGGTCAGCTCGGCCAGGTAGTCGCCGGTCAGATAGTCCAGCTCACCGCCGGTGAGCATCTCGCGCATCGCGGAGAGGCGGTCACCGTAGAAGCCCGAGCAGTTGCCGATGCGAACCGCAGACGTCACCCGGAGTCCTCTCGATCATCGAGGCGTACCAACCAACCGGTAGGTTAGCCGCAACCGCGGGTACCGCGTCAAGGGGTGCCGGAATCTGCCCCGCCTTCGGGGTGCAGCGCGCTACAGTCCCAGCTCAGCCCGCATGTCGTCGATCGCTTTGCAGTAGGCGGCCCAGTCGTCCTTCGCGGCTGCCGCCTGAGTCTCGTTGTACAGCTTGTCGCGCGCGGCGATCAGCTGGTCGACGGTGAGTTTCCCGGCCTTCTGGGCGTCGTTCATCTCGAGCTCGAACTCTGAAAGTGCGGTCATTGCGTCCAGCCCGCTGGCGGTGCAACCGGACGCGGTGGGGCTTGCTGTCGAAGCCGAGGTGGCGGGTGAGCTGGCTGTACTTTCACCCGTCTGCCCACCCCCTCCGCAGCCGGCCAGTATCAATGCCAGTAGGCCGGCCAGGGCCAGAAGCTTCATGGTGCCTCCTGTGGGTAGCGGTGGAGATGCCGGTGTCTCGCTGTGTGCGGCATATCCTAAAGCCGGCGCAGGACGTTTTGGAGCCGATCCAGGTCACGGGCTATCCTGAGGGGCAACTGTTGGCCGCCGGCATTCTGCTTTCCCTGCGCGGCAACACCCGTTAACAAGGAGATGCACGTTATGGCTGTGCCCAAGCGGAGGATGTCGCGTTCGAACACCCGCAGTCGGCGCGCGCAGTGGAAGGCCACCCGCACCGAGCTTGTCGGCGTGACCGTGGCCGGTCAGCACCACAAGGTGCCGCGTCGTCTCCTCAAGGCCGCCCGCCTCGGCCTGCTCGATCTCGACCGACGCTGACGACGTCGACGCGGCGCGCCTCTCAGGCCGCTCTCAGGCGATGGGTTGACACTGGTGGCCGTGCGAATACTTGTCGTTGATGACGATCGCGCCGTGCGTGAGTCGCTGCGCCGATCCCTCTCCTTCAACGGCTACTCGGTGGCACTGGCCGGCGACGGCGTCGAAGCTCTCGACGCCATCGCCCGCGATCGGCCTGACGCGCTCGTCCTTGATGTGATGATGCCGCGGCTGGACGGCCTGGAAGTATGTCGCCACCTCCGCAGCACCGGTGACGACCTGCCCATCCTGGTGCTCACGGCCCGCGATTCGGTGTCCGAACGGGTGGCCGGCCTGGACGCCGGCGCCGACGACTACCTGCCCAAACCGTTCGCCCTCGAAGAGCTGCTGGCGCGGATGCGGGCGTTACTGCGCCGCACCGGTCCCGATGACGAGGCCGAGTCGGTGGCCCTGACCTTCTCCGATTTGAGCCTGGACCCGGTGACCCGCGAGGTCACCCGTGGGTCGCGCCAGATCAGCCTGACCCGCACCGAGTTCGCACTGCTGGAGATGCTGATCGCCAACCCCCGGCGGGTGCTCACCCGCAGTCGCATCCTCGAAGAGGTGTGGGGTTTCGACTTCCCCACCTCGGGCAACGCGTTGGAGGTATACGTCGGGTATCTGCGCCGCAAGACCGAAGCACAAGGAGAGCCGCGGCTGATCCACACCGTGCGCGGGGTGGGTTACGTGCTGCGTGAGACACCGCCCTGATGTCCCTTTTCCGCCCGCGACGGCGAGCACCGCTGCGAGCCACCACATCGTTATCACTGCGGTGGCGGGTGATGTTGCTGGCCATGTCCATGGTGGCGATGGTGGTGGTGCTGATGGCCCTCGCCGTCTACGCCGTGGTGTCGCGCGCCCTGTACAACGACATCGACGCCCAGCTGCAGAGCAGGGCGCAGCTGCTGATAGCCAGTGGATCGCTGGCCGCCGATCCCGGCAAGGCCATCGAGGGCACCGCGTATTCGGATGTCAACGCGATGCTGGTCATTCCCGGCCGGTCGATCTACACGGCCAACCAGGAAGGTCAGACCCTGCCGGTCGGTGGCCCCGAGAAGGCTGTCATCCGGGGCGAGCTCCTCATGACCCGGCGCACGGCGGCCAATCAGCGGGTGCAGGCAATTCACCTGCCGAACGGGAGCTCGCTGCTCATCTCCAAGAGCCTGGCTCCCACCAACGCAGTGATGACGAAACTCAAATGGGTGTTGCTGGCGATCGGCGGGATCGGCGTGGCAATCGCCGCGGTGGCCGGGGGAATGGTCGCCCGAACCGGATTGCGTCCGGTGGCCCGGCTCACCGAAGCCGCCGAACGGGTGGCCCGCACGGATGACCTGCGTCCCATTCCGGTGTTCGGCAGCGACGAATTGGCGCGGCTGACCGAGGCATTCAACCTGATGCTGCGAGCGCTGGCGGAATCCCGGGAACGGCAGGCGCGGCTGGTCACCGACGCGGGCCATGAGCTGCGTACCCCGCTGACGTCACTGCGTACCAACGTCGAGCTGCTGATGGCGTCGATGGTGCCGGGTGCACCGCGGCTGCCCGAGGGAGAGATGGCAGAACTGCGCGCGGACGTGATCGCGCAGATCGAGGAAATGTCCACTCTGGTGGGCGATCTGGTCGATCTCACCCGCGACGACGCAGGCGGCGTCATCCACGAGCCCGTCGACATGTCCGAGGTCGTCGACCGCAGTCTTGAGCGGGTTCGGCGCCGCCGCAACGACATTGACTTCGACGTCCAAATCACAGGATGGCAGGTCTACGGCGACGCGGCCGGGCTATCCCGCGCGGTGCTGAACCTGCTTGACAACGCGGCCAAATGGAGTCCGTCGGGTGGGCGGGTCGGAGTGCGGTTGGCGCAGGTCGATCCGTCGCACGCCGAACTCGTGGTCTCCGACCACGGCCCGGGCATCCCGGCGCAGGAGCGCCGCCTGGTCTTCGAGCGGTTTTTCCGGTCGGCATCGGCGCGGGCGTTGCCAGGTTCGGGACTCGGTCTCGCGATCGTCAAGCAGGTGGTGCTGAAACACGGTGGTGTGCTTCGGGTGGAGGACACCGTGCCGGGCGGTCAGCCGCCCGGCACATCGGTTTACGTGTTGCTGCCGGGCCGGCCGATGCCGCGGGCGCCGTATTCCGGGCTCGCGGTGGATTCCCATACCGATAACGCCGTGGCCGGAAACGGGAGAAAGTCTGCGGCGCTACCGAGTGTTATCTCAGTGGATTCTCAGTCGATGGGTGCAAAGTAGTGGTGCAGCCTCTGTTGAATTCCAACCGGGCCGGACTATCCGGCCGAACCAACCTCTCAGGAAGAGCGACTTAGCGATTATGACGAACCACCCGAGGTATTCGCCGCCGCCGCAGCAGCCGGAGCGCCATGCGCCCAATCAGCCTGCGGCCCCGGGATATCCCGGCCAGCCCCAGC
>CAZDYH010000008.1:15317-32104 GCA_964509355.1 uncultured Mycobacterium sp.
GGCGCGTACCAGCAGCCGTACGACTGGCGTTATGCGCAGCAGCAGCCGTACCGACAGCCCTACGACCCGTACCGCACCGGGCAGCATGCCGGAACGGTGCCTCCGGCTTCCGTTGCGACTGTGAACGTTCCCGGCGTTCAGCCCCGAAAGCGTTCCCGCGCGGGAATTCTGACCGCAGGTGCGCTGGCAATCGCGGTTGTCTCGGCCGGCGTGGGCGGAACGGTCGCGCTGCTCGCTCACCCGGACAAGCAGTCGGTCGGCACCAGCACGACCGCCGCGGGCCCGGCGCCGAGCAGCGTGCCCGCGGCCAATCTGCCCGCGGGCTCCGTGGAGCAGGTCGCCGCCAAGGTGGTGCCGAGCGTCGTCAAGCTGGAGACCGAGCTGGGCCGCCAGTCCGAGGAGGGCTCCGGCATCGTCCTGTCGTCCGACGGCCTGATCCTGACCAACAACCACGTCGTGGCCGCGTCCAAGGACGCCGGCCCCGACGTCGGCCCCGGCGCGGGCCCGGATGGTCCGAGTGGCCGCGGGGCCGGACCGAGCACCACCGTGACCTTCGCCGACGGCCGGACCGCGCCGTTCACCATTGTCGGAACCGATCCAGCGAGCGATATCGCGGTGGTCCGGGTCGAGGGCGTTTCCGGGCTCACCCCCATCACACTGGGCTCCTCGGCGAACCTGCGCGTCGGCCAGGACGTGGTGGCGATCGGGTCGCCGCTGGGCCTGGAGGGCACGGTCACAACCGGAATCGTCAGTGCGCTCAACCGTCCGGTGTCCACCGCCGGCGATACGGCCAACCAGAACACCGTGCTCGACGCCATCCAGACCGACGCCGCGATCAACCCGGGTAATTCCGGCGGCGCACTGGTCAACATGAACGGCGAGCTGGTGGGCATCAACTCGGCCATCGCCACCATGGGCGGCGACTCGGCCGACGCGCAGAGCGGTTCGATCGGGCTGGGCTTTGCGATCCCGATCGACCAGGCCAAGCGCATCGCTGACGAGCTCATCGCCACCGGGACGGCGTCGCACGCCTCGCTGGGTGTGCAGGTGAGCAATGACGCCAGCACCAACGGTGCGAAGATCGTCGAGGTCACCCAGGGTGGCGCCGCCGAGAGCGCCGGCCTGCCCAGCGGTGTGGTCGTCACCAAGATCGACGACCGGCCTATCGGCAGCGCTGACGCGCTGGTGGCCGCGGTGCGGTCCAGGGCGCCCGGCGACAAGGTGACGCTGACCTACCAGGAACCGTCGGGCGGCAGCCAGACCGTCCAGGTGACCCTGGGCAAGGCCCAACAGTGACCACCGTGCAAGGCCCGGTAGTGGTGAGACTGGCTGCGCCGTCGTCTGCTCCCAGATATACGGTGGCAACCATGGAACAGCCAGGGGAGCTGGTGGGCAGGGCGCTGGTTGTCGTCGTGGACGACCGCACTGCGCACGGCGACGAGCAGGATCACAGTGGACCGCTGGTCACCGAGCTGCTGGCGGAGGCGGGTTTCTTCGTCGACGGCGTAGTCGTGGTCTCCGCCGATGAGGTCGAGATCCGCAATGCGCTCAACACGGCCGTGATCGGCGGTGTTGACCTGGTCGTTTCGGTCGGTGGCACCGGGGTGACGCCTCGTGATGTCACTCCCGAAGCAACCCGGGACATTCTCGACCGCGAGCTGCTCGGCATAGCCGAGGCGCTGCGGGCTTCCGGGCTGTCGGCCGGTGCAGCCGACGCCGGCCTGTCACGCGGACTGGCCGGAATCTCCGGTAGCACGCTGGTGGTCAACCTGGCCGGTTCACGGTCTGCAGTTCGGGACGGAATGGCCACCCTGAATCCGCTGGCCGTCCAGGTCATCGATCAACTGTCGAGCTTGGAGATCTGACGATTTTCCTGGACAGCACACAGGCCGATGCAGTTACCGCAAACTCTGCCCCCGGCGTTGTGTTACGCGCCGGTGAACTGCGGAGACATCGAGAGTGTGATCTTCGTCACACTGGGAGGCGAACGTAATGGGTCGGCCGTCGCACGATCCGAACACAGTTAACAAGATGTTCGGTACCGAATCGCGCGGGGAGTCGGCGGATGAGCGCGACCCGGACGCATCGCGCGACAGTGAAGATCGCGACCGCTGGCTGCTGGATAACGTTCCTCCCCACCACGATTGACCCCGTCTACCGTGGACAACCGGGCGGAATGTGCCACTCGCGCGTGAGTTCGGTGAAGTAGCGTGGGGGCGACGGGCGGGCCGTCGCGTCTTCAGCGGTGGGGTGCTGTGAGTCGCCGCCGGCGGATCCGGATTACCTTCCGGCAAACTTTTCGTTCGGCGGCCTCAAGACATCTCGAAGTGTGCCCGCGTTGCCGCACCGATGCCGTCCCGTTATGTTCCTCTTGTTGTCAACGATGAGCGAAATGTAAGAGCAGCGTGTGAGGTTCCTCATTTCACTGTTCTTGCGCCGTGTGTGGTGTCCCATATGTAGCCAAGCACGAACAACAACTCGGTGAACCCCGCGGATCACCGTCGACACAGCTAGGGAGAACATGAAGGTTATCGTTCGGGTGCTGGTGGCGATGATCGCCGCCGTCGCGGCGTTGTTCGTGAGCACAGGCACCTCACAGGCAGGTTTGGACAATGAGCTTTCTCTGGTGGACGGCCAGGACCGGACCATGACGATTCAGATGTGGGACAACTTCCTCGAAGGTGTGTTCCCGCTGGACCGCAACCGGTTGACCCGCGAGTGGTTCCACTCCGGTCGGGCCAAGTACATCGTGGCCGGCCCGGGTGCCGACGAGTTCGAGGGTGCCTTGGAGCTGGGCTACCAGGTCGGCTTCCCCTGGTCGCTGGGTGTGGGTATCAACTTCAGCTACACCACGCCGAACATCGCCCTCGACGCCCAGGACTTCGTCGGCGTCGACGTGGGCGGCGTCGACCTGATCCCGGGTATCACCACACCGCCGTTCTTCCCGGGCCTGTCGATCAGCTCTGACCTGGGTAATGGCCCGGGTATCCAGGAGGTCGCCACCTTCTCGGTGGACGTGGCCGGTCCCGCCGGCGGGGTGGCGGTGTCCAATGCGCACGGCACCGTGACGGGTGCGGCCGGTGGCGTGCTGCTGCGTCCGTACGCCCGGCTGATCTCGGCGCTCGGTGACAGCGTCACCACCTACGGCGAACCGTGGAACATGAACTGAGATCCACCTGCTCGTAACAAAGTGGCCCCCGGCACAAGCCGGGGGCCACTCTGCGTGCCGGCGCGCTCGTTCGCTTCGCCTGGGCCCATCAAGCGGTGATTCGTCCGAATCCCCCTTCAGGGCGCGGGTCGGCGGTTTTGCTGGTAATCTCACCCCGAGAACCAACGTCGACCACGGGACGCAGATCCCGCGAAAAAGAAAAGGGGAAGGCCCGTGGCCGAACACACCGAAGGCCTCGTCCGCAGGACCAAGAAGCTGGGCGCTGTGGGGTTCGGTGGACTCGCCGTCACCGCGGCTTTGCTGAGCTTTGGCGCCGGCACGGCGAGCGCCGACGAAATCTTCGCTGACCCGTCGACGCCGTCCCAAGGCCCGGCCGTCGAGGACGGGATCCGCAGCGTCCAAGGCCAACTGCGTGCATCCGACATCGGTGTGGCGCGCGCGCAAGGTGTGACCCAGACCGATGACGGATACTCGGCGGAGGCTGACGTGCGGGGTTCGGATATCGCGGTGCCGGTGGTCTTCGGCGAATCGCCGCCGCCGGGCGACCTCTCTCAGCTCGGGTATGACTGTCTCTTCTCCTGGTCGCAGTTCTGCCAGTGATCTCATCGGCACGAACGTAAGAAGAATCGCCCCCGGCAACCTGCCGGGGGCGACTTCTTGCCGGGAGGGTGGGTTCAGTTAGTGCGCGGTGTCCGGGCTGGGCCTGGCACCGGGGCCGGTCACCGGGTTCTTGTGCCGGCCGGCTTCGATCTGGTCGTTGTCTGCCATCAGGTCGCGGATCTCGGTGAGCAGGCTGAGCTCGGTGTCTTCGTCCAGATCGCGTTTGGTCAGCTTGTTGTACGGCAGCACCACCAGGAAGTACACGACGGCGGCGATGAGGACGAAGTTGATCGCTCCTGACAGCAGGATGTTCAGGTCGATGGTCTGGCCGCCGCCGATATCGATTTTGAGCAGGCCGACATCGGTCTCTTTACCGGCGCCGATCCGGCTGATCAGTGGTGTGATGATGCTGTCCGTGAAGTTGGTGACCAGTTCGACGAACGCGAGGCCGATGACCACCGCCACCGCCAGGTCGACGATGCTCCCTTGCGACAGAAATTCCTTGAAGCCCTTGAACATGGGGATGAACCTTTCTGCTGTGGGTGAATCAGAGAACCCGAACGTTAGTTCATCCGGCTAGTGCATCGTGAGGGTCACCGTCTGAACCAGCGTCGCGCCGGCGACCGCGTTCGCGGCACCGGCGGGCAGCGCCACCAGAACCACGCGGTCGTTTCCGGCGTTCTGGCCACTCTGCTGAGCGGATACCAGGACCACGACCGCCTCGGTGGCCACTACTTCAGGGTCGGCCTCGGTGTCGCCAGATCCGGCGGCCAGGATGTCGACGACGTCGCCCGGACGGACCAGGTCGAGCAGCGCGCTGTCCGCCAGGTGCAGCGGCACGATGCGCGCATCGGGCCCGGCCGCCGACTCGGCCAGCCGTGTGCCCAGGATCCGCATATCGGTCAGCACCTCGCCGCGCCGCGTCGGACCCGCAAGGGTCGCGCCCACCACCGCGTCGAGGTCCGACTGCGCTCCGTCGGGGACGGTTGCGGCCAGCCGCTCTTCGAGCCGGAAATCATCGGCGGTCAACGTGGTGCCGGGGCTGAGGTCACGCGCCGCCACCACGGTCTGGATGCGGTCACCCTCGGGGTCTGACCGCAGCGCGGCGATACCGGCAAGCACGACCAGCGCGCCGGACGCGATCCGCCGTGCGAGCACAGTGCGCGCCCAGTCCGGGCGTAGCGACTGCCAAATCCGACTCAGCAGCAATGGATTCAGTGATTCCCCCATGACGCCAGGTTAGGCACGGCAGCGCACCACAGGCGCGCAGCAGAGCGCGCTTGTGGATAAATCCGCTAGTTGGAGGCTGTCGCCGCAGAGGGAGTCGAGCTGCTCGAGCTCGAGGGCTTCTCGCCGGAACTCGGCTTCTCAGTCGAGCTTGACTTCTCACTCGAGCTCGAGGACTCGGAGGTGCTCTCCGAGCTCTTCGCCGAGCCGTTGGCCGAGCTCTTCGACGCCTCACGGCTGTCGGTGCGGTAGAAGCCGCTGCCCTTGAACACCACGCCCACCGAGTTGAACAGCTTGCGCAACCGACCAGAGCACTCCGGGCACGTGGTCAGGGCCTCGTCGGTGAAGGCCTGAACCGCGTCAAAGCGATTGTCGCAATCGGTGCACGCATAACTATAGGTCGGCACAAGAACCTCCCGGTTTGAACAGGCCTGTTAGCACTCTACCGTCTCAAGTGCTAGAACTGCTACGTGGGGCGTTGTCATTCCCGCACCACCGGTACGTTCGGCTCCGCACGCGTCGCGGCTGTTCGGCAGAAATGTACAAGAAGTCCACTTGCCATATGAGCGATGTACAGCATGGACATGCAGTGCCGGCCGCTGGCCCACCTAGAGTCGATGCCATCGCCCGCACTCTGACGAGAACCAGGAGTCCCAGAGATGCCAACCGACGACGTCATACAGTTGCGAAGTCACATCGACGGAACCTGGCTCGACGGCACCGCCGGTGAGCTGGTGGACCACAACCCGGCGCACCCGGACGAGGTCGTCGCGATCGGTGGTCTGGCGGATAACGCCGATCTCGAGTCCGCGGTCCAAGCGGCGCAGCGGGCCGCGCGGTCCTGGGCGCGCGAACCAATGCATACCCGGGCCGCGGTGCTGACCCGGGCAGCGGAGCTTGTCGAGCAGTCGGCGGAGGCGTGGGGTCGGGAACTGACCCGGGAAGAGGGCAAGACGCTCGCCGAGGGCATCGGCGAGGTTCGTCGTGCGGCGCAGATTCTGCGCTACTGCGGCGGCGCGGCCGACCGGGAGGTCGGAACCGTGTATTCATCGCCGCGCGCCGGGGAGCAGATCCTGGTCACCCGCAAGCCGGTCGGCGTCGTCGCGGCCATCACCCCGTTCAACTTTCCGATTGCCATCCCGGCCTGGAAGATCGCGCCGGCACTGGTCTACGGCAACGCCGTCGTGTGGAAGCCGGCCAGCTCGGTTCCGCTGCTGGCGATGCGGTTGGTGCAGGCGCTGACCGACGCAGGACTGCCGCCGGGCGTGCTCAACCTGGTGATCGCCGACGGTGGCGTCGGTGCCGCGCTGGCCGGGCACGCCGGCGTGAACGCCGTCACCTTCACCGGATCCACGACGGTGGGGCGCAGAATCGCCGCGGCCGCCGCCGCGCGCGGTGTTCCGGTGCAGGCCGAAATGGGCGGCAAGAACGCCGCGATCGTGCTCGCGGATGCAGACCTGAAACTGGCCGTCGAACAGGTGATGCTGGGCGCGTTCCGGTCCGCGGGCCAGAAGTGCACGGCCACCTCCCGTCTGGTGCTCGACGAGGCCATCGCCGAGGAGTTTCTGGCCGAACTGGCAGTGCGGGTCAAGGGACTCGAGGTCGGTGACCCGCTGCGGCCATCGGTGGCGGTGGGCCCGGTCATCAGCGACTCCGCCCAGGACCACATCCAGCAGCAGGTGCGACGGGCCGTGGCCGACGGGGCGCGGACCTTCGCGACAGCCGACGACCCGCAGTCCGGCGCTAAGGACGGTTACTTCGTCGCGCCGACGGTGCTGGAGGTGCCGTCGGACGCGGCGACGCTGTGGTCCGACGAGCTGTTTGGTCCGGTGCTTGCCGTGCTGCGCGCGTCGAACACCGAGCAGGCGTTCGCATTGGCAAATGCCGGGGAGTTCGGACTGTCCGCAGCCGTGTTCACCCAGGACCTGACCCGGACCCTGCATGCGATCGATGAACTCGATGTGGGCGTGCTGCATGTGAACTCGGAGTCGGCAGGTGCCGACCCGCACGTGCCATTCGGCGGTGCCAAGCACAGCGGTTACGGCCCGAAGGAGCAGGGAGCGGTGGCGCGGGAATTCTTGACCCACACGACCACCGTGTACGTGCAGGGGGGACAACCATCGTGACCTCTGCGGGTGCGCTGGACGGTATCGTCGTCGCCGACTTCAGCCGGGTGCTGGCCGGCCCGTACGCGACGATGATGCTGGCAGACTTCGGCGCCGAGGTAATCAAGATCGAACGACCCGGCAGCGGCGACGACACCCGGGCCTGGGGACCGCCGTTCGACGCGGACGGTCAGGCGACCTACTTCAACGCGGTCAACCGCAACAAGCGGTCGGTGCTGCTGGACCTGCACAGCGCGGAGGGGGTCGCGCAGGCGCGGGACATCGTGCGCGGGGCCGACATCGTCGTGGAGAACTTTCGCGTCGGCACCATGGAGCGGATGGGGCTCGGTTACGAGGACCTGCGGGCAATCCGGCCAGGGGTGATCTACTGCGCCATCACCGGTTTCGGGTCGGCCGGGGGCGCCGGTATGGCCGGCTACGACCTGCTGGCGCAGGCGGTCGGCGGGCTGATGAGTGTCACCGGACCCGAACCGGGCGTACCGACCAAGGTGGGCGTCGCGGTGGTCGATGTCCTCACCGGTTTGCATGCGCTCTGCGGCATTCTTGCCGCGTTGCATCACCGCAACGTGACCGGGCAGGGGCAGAAGGTGGAGACGAACCTGCTTTCGACGCTGCTCTCCTCGCTGGTCAACCAGTCGTCGGCGTATCTGGGTGCCGGAGTTGTCCCCGGCATTCTCGGTAACCGGCACCCGAGTATCGCGCCCTACGAGGTGTTCCCGACCGCCGATCGGCCGCTGGTGTTGGCCGTGGGCAACGACAAGCAGTTCGGCGCACTGCTGCGGGTACTGGGCTGTGAACACCTGGCCGCATCGGAGCTGTACCTGGATAACAAGTCGCGGGTGGCGAATCGCGGAACCCTGTTCGCCGAACTGTCCGAGCGGTTGACCACCCGCGGTTGTGACGAATGGTTCGCGATCTTCACCGGGATCGGCGTGCCGGCCGGGCCGATCAACGACATCGACCAGGCATTCGAACTGGCGAGGCGGTTGGGACTCGACGCGACCGTCGACATCGCGGGCAGCGCGGCACCTCAGGTCGCAAACCCGGTCACGATGTCGCTAACCCCGCCCCGGTACTACCTCGCCCCGCCTCGGCTGGGCGACGAATAGCGTTGGGCGCCAGCGTGACTGTCCAGGGATAGCAGCTCCCGCGCCTTGAGCGCGATCCACAGTTCCGATCGGGTGTGCGCCGAATCCAGATCCCGGCCGATCAACTCGGCCACTCGGCCCATCCGGTTGCGCAGCGTGTGCCGGTGCACTCCCAGCTCGGCCGCAGCTGCCTCCCAGTGTCCGTTGTGGTGGAGGAAGGATTCGAGCGACTCCGCGAGTTTGGTGCGGTGGTCCCGATCGTGTGCATCGATGGCTCCCAGCCAGCGCGCGGAGATCGTCTGCAGAACCTCGTCGGACTGGGTACTCAGGAGCAGACTGAAGGTGCCGAGTTCTGCGAACGAGACAACCTTGCGGTCGCTGACCGCCGCCACCCGAACGGCTGAAAGTGCTTGCTGCAGACTGAGGTTAGCGCGTGTGATGACGACTGGTTCCCCGATTCCAGCATTGACGCTGTGCCGCAGCCGTGTTTGCACCCTGGTGTGCACACGCTCTGCGATATCCTTTGCAGCGTCTGCTCTTACCGCAAATGCGATGCCCTCGCCGTTGTCCAGGTTCGACATCAAGTAGGGAACCGACTCGTCCTCGAGTGCCGCGATCAACTGCTGCTCGGCCGCCAACATGGGTCCGACCTCGGTGAAGACCGCGACCGCGATCAGGGCATCGGGCGCGAATCCGAAATACCGAAGCAGACTGGCGTCGAGGTCGAGACTGTTTTCCAGCAGCGCCATCGTGACGCCTTTCCGGAGGCGTTGTTCGGCGTCGACAACCCTGGCGGGCTTGGCCAGTTCAATGGAAAGCAGGGCTACCGCGTGGCCCACCAACAGCCGTTCCGTGGGCCCGAGTGGCTCGGCGGACGCGACCGCAAGATTTCCCTGCCGTTCTCGGGCGCCGGGGATCTGCTGGATGGTCAGGCTGCCGTGCTCGTCCACAATTGCGCGACTGGCCCCACGTCGTTGGCGCCTGTCCCGATCCAGCTGCTCACGAACGCGGGCGGCCAGATCATCTGCACCGTTGCGAGATTGAGCCAGCACGGTTCCCGTGCGGTCCATCACGCACACCGATGAACTCACGGCGCGGCTCAACGTGTCCACCAGCGCCGGAATTGCTCCGCGCATCGTCGCGCGAGCGAGGCTTTCCTGGCCTTCTGCAACTCGTTTCACCAACCGAACCTGATCCGCGGTGAGCTCATCGATGACCGCGCGGGATATTGCGATGAAGGGTGTTGTCGGCGAAACCGCGAGCACGGGAATGCCGAACTCGTCGCCGGCGGCGCGTATCGCTGACGGAACCTCCCGGAATCGCACACCGGTGTCGAAAGCCAATGCGGCGCTGCCGGATTCAACGATCCGCTGCACGTACCGGTATTGTTCGGCGTCGGTATCGGGGATATGCAAGCCGGTGGTCATCACCAGTTCGCCCCCGGACAGCCACGGACTGGGATCGACGAGTTCGATCGCGTGCGCCCAGCTGATGGTGCGGTCGAGGCCTGCGCGCCCGGCCACAAGGGACAGGCCGAGCTTTCGAGCCGCGATCAAACGGCGGACCGTCATCGCCATGACGGCTGAGCATAGAGTCCTGTTGTACAAAATGTCGATACTTCGTCAAGTGTATGGACATCGAAGACATCCCTGACCACGCTCAACCCGCTTATAGTCGAGGTAACCCGATGCACAGGCCCAGATCAAAGGACATCTCATGACCACAACGACGACGCCGGGCAAGACCACCCAGCTGCGGCCGCTGGAGATTTTCGGCATCGACGCCCTGCTCGAAGACGACGAACGAGACATCCAGGCCACGGTACGACGTTTCGTGGAGACCCGGCTGCGGCCCGAGGTGGCCTCCTGGTTCGAGTCCGCAACTCTGCCACGCGAGCTGGGAAAGGAGTTCGGCAGTCTCGGCCTGCTGGGCATGCACCTCGACGGCTACGGCTGTGCCGGTACCAATGCGGTCAGCTACGGGTTGGCCTGCCTGGAACTGGAGGCCGGTGACAGCGGATTCCGCAGCTTCATCTCGGTCCAGGGATCGCTGTCGATGTTTTCCATCCACCGCTTCGGCTCGGAAGAACAGAAACAGGAATGGTTGCCGCGGCTGGCGGCCGGTGAGGCGATCGGTTGCTTCGGCCTCACGGAAGCGGACTTCGGCTCCAACCCCGCCGGTATGCGCACCCGGGCCCGCCGCGACGGGTCTGACTGGATTCTGTCCGGAACCAAGATGTGGATCACCAACGGCGGGCTGGCCGACGTGGCCACGGTGTGGGCGCAGACCGATGAGGGTATCCGTGGATTCCTGGTACCGACCACTGCGCAGGGCTTCACCGCGAACACCATCCACAACAAGCTGTCACTGCGGGCATCGATCACCTCCGAACTCGTGCTGGACAATGTGCGTCTGCCGGCCTCCGCACAGTTGCCGGAGGCACGCGGTCTGGGCGCACCGCTGTCCTGCCTGAACGAGGCCCGGTTCGGCATTGTGTTCGGTGCTCTCGGCGCGGCGCGAGACTGCCTCGAGGCGGCCATCGACTACGCGGGCACCCGCGACGTGTTCGACCGCCCCCTTTCGAGCTATCAACTCACCCAGGAGAAGCTCGCCAACATGACGGTGGAGCTCGGCAAGGGGATGCTGCTGGCGCTGCACCTGGGGCGGCTCAAGGACTTGGTGGGGGTGACCCCGGACCAGATCAGCCTCGGAAAGCTCAACAATGTGCGCGAGGCACTCGCGATCGCACGGGAATGCCGAACGATACTGGGCGCCAGCGGAATAACCCTCGAGTACTCGCCACTGCGACATGCCAACAATCTTGAATCCGTCTTGACCTATGAAGGCACCAGTGAGATGCACCTGCTTTCCATCGGCAGGGCCCTGACCGGACATGCCGCCTTTCGCTGACTAGGGTGACCCGCCCGGCGAGTCGGTCGGCATCAAGTGCTAGAACCGCTGTGTGGGGCATGTCAAACCCGCGCGACGTCGGCGCCGCCGGCTCGCGCTAACCGTGCTGATCGCCGTCGTGGTGGCCGCCGCGGCGGCCTGGGCGCGCTGGCACGTCGAGCGCGACACACCGGCCGCGTCGCCCACCTGGTCCGCCGTGCCGCCCACCCCGTCCGTCGCGCCGCAGAACCCCGGCTACGACGCGGCCCGGAAACTGCTCGACGCGCTGCCGGTCAAGGGCTGGGACCGGGCCCAGGACTTCACCCGCTACCGATTCGGCGAGCCGTGGAGCGACGACGTGAACGTCGAGTTCGGCCGTAACGGCTGCAATACCCGCGACGACATCTTGCGCCGCGACCTCGCCGACCTGGTGGTGCGGCCGGGTACCTGCTTTGCCCAGAGTGGCGTCCTGCACGATCCGTACACGGGCCAGACCTTCGGCTTCGTCCGCGGCCCCGACACCTCGGACACCGTGCAGATCGACCACGTGGTATCGCTCTCCGACGCCTGGTACAAGGGTGCCAGGGAGTGGGACGACCAGCGACGTCGCGACTTCGCCAACGATCCCCGCAATCTGCTGGCGGTCGGCGCACAAGTCAACTTCGACAAGGCGTTTCGCGACGCCACCGCGTGGCTGCCGCCCGAGCTGGGCTATCGGTGCGAGTTCATCGCCCGGCAGATCGAGGTGAAGACCGCCTACGGGCTGTGGGTGTCGGCCAAGGAGAAGAAGGCGATGAAAGCCGTCCTGCGCAACTGCTGAGCGGACCGGGCTTACGCCAGCTTGACGAAACCGAGCCCCGGTGTCAGGGCGTGGGTCATGCGCACGTCATGCGGTTCGGACGGCAACTCGTCGACCAGCTCCTCGTCGCGGACCACCGCGACCAGGCGCGCCGCCGGATCGCGCAGCCCGAGGGAACGGTCGTAGAAGCCGGCGCCGCGTCCCAGCCGCACACCCCGCCGGTCCACCGCCAGGGACGGGACCAGAACGAGGCCGGCCTCGGCGAGCGCGGCTGCCGGAAGCCACGGTTCAGCCGGTTCGAGCAGCCCGAACGGCGCGGCAACGAGATTTCCAGGCGCATACCCGCCCCACCGCAACGGCAGCGCAGTGTCGCCCTCGACACCTCGCGCCACCGGCACCAGCACTCGCGCGCCCAGCCGCAGCAGGGTATCCAGCAACGCGATCGATCCGGGTTCCGAACCCACCGGCACATAGGCGCACACCGTGTCGCCGCTGTTCACAATCCGTTTCAGGTGCTCACAGAGGGCTTGCGATTCGTCGGCCCGGATCGCGTCGGCAACGGCACGGCGGGCCGCGAGCAGTTCCGCACGCAGCTGAACCTTCGTCCCCGGCTTCACATTGTCAACAATGACAGCCCCGGGCCTGGGGCCGCCATACTGAACTCCGACCCGTTGCCATTATCGTGTGAACGATGACCCCGCCTCAGGTACCGATCCCGCGCACCGCGATCGTGCCCGCGGCCGGTCTGGGCACCCGATTCCTGCCCGCGACCAAGACCGTTCCCAAGGAGCTGCTGCCCGTCGTCGACACCCCCGGTATCGAGCTGGTGGCCGCCGAGGCCGCCGAGGCCGGCGCCGAGCGCCTGGTGATCGTGACCTCCGAAGGCAAGGACGGCGTCGTCGCTCATTTCGTCGAGGATCTGGTTCTGGAGGGCACGCTGGAGGCACGCGGCAAGCACGTGATGTTGGCGAAGGTGCGCCGCGCCCCGGCACTGATCAAGGTCGAGTCCGTCGTGCAGGCCGAGCCGCTCGGCCTCGGCCACGCCATCATGTGTGTCGAGCCGACGCTGTCGCCCGACGAGGATGCCGTCGCCGTGCTGCTGCCCGACGACCTGGTGTTGCCGACCGGTGTGTTGGAGACCATGTCGAAGGTGCGGGCCAAGCGCGGCGGCTCGGTGCTGTGCGCCATCGAGGTCACACCCGAGGAGATCAGTGCCTATGGCGTCTTCGATGTCGAGATCGTCCCGGACGCGGTCAACCCCAATGTGCTGAAGGTCAAGGGCATGGTCGAGAAGCCCAGGGCCGAGGACGCGCCCTCGCTGTATGCCGCCGCCGGGCGCTATGTGCTGGACCGGGCGATCTTCGACGCACTTCGCCGCACGAAGCGCGGCGCCGGCGGTGAAGTGCAGCTCACCGACGCCATCGCGCTGCTGATCGACGAGGGCCATCCGGTCCACGTCGTCGTGCATCGCGGCTCTCGACACGACTTGGGAAATCCCGGCGGCTACCTCAAGGCTGCGGTTGACTTTGCGTTGGAGCGTGACGACTATGGCCCGGACTTGCGGCGCTGGTTGGTAACGCGATTGGGCCTGACCGGACAGTAGGAATGCATTGGGCCCTGGGTCGTGGCAGGGCTCGACGGCAGAAAGGCACGCTTTGCGTTCGGTGGAGGAGCAGCAGGCCAGGGTGGCGGCCGCGGCGGTGGCCCCGAGGCCGGTACGCGTCGCGATCGCCGAGTCGCAGGGCCTGATGTGCGCCGAAGAAGTCGTGACCGAACACCCGCTGCCCGGCTTCGACCAGGCCGCGATCGACGGCTATGCCGTGCGCAGCGTCGACGTCCAGGGAGTGGATGAACCCGACGAGGACGACGACAGCGAGTCCGCCAATGCCCAGGCGAGCCTGCCGGTGATGGGAGCCATCGAAGCCGGTGCCCGCACGCCGAGCCGGCTGCAGCCCAGGCAGGCCGCGCGGGTGCAGACCGGCGCGCCCATGCCCACCCTGGCCGACGCGGTCGTGCCGCTGCGCTGGACCGACGGCGGGCAGTCGCGGGTGCGGGTGCTACGCGCAGTGCGGTCGGGCGCCTATGTGCGGCGAACCGGGGATGACGTGCAGCCCGGCGACGTGGCCGTGCGGGCCGGGACAGTCATCGGCCCCGCGCAGGTGGGACTGCTGGCCGCGGTCGGACGTGAGCGGGTGCTGGTCCATCCACGGCCACGGCTGTCGGTGCTGTGCGTGGGCGGGGAGCTCGTCGACATCTCGCGTACCCCGGGCAACGGGCAGGTTTACGACGTCAATTCCTATGCGCTGGCCGCCGCCGGGCGGGACGCCGGGGCCGAGGTGAACCGCGTCGGCATCGTCAGCAGCGATCCCACGGAGTTGCGCGAGGTCGTCGAAGGGCAGCTGAACCGTGCCGAAGTCGTGGTGATCGCCGGCGCTGTCGGCGGCGCGGCCGCCGAGAGCGTACGGGCGGTGCTGTCGCAGCTCGGCGAGATGGAGGTCAGTCGCATCGCGATGCATCCCGGGTCGGTTCAGGGCTTCGGGCAGCTGGGGCGCGAAGGCGTCCCGACCTTTCTGTTGCCGGCCAACCCGGTCAGCGCCCTGGTGGTTTTCGAGGTTATGGTCCGGCCGCTTATCCGGTTGTCGCTCGGCAAGCGACAGTCGATGCGGCGGGTGGTGCAGGCCCGGACGCTGTCGCCGATCACCTCGGTGGCCGGACGCAAGGGCTACCTGCGTGGGCAGCTGATGCGCGACCAGGACACCGGCGAGTACCTGGTTCAGGCGCTCGGCGGAGCTCCGGGCTCGTCGTCGCATCTGCTTGCGACGCTCGCCGAAGCAAACTGTCTGGTCATGGTCCCCAGTGAAGCTGACCAGATTCGCACCGGCGAAATCGTCGACGTCGCGTTCCTGGCCCAGCGCGGCTGACCGGCAAGACGACATAGTCGACGTGAACCTCTGGCGGCCCAGTTCCGTGCATCCGGGCTGGCCGCTGTCGGTGGGGCCGCTGCGGGTGTCGGCAGGTATGGTCAGGCTGCGGCCGGTGCGGCTGCGCGATGCGGCGCAGTGGAGCCGAATCCGGCTCGCTGATCGCGCCAACCTGGAGCCCTGGGAGCCGGTCACCGAAGTCGATTGGGCTGTGCGACATACGCTTACGTCGTGGCCTTCGGTCTGCTCGGGCATGCGGTCGGAGGCGCGCAAGGGTCGGATGCTGCCATATGTGATCGAGCTCGACAGGCAGTTCTGTGGGCAGCTCACCATCGGCAATGTCACCCACGGGTCATTGCGGTCGGCCTGGATCGGCTACTGGGTGTCGAGCTCGGTGACCGGGGGAGGCGTCGCCACCGCAGCGTTGGCCCTCGGTCTCGACCATTGCTTCAGCCGAGTCATGCTGCACCGTGTCGAGGCCACCGTGCGACCGGAGAACGCGGCGAGCCGGGCGGTGCTGGCAAAGGTCGGGTTCCGGGAGGAGGGGCTGCTGCGCCGCTACCTCGACGTCGACGGCGCCTGGCGGGACCACCTGTTGGTCGGCCTGACAATCGAGGAGGTCAACGGGTCGGTCACCTCGACCCTGGTGCGCGGCGGCCGCGCCAGTTGGGCCTAGTCGCCTGTTACTCCTGTGACATTTGTGGCTGTTGGTGCTTGTCATACGTGAATTACAGGTGTGTAATTGACACCGGCGCGCCGTCGATGGTTGCGCTGGTTGCAGACCTAGCCTGAAGGGGAAAGGAGCAGGTCGCCATGCCAAGCATCCCCCAATCATTGCTCTGGATCTCTCTCGTCGTGCTCTGGCTGTTCGTTCTGGTTCCGATGCTGATCAGCAGGCGCGATGCCGTGCGCCGTACCAGTGACGTGGCCCTGGCGACCCGGGTGCTCAACAGCGCCTCCGGTTCGCGGCTGCTCAAGCGCAGCGGGCCGGCCGCCGGGCATCGCAGCGATCCGGACTGGCAGCCCGAGGAAGACGAGTACGACGACCTCGACGAGGACGAAGCGGTGGCGGAGGGTGAGATCTATTCCCGGCTCTCCCAGACGCGCTCCGTGGTGGTCGTGGCCGCGGTCGCGGTCGATGCCGAGCCCGACTATCTCGACGTGGATGTCGTCGACGAAGACTCCGGCGCGCTCCCGGTGGGACGCAGTGACAGCGACGAGCAGGTCGAGGAAGTAGACCTTACTCTTGACGACATTGCGGCCGAGTCGGAGGCCGACGAGCTTGTGCTGGACGACAGCCTGGCTGACGTAGCCGACTCCGAGGACGGCACCTCAGACGAATACGAGTACGTCGAGGACACGTCGGGCCTGGAGGCCGAGGAAGACGACCCGCCGACGACCGCGGCCCCGGCCGCTTCGCGGCGAGGCCGGTACGACCCCGCGACCGCTGCCGCGGTGAGTGCTCGCAAGTACAAGTTCCGCAAGCGCGTGCTGTTGACGATGGCGGTGATCCTGGTGGCCTCAGCGGCCGCAGCCTTCACGGTGGCGCCCGCCGCGTGGTGGGTCTGCGGCATTGCCGGCGGTGTAACTCTGCTCTACCTGGCGTACTTGCGGCGGCAGACCCGTATCGAGGAGCGGGTGCATCGGCGTCGCATGCAGCGGATGGCGCGCTCGCGGCTCGGCGTGGAGAACACCGACGACCACGATTTCGATGTCGTGCCGTCGCGGCTGCGGCGCCCCGGAGCCGTGGTGCTGGAGATCGACGACGAAGACCCGGTCTTCGAGCATCTTGATGACGTTCCGTTCGCGCGCCACTACGACCTGCCGAGGGCCGCAGGTCAGTAACAGGCTCGCGCAGCGGGGCTTCGACGAACTGGTAGCCTGCTATCGACCAGGGGCTATGGCGCAGTTGGTAGCGCGACTCGTTCGCATCGAGTAGGTCAGGGGTTCGATTCCCCTTAGCTCCAC
>CAZDYH010000009.1:0-5771 GCA_964509355.1 uncultured Mycobacterium sp.
GCCGGCCTGGGCGGCGGCCACGACGAGCGCGAGCAGACGCTGAACCAGTTGCTGGTCGAGATGGACGGCTTCGGCGAGCGCGCCGGCGTCATCCTGATCGCGGCCACCAACCGGCCCGACATCCTCGACCCCGCCCTGCTGCGCCCGGGTCGCTTCGACCGCCAGATCCCGGTGTCCAACCCCGACCTGGCCGGCCGCAAGGCGGTGCTGCGGGTGCACTCGGCCGGTAAGCCGATGGCCCCCGATGCCGACCTGGACGGTCTGGCCAAGCGGACCGTCGGTATGTCGGGCGCGGACCTGGCCAACGTCATCAACGAGGCCGCCCTGCTGACCGCCCGGGAGAACGGCACCGTCATCACCGGTCTCGCGATGGAGGAGGCGGTCGATCGGGTGATCGGTGGCCCGCGCCGCAAGGGCCGGGTGATCAGCGAGCAGGAGAAGAAGATCACCGCCTACCACGAGGGCGGTCACACCCTGGCGGCCTGGGCGATGCCCGACATCGAACCGATCTACAAGGTCACCATCTTGGCCCGCGGCCGCACCGGCGGCCACGCGGTCGCCGTCCCCGAGGATGACAAGGGGTTGATGACCCGCTCGGAGATGATCTCGCGGCTGGTGTTCGCGATGGGCGGGCGCGCCGCTGAAGAGCTGGTGTTCCGCGAGCCGACCACCGGCGCGGTGTCCGACATCGACCAGGCCACCAAGATCGCCCGCGCGATGGTGACGGAATACGGAATGAGCTCGAAGCTCGGCGCGGTCAAGTACGGCACCGAGCACGGCGACCCGTTCCTGGGCCGCACGATGGGCACGCAATCGGACTACTCGCACGAGGTTGCCCGCGACATCGACGACGAGGTCCGCAAGCTGATCGAGGCCGCGCACACCGAGGCCTGGGAGATCCTGACTGAGTACCGCGACGTGCTGGACATCCTGGCCGGCGAGCTGTTGGAGAAGGAAACACTGCACCGCGCGGAGCTACACGCGATCTTCGCCGACGTCGAAAAGCGGCCCCGGCTGACCGTGTTCGATGATTTCGGCGGGCGCATCCCGTCCGACAAGCCGCCCATCAAGACGCCCGGCGAGCTGGCGATCGAACGCGGTGAAGAATGGCCCAAGCCGGTACCCGAGCCCGCATTCAAGACCGCCATCGCCGACGCGACGCAGGTGGCCCAAGCGACCAACGACGGCAATGGCTCGAACGGGAGTCGAGCCGGCGCCAACAGTGGACCCACTCCGACGCAGCCCGACTACGGCGCCCCGGCCGGCTGGCATGCACCCGGCTGGCCGCCGCCAGGTCAGCCGCAGGGCCACTGGTACCCGCCACCGGGCTGGCCGCCGCCGCCCTACCCGGGTCAGCCCTACCCGCCGTATCAGCCGTACCCGACGCCCGGCCAGGCCCCGCCGCAGGCGGGTGCGCCAACTGACGAGTCGGGCGAGGATGCGAACCGGCCGAACCCGCAGGCACACGCTTGACGACCGAACGGAGGCTTTGATGGCGCAGCCCAATGCCCGCACTGCGACGCTAACCAACGCGGTGTTCGACCAAGAACGCGCTGAAGCCGCGGTCCGCGAGTTGTTGTACGCGGTCGGGGAGGATCCCGGGCGGCAGGGGTTGGTGGACACCCCGGCCCGGGTTGCGCGCGCCTACCAGGAGATGTTCGCCGGGCTCTACACCGATCCCGATGCGGTGTTGGAGACGACGTTCGACGAACAGCATGACGAACTGGTGCTGGTCAAGCAGATCCCGATGTACTCCACCTGCGAACACCACCTGGTCTCGTTCCACGGTGTGGCACATGTGGGCTACATCCCCGGCGAGGACGGCCGCGTGACGGGCTTGTCGAAGCTGGCCCGGGTGGTCGACCTCTACGCCAAGCGGCCGCAGGTGCAGGAGCGGCTGACCAGCCAGATCGCTGACGCCGTGATGCGCAAGCTCAAACCGCGCGGTGTCATCGTCGTCATCGAAGCCGAGCATCTGTGCATGGCCATGCGTGGTGTCCGTAAGCCCGGCGCTAGCACCACGACGTCCGCGGTGCGCGGTCAGTTCAAGAATGATTCGTCATCGCGGGCCGAGGCGCTGGATCTCATCCTGCGCAAGTGAGCCGCACACGCGTGCAGGTCATCGGGGTTGTGAACGTCACTGACGACTCCTTTTCCGACGGCGGGCTCTTCCTTGATCGGGACAGCGCCGTCGAGCAGGGTCTGACGCTGGCTGCCGAGGGTGCCGCGATCATCGATGTCGGTGGTGAGTCGACACGGCCCGGTGCGGTCCGGATCGACCCACGGGTGGAAGCCTCGCGTGTGCTGCCGGTCGTGAAAGAGCTTGCTGCTCAAGGAATTACGGTGAGCATTGACACCATGCACGCCGATGTGGCCCGAGCGGCACTGGAGAACGGCGCCCGGATCGTCAACGACGTGTCCGGTGGGCGTGCCGATCCGGCGATGGCGGGCCTGCTCGTCGAGGCCGGTGTGCCGTGGGTGCTCATGCATTGGCGCTCGTCGGCTGCGGCCCGTCCGCACGACGTGCCGCAGTACCGTGACGTGGTGGCCGAGGTCCGCGCGGAGCTGCTCGCCGCCGTCGACGATGCGGTCACCGCCGGCGTCGACTCGGACAACTTGATCATCGATCCCGGCCTCGGATTCGCCAAGACCGGACAACACAATTGGGCGCTGCTGCATGCCCTTCCGGACCTCGTCGCCACCGGCATCCCGGTGCTCGTCGGGGCGTCCCGCAAGCGGTTCCTCGGCGAGCTGCTGGCCGGAGACGACGGCGCGGTGCGACCGCCGAGCGGACGTGAGACCGCGACCGCGGTGATCTCGGCACTGGCCGGCCTGCACGGGGCCTGGGGGGTGCGGGTGCACGATGCGCGGGCCAGCGTCGATGCCCTGCAGGTCGTCGAGGCCTGGGCAACAGGCGGGCAGTCCGACTGATGGCCGATCGAATTGAATTGCGCGGATTGACCGTTCGCGGTAACCATGGCGTCTTCGGACACGAACGGCGGGACGGTCAGGACTTCGTCGTCGACATCACCGTGTGGATCGACCTGGCCGCCGCCGCCGCGACGGATCAGCTGTCCGACACCTATGACTATGGGGTGCTGGCCCAGCGGGCCGCCGACATCGTCGGTGGAACCGCACGCAATCTCATCGAGACCGTTGCAGCGGAGATCGCCGAGGACGTAATGCTTGACGAGCGGGTGCACGCCGTCGAGGTCGTGTTGCACAAGCCGCAGGCACCCATTCCGCTGACGTTCGCGGACGTGGCGGTCGTGGCCCGGCGGTCGCGGCGCGGGGGTCGCGCCGGCTCGGCCGTTGCAGCTGGCGGTGCGCCATGACGCGGGTGGTGCTGTCGATCGGGTCCAACCTGGGCGACCGGATGGCCCGGCTGCAGTCGGTTGTCGACGGTCTGAGCAGCTCGGTGCGCGCGGTGTCGCCGGTGTACGAGACCGACGCCTGGGGAGGGGTGGAACAGGGGCCGTTCCTCAACGCCGTGCTCATCGCGGATGAACCCGCGCTGGACGGATACGGCTGGCTGGCGCGCGCCCAGGAGCTGGAGCGGGCCGCCGACAGAGTGCGCGGACAGCGGTGGGGTCCGCGCACGCTCGATGTCGACCTGGTCACCTGTTATGACGGCGACACCGAGCTGTCCTCACACGAGGACGGCCTGACGTTGCCGCATCCGTTGGCGCATCTGCGTGCCTTCGTCATGATTCCGTGGCTCGCGGTCGATCCGAACGCGCGGTTGACGGTTGCCGGTGAGACGTGGCCCGTCGTGCGGCTGCTCGCCGAACTCGACCGGGCTGATCGCGACGGTGTCCGCATGACGGGGTTGGTGCTCAGCCTGGATCCCGGGCCGGCGGCCGATGAGCGCTTGTGCGAAGAGGATTAGGCGAGCAGCCTGATGGGGCCGACCCGCACACGTGACCTCATCGCCGCGGTGGCCGGTGCCGCGGTGATCGGCTATCTGCTGGTGGTGCTGCTGTACCGATGGTTTCCGCCCATCACGGTCTGGACCGGTTTGTCGCTGTTGGCCGTTGCCGCGGGAGAGCTGGCCTGGGGGCGGTATGTGCGGGCGAAGATCGGTGCCGGTGAGATCGGTGACGGACCCGGCCGGCTGCATCCGCTGGCTGTGGCCCGCAGCCTGATGATCGCCAAGGCCTCGGCGTGGGTGGGCGCCCTGGCCCTGGGTTGGTGGGTCGGCGTGCTGCTGTACCTGCTGCCCCGGCGCGCGTCGCTGCGCGTTGCCGGGGAGGACACCGGCGGAGCGGTTGTCGCGGCCGCCAGTGCGCTGGCGCTGGTCGCCGCCGCGCTCTGGTTGCAGCATTGCTGCAAGTCTCCGCTGGAGCCGCCGGAAAGCGCCGAGGGCGCCGCCGACTAGGCGGCCATGGCCACTTCGTCGGCGAATCGCCGGACTTGGCCGACACGCTCAGTGACCTCGCACGGGTACAGTCAGCCCATGACCGTTCTGTCCCGCGGCGCCAGGGCACGGCGCGGCGGCCGCAGGCCGGGTTGGCTGCTGCTGACGGTGTTGCTGGTTCTTGCCATTGTGGCGAGTTCCGCGCTGGTTTTCACCAATCGGGTGGAACTACTGAAGCTGGCGGTCATCCTGGCGCTGTGGGCGGCCGTGGTTGCCGCGTTCGTGTCGGTGATATACCGCAGGCAAAGCGATGTCGACCAGGCCAGGGCCCGGGATCTCAAGCTGGTCTACGACCTGCAGCTGGACCGCGAGATCTCGGCGCGCCGCGAATACGAGCTGACCGTGGAATCGCAGCTGCGTCGCGAGCTGGCCTCGGAACTGCGCGCGCAGGCCGCCGACGAGGTGGCGGCGTTGCGGGCGGACCTGGCTGCGCTGCGCACCAGCCTGGAGATCTTGTTCGATGCGGATCTGGCCCATCACCCGGCGCTGGAAACCGAACGCACCACGGTTCGGGCCTATAGCGATTGGGCGCATGACACGCAGACGACTGCACCCGATCGGGTGTCGAGCAGCCGGGTCACCGCCGTGCGTCCCGACGACGCGAGCACCCGGACCGCCGAAAGCCCGATCATCGATGTGCCGGAGGAGCCGCTGGTTCCGCCCCGGCGGCCCGCTGAGGACGAGGGGTATCGCGGCTACCATCGTCTGGCGTCGGAAAGCAGCGGCTGGTCTGTGCAGGAGCATCCCGAACCTCAGTCACAGCCGCGGCCGGAGCCGCCGCCGTCTGAACCGCAGCCGGCACCGCAGCCCGAACCGGAGCCGGTGGCACAGCCTGCGCCGCCCAAACCCGCCTCGCCCGCCGAGGAGCCGGAGCCCGAGGAAGGTCAACGGCTTCCGCCGGGGTCACCGGGCAGTACCTGGGTGGCGTCATCTACCGAGCCGCCGGTAGCCCCCGAGCCCGGGCGTGGTCGGCATTACGGCGCGCCCGAGCCAGCCGCCGCGCGCGGCCCGCAATACGGTGCGGCGCCGGTTGAGCCTTCCGCGCCTGCGGTTGAGCCGTCCGCGCCGCCGACTCCGCCGACGCCGTCGGGTACGCCATCTGCTGCCGCACCTCCTGTGATGTCGACGCCACCCGCGGTGTCGGCGCCGGCCGCGCAACCCGCGGCCCGTCACCGCACCGCGGATGAGTCGACCACCACGGACGGTCAGCAAACAGGCGGTCAGTCGGTCGCCGAGTTGTTGGCACGCCTGCAGGTGGCATCAAGCGAAGGTGGCGGACGCCGACGGCGCGAAGACTGAGCTGGATCTGACTGCCCGGCTCCTCCTCGGGCCGCTGCACGGCCCGCATCGTCAC
>CAZDYH010000009.1:5871-8713 GCA_964509355.1 uncultured Mycobacterium sp.
TCTGACTGCCCGGCTCCTCCTCGGGCCGCTGCACGGCCCGCATCGTCACCAGGCTGGATCTGACTGCCCGGCTCCTCCTCGGGCCGCTGCACGGCCCGCATCGTCACCAGGCTAAAGTCGGGGTGACCGTCCGGTACCTGCAATGCGGGACCGGAACGAACCAGAAGAACTTGCGAGGGTCGTCTGCAATGGGGCAGTTCGACGGATTGCGTCCGGCTCGGCTCAAGGTGGGAATCATCTCAGCCGGTCGGGTCGGCACCGCCCTCGGTGTAGCGCTGGAGCGCGCCGAGCATGTCGTGGTGGCATGCAGCGCGATCTCCCACGCCTCCCGGCAACGCGCAGAGCGCCGGCTGCCCGATACCCCGGTGCTGCCGGTTCAGGACGTCGCGGACAGCGCTGAGCTGCTGCTCTTGGCTGTCCCCGACGCCGAGCTGGCCACGCTCGTCTCCGGTCTGGCCGCAACCGCGGCGGTGCGACCGGGAACCATCGTGGCGCATACGGCCGGCGCCAACGGCATCGGTGTGCTGGCGCCGTTGGCTGATCAAGGATGCATACCGCTGGCCATCCATCCCGCGATGACTTTCACCGGTTCCGATGAAGACATCGCCCGCCTGCCCGACACCTGTTTCGGGATCACCGCCGCCGACGAGGTCGGGTACGCCATCGCGCAGGCATTGGTGCTCGAAATCGGTGGGGAGCCGTTCCGGGTCCGCGAAGATGCGCGCATCCTGTACCACGCTGCGCTGGCGCATGCCAGCAACCACGTCGTCACCCTGCTGGTCGATGCGGTGGAGGCGTTGCGCACCGCGCTGCGGGGTCAAGAGCTGCTCGGGCAGGAACTCGTCGGAACGGAGCCCGGCGGGATCGCTGAACGCGTGATCGGTCCGCTGGCCCGGGCATCGGTGGAGAACGCGCTGCAACGTGGGCAGGCCGCGCTCACCGGCCCGGTCGCGCGCGGGGATGCGACCGCGGTTGCCGGTCACCTGGCCGCATTGGCGGAGGTTGATCCACTATTGGCGCAGGCGTATCGGGCGAACTCGCTGCGCACGGCCCAACGTACGCATGCTTCGGAGCAGGTCTTCGCGGTGCTGGCCGAGCGGTCGGACCGGGCGGGACCACAGCGATGACCGGCAAGCCAGCGCGGTTTAGGGCCGGCCGGCTCAACGTGTATCCGATTCCGCGCGACGTCTCCGATGTCACCCGGGCGCTGCGCCATGCCGGTCGGCGCGTGATGCTGGTGCCCACCATGGGTGCCCTGCACGACGGTCACCTCGCCCTGGTGCGCGCCGCCAGACGAGTGCCCGGCTCAGTGGTGGTGGTGTCGATCTTCGTCAACCCGCTGCAATTCGGGGCCGGCGAAGATCTCGACGCCTACCCGCGCACCCTCGACGACGACCTGTCGTTTCTGCGCGCCGAGGGTGTCGAAGTGGCCTTCACACCGAGTGCCGCGGCGATGTATCCGGACGGCCCGCGGACGTCGGTGCACCCCGGCCCGCTGGGCGCCGAGCTCGAGGGCGCCGCACGTCCCGGCCATTTCGCCGGGGTGCTCACCGTCGTGCTCAAGCTGCTGCAGATCGTGCGCCCGGACCGGGCGTTCTTCGGCGAGAAGGACTATCAGCAGCTCGTCCTGGTGCGGCAGATGGTCGCCGACCTCAATGTCGACGTCGATGTGGTGGGCATTCCGACCGTGCGGGAAGCCGACGGGCTGGCGATGTCATCGCGGAACCGCTACCTCAACCCGGTGGAGCGAGAACAGGCCGGGGCGCTGTCGGCGGCCATGCTGGCCGGCATGTACGCAGGGTCGGCCGGAGTGGAGGCGGTACTGGATGCTGCGCGTGCCGTCCTCGACGAGGTGCCGGCGTTCAAGGTCGACTACCTGCAGGTGCGTGGCACCGCGCTCGAACCCGCGCCGTCGGAGGGACTCGGCCGGTTGCTGGTGGCGGCCCGGCTGGGCAAGACCAGACTGCTGGACAATATCGCGATAGACATAGGAGCCGTCGCGGGCACCGACGCGCACGCGCGGGTAGGGCCGGACCAGCATCATGAATTGCCTTGGAGGAACTGAACCCGTGCTACTGGCGATCGATGTGCGTAACACCCACACTGTCGTAGGGTTGCTCTCCGGTTCGGGGGAGCATGCGAAGGTGTTGCAACACTGGCGAATTCGAACCGAATCCGAGGTAACAGCCGACGAGCTGGCGCTGACCATCGACGGCCTCATCGGTGACGATGCCGAGAAGCTCACCGGCGCCGCTGGCCTGTCGACGGTTCCGTCGGTGTTGCACGAGGTGCGCATCATGCTCGACCAGTACTGGCCGTCGGTTCCGCATGTGCTGATCGAACCGGGGGTACGCACCGGCATACCGCTGCTTGTCGACAACCCGAAGGAAGTCGGCGCGGATCGCATCGTGAACTGCCTGTCCGCGTTCCACAAGTACGGGAGGGCGGCGATCGTGGTGGACTTCGGTTCATCGATCTGCGTCGACGTGGTCTCGGCCAAGGGCGAGTTCCTCGGGGGTGCGATCGCGCCCGGCGTTCAAGTGTCCTCGGACGCCGCGGCCGCCCGGTCGGCGGCGCTGCGCCGCGTCGAGTTGGTCCGGCCCAGGTCGGTGGTCGGCAAGAACACCGTCGAGTGCATGCAGTCCGGCGCCGTTTTCGGCTTCGCCGGACTGGTCGACGGGCTGGTGCGGAGAATTCGCGACGACGTGGACGGGTTCTCCGGTACCGATGTCGCCGTGGTGGCCACCGGGCACACCGCGCCGCTGCTGCTGCCCGACCTGCACACCGTCGAGCACTATGACCAGCACCTCACACTGGACGGCCTGCGGTTGGTGTTCGAGCG
>CAZDYH010000009.1:8813-31849 GCA_964509355.1 uncultured Mycobacterium sp.
AAGAACGTCCGGATCAACTCGACCACCCTGTCGTCGGCGTCGAGCACGGGGATCAGCTGCCACTTGTCGAACACCGTGCACGGGTGCGATACCCCGAACTGCAGCCAGGTGCCCACGCCGACGCGGTCATCGGCTGCGGCTCCGAGCCTCAGGTACGCGTGCTGGTCGTTGAGCTTGACCACCTCACTATCGATCAGACCCGCCGTGGACCAGCCCTGTTCGGTCAGGATCTGTTGCGCCACCGGCAGGTCCTGGTCGAAGGACACGTCGCGGCGGCCCAGCGTCAGCAGCGCGAGCCCGGGCTCGGGCCGCGAACACACCTGTGCCCACAGCTGCAGCGCGGGCTGCAGTGTGCGTGCTTCGGCGCCCGGCCGGGTGAACGGCGAGGTCCGTCGATAGAGGCCGTCGTCGTGGGTGAGATACGCCCCGCTGCGCACGATGGCCCGCACCGACAACCCGGCCGGCCAACCCGTTGCCAGCGTGTCGGCGACCAGGTCGAAATGCGTGCTCCCACCCGCGCTCACCACGATATCGTCGGTTTCGAACAGCCCGGCCAGCCGCAATACCGCGCTGCGCATCGTCGCCAGGTAGCCCGCGACCCGGGCCAGTCCGGCCGTGGACACGTCATGACCGAACGCGGCTTCGTAACCCGCCACCCCGATCAGCCGCAGTTGCGGACAGCCCGCCGCGGCCCGCGCGACCTCGTCGGTGACGGAGTCGTCGCGGCAGCCGGTTCTGCCACCGGGCGCACCCACCTCGACGCACACATCCACCGGACGACGCGCCTCGGCGGCCGCCAGTTCGGCGGCCATGATCCGCACACCGCGCACCGAGTCGACCCAGCAGATGACGCTGAAGTCCGGGTCGGCATTCAATTCCGCTGCCAGCCAACGTAATCCGGCCGGATCGACGAGCTCGTTGGCCAGCACCACATCACGGACACCGAACGCGCGATAGGTTCGTACCTGGCTGATCGTTGCCGCGGTGACCGCGCTGGCACCGGCGTCGAGCTGCTTGGCGTACAGCTGCGGCGACATGTGCGTCTTTCCGTGGGGTGCCAGCTCAACGCCCCGCCCGGCGCACCAGTCGGCCATCGTCGCCAGGTTGTGCGCCAGCGCCTCGGCACGCAGCACGCACACCGGTCCCATCGGTCCGGCAGCGAACAGGTTGGGTGCCTCCGCACAGATCTGCGCCGGGGTACGGCCGGACCACGACACCGGAAGACCCTTGAAGCGCCAGTCCATCGGCTCATCGGCGAGGGCCGCCACCGCCGCCGCGCTGATTCTGCCAGCCATGCGTTCATTTAAGCTGGCACGCCGTGAGCCTTGCTGATTCCCCGGATGCTCCTCGTGACGGGGGGGCCGACGCCCCTGAGCAGTTCCGGATCCGCCAGGCCAAGCGTGCACGCCTGCTCGCGGAAGGACATCAGCCCTACCCAGTTGCGGTCCAGCGCACGCATACCCTGGCGGAGGTCCGCGCCGCCTACCCTGATCTGCCGGCCGACACCACGACGGGTGACATCGTCGGCGTGGCGGGCCGGGTGGTGTTCGCCCGGAACTCCGGGAAGCTGTGCTTTGCGACCCTGCAGGACGGTGACGGCACCCATCTGCAGGCGATGATCAGCCTGGCCGGGGTCGGCCAGGAGGCGTTGGACGCGTGGAAGGCCGATGTGGATCTCGGCGATTTCGTCTTCGTCCACGGCGAGGTGATCAGCTCCCGCCGCGGCGAACTATCGGTGCTGGCTGATTCCTGGCAAATTGCATCGAAGGCGTTGCGGCCGCTGCCCGTCGCTCATAAAGAGATGAGCGAAGAGTCGCGGGTGCGCCAGCGCTATGTCGATCTGATCGTGCGTCCTGAGGCGCGGACGGTGGCCCGCCAGCGCATCGCCGTGGTCCGTGCGGTGCGCTCCTCGTTGGAACGGCGCGGGTTTCTCGAAGTCGAGACACCGATGTTGCAGACATTGGCCGGTGGAGCGGCGGCCCGCCCGTTCATCACCCACTCGAATGCCCTGGACGCTGATCTCTACCTCCGGATCGCGCCGGAACTGTTCCTGAAGCGCTGCGTCGTCGGCGGACTCGACAAAGTTTTCGAGCTGAATCGGGTGTTCCGAAACGAAGGCGCGGATTCCACACATTCGCCAGAATTTGCGATGCTGGAGACCTACCAGGCGTACGGCACCTATGACGATTCGGCGGTTGTGACCCGTGAGCTAATTCAAGAGGTCGCAGACGAGGCGATCGGAACCCGACAAGTGCCGCTGCCCGACGGCAGTATCTACGACCTCGACGGGGTGTGGCCGTCGATCCAAATGTATCCGTCACTCTCGGATGCGCTCGGCCAGGAGATCACCCCCGACACTTCGGTCGAGCTGTTGTGGAGTATCGCCGATCGGCTCGGCGTCGAGATTCCTCGCGACCGTGGGTACGGGCACGGCAAGCTGGTCGAGGAGCTGTGGGAGCACACCGTCGGCGGCGGCCTCAGAGTGCCGATATTCGTCAAGGACTTCCCCGTGGAGACAACTCCTTTGACCCGTCAGCACCGCAGCATCGCCGGTGTCACGGAGAAGTGGGACCTGTACGTCCGGGGAATCGAGCTCGCAACCGGATACTCCGAACTGATCGATCCGGTCGTGCAGCGCGAGAGGTTCGCCGCGCAGGCCCGCGCGGCGGCCGCCGGAGACGATGAGGCCATGGTGCTTGACGAAGACTTCCTGACGGCCATGGAGTACGGGATGCCGCCGTGCACGGGAACCGGAATGGGTATCGACCGGTTGTTGATGGTATTGACCGGTCTGTCAATTAGAGAGACGGTATTGTTCCCGATCGTTCGGCGACACATCAACTGAACCGTCGCTATCGCAGCGTTGTTGAAATTCGGTACGTTCTTGTGGCACATTGGAGTGACGGGGCGTTAGTCCGAGATCTACACAGACGACGTACAGGCAGAAGGGTTAGAGTGAGATAATGGCGAAGAAAGTGACCGTCACCTTGGTTGATGATTTCGACGGTGCGGGCGCAGCCGACGAAACGGTCGAATTTGGGCTCGACGGAGTGAGCTACGAGATTGACCTGTCGACCAAGAATGCCGCAAAACTGCGCAGTGAGCTGAAGCAGTGGATCGAGGCCGGCCGCCGGGTCGGCGGACGCCGGCGCGGACGCTCTGGTTCCGGTCGCGGGCGGGCGTCGATCGACCGCGAACAGAGTGCCGCGATCCGTGAATGGGCCCGGCGCAACGGGCACAAAGTGTCGACTCGTGGCCGTATCCCCGCCGACGTCATCGACGCGTTCCACGCCGCGACCTGATCATTCTGGCGAACCGCGGCGAAGTTGCTCGTTCCGGCAGGTCAATGCCGGTGAGGTTCGGCTTTCGCTAGCGGCGAACTCATCGCCGCTGTCCACGGGAAACGATTCCGGATTTCCCTGCGTTGCCCTGTTACAGCCCCTGGGCCAGGACCGCAAGGTAGGGCACCCGGGGGGCCGCCCATTAGAGTGGACGGCAGGTACCGCGCACGCGTGCGGTGCCTATCAAGGAGAGCAGGTAACCACGGATGTTCGAGAGATTCACCGACCGTGCCCGCCGGGTCGTCGTCCTGGCTCAAGAAGAAGCCCGGATGCTCAACCACAACTACATCGGGACCGAGCACATCCTGTTGGGTCTGATCCACGAAGGTGAGGGCGTCGCGGCGAAGTCGCTGGAGTCGCTCGGCATCTCGCTTGAAGGTGTCCGGAGCCAGGTCGAGGAGATCATCGGCCAGGGTCAGCAGGCCCCGTCGGGCCACATCCCCTTCACCCCGCGCGCCAAGAAGGTGCTTGAACTCAGCCTGCGCGAGGCGCTGCAGCTGGGTCACAACTACATCGGGACCGAGCACATTCTGCTCGGCCTGATTCGTGAGGGCGAAGGCGTGGCCGCCCAGGTGCTGGTCAAGCTGGGCGCCGAGCTGACGCGCGTGCGCCAGCAGGTCATCCAGCTGCTGTCCGGCTACCAGGGCAAGGAAACCGCGGAAGCCGGAACCGGTGGCCGCGGCGGTGAGGCGGGCAACCCGTCGACATCGCTGGTCCTCGACCAGTTCGGCCGCAACCTGACCGCGGCGGCGATGGAGGGCAAGCTCGATCCGGTCATCGGCCGCGAGAAGGAGATCGAGCGGGTGATGCAGGTGCTGTCCCGCCGCACCAAGAACAACCCGGTGCTGATCGGCGAACCCGGCGTCGGCAAGACCGCCGTCGTCGAGGGCCTGGCGCAGGCCATCGTGCACGGGGATGTCCCCGAGACGCTGAAGGACAAGCAGCTCTACACCCTGGACCTCGGTTCACTGGTGGCCGGCAGCCGTTACCGCGGCGATTTCGAGGAGCGCCTCAAGAAGGTGCTCAAGGAGATCAACACCCGCGGCGACATCATCCTGTTCATCGATGAGTTGCACACGCTGGTTGGTGCCGGTGCCGCCGAGGGCGCGATCGACGCGGCATCCATCCTCAAGCCGAAATTGGCCCGCGGCGAGCTGCAGACCATCGGCGCGACCACCCTCGACGAGTACCGCAAGTACATCGAGAAGGACGCCGCCCTGGAGCGTCGCTTCCAGCCCGTGCAGGTCGGCGAGCCGACCGTCGAGCACACGGTCGAGATCCTCAAGGGTCTGCGTGACCGCTACGAGGCGCACCACCGGGTGTCCATCACTGACGGCGCGATCGTCGCTGCGGCCACCCTGGCCGACCGCTACATCAACGACCGGTTCCTGCCGGACAAGGCCATCGACCTGATCGACGAGGCCGGCGCCCGGATGCGGATCCGCCGGATGACGGCGCCGCCGGACCTGCGCGAGTTCGACGAGAAGATCGCCGATGCGCGCCGGGAGAAGGAGTCCGCGATCGACGCACAGGACTTCGAGAAGGCCGCCAGCCTGCGCGACCGCGAAAAACAGCTGGTCGCCCAGCGCGCCGAGCGTGAAAAGCAATGGCGCTCAGGCGATATGGATGTGGTCGCCGAGGTCGACGATGAGCAGATCGCCGAGGTGCTGGGTAACTGGACCGGTATCCCGGTGTTCAAGCTGACCGAGGAGGAGACCACTCGGCTACTGCGCATGGAAGACGAGATCCACAAGCGGATCATCGGCCAGGAGGACGCGGTCAAGGCGGTGTCGAAGGCGATCCGGCGCACCCGCGCCGGGTTGAAGGACCCCAAGCGGCCGTCCGGCTCGTTCATCTTCGCCGGCCCGTCCGGCGTCGGTAAGACCGAGTTGTCCAAGGCGCTGGCCAACTTCCTGTTCGGCGATGACGACGCGCTCATCCAGATCGATATGGGCGAGTTCCACGACCGCTTCACCGCGTCGCGGCTGTTCGGTGCCCCGCCGGGCTACGTCGGCTATGAGGAGGGCGGCCAGCTCACTGAAAAGGTCAGAAGGAAGCCGTTCAGCGTCGTGCTGTTCGACGAGATCGAGAAGGCGCACCAGGAGATCTACAACAGCCTGCTGCAGGTCCTCGAGGACGGCCGGCTGACCGACGGCCAGGGCCGCACGGTGGACTTCAAGAACACCGTGCTGATCTTCACGTCCAACCTCGGCACGTCCGACATCTCCAAGGCGGTCGGCCTGGGCTTCACCCAGGGCGGCGGCGAGAACAACTACGAGCGGATGAAACAGAAGGTCAACGACGAGCTGAAGAAGCACTTCCGGCCCGAGTTCCTCAACCGCATCGACGACATCATCGTCTTCCACCAGCTGACTCGGGACGAGATCATCAGCATGGTCGACTTGATGATCAGCCGGGTGGACAAGCAGCTCAAGGCCAAGGACATGGTCATGGAGCTGACCGACAAGGCCAAGTCCCTGCTGGCCAAGCGTGGGTTCGACCCGGTGCTCGGTGCGCGGCCGCTGCGGCGCACCATTCAGCGCGAAATCGAGGATGCGCTCAGCGAGAAGATCCTGTTCGACGAGATCCGACCGGGCCAGCTCGTCACCGTCGATGTCGACAACTGGGACGGCGAGGGCGCCGGCGAGGACGCGGTCTTCACGTTCACCGGGTCCCCCAAGCCGGCCAAGCCGGTTGAGCCGGACCTGGCGAAGGCCGGCGCGGCGGGAGCGGGCAGCACCGCCGCAGTACCGGAGTAACGGGGCCGCGATCGTCGCAATGCGGTTCGATACCACCGAACTCGGTGACGTGTGGACTGAGATCTGCGCCTACGGCTCCGGAAGCTAGATCCACCGCTTACACTCCAGGTGTAATCGACGAGTATGGGAATCTGGTGAGACTCCAGAACGGTCGCGCCACTGTTGACAGTCAGACCCGATGCTCGTCTCGGCCCTTCGATTTGGGACGCGACATCCCGAAAGGAACTCGACATGACTTCGCCTGTTGCTGGTAAAGCCGGTGCGCCCGCACTCGATCTGTCGGGGGCAAAGGCGGCACTGTGGCTGTCCTCGACCGCATTCCTGGCATTGCTGATCCTCTACTTCGTTGGTCTCGATCAGGGTGCGACATCGATCTTCGGCAGCGACACCCACCTGCACGAGTTCCTGCACGACGCTCGCCACCTGCTCGGCTTCCCCTGCCACTGAGTGCCGGCTGGTAGCGCCGCACTATGGAGAAGCGGATCATCGCGCGCGGCCTGCTGGCCGGCGTGTGTGGTGGCCTGCTGGCATTCGTGTTCGGACGCGTCTTTGTTGAACCGCTGATCGGCCGCGCGATCGGCTACGAGGACGGTCTCGGCGAGTTGCACGGCCACGGCGCCCACCAACACGGGGTGGAGCTGTTCAGTCGCGGCGTCCAGGCCAATATCGGCATGGGATTCGGCGTGCTGGCATTCGGCGTTGCGATGGGGGCCTTGTTCGCGGCGGCCTACTGCGTGGCCTACGGCCACGTCGGGAGCATCTCGCCCCGGCTGCTCTCGGTGTTGCTGGCCGGCGGAATGTTGTTCGCGCTGTGCGTGATTCCCGCGCTGAAGTATCCGCCGAATCCGCCCGCCGTGAGCCTCGGCGAGAGCATCCGCCAGCGCACCCTGCTCTATCTGCTGATGGTGGTGCTGTCGGTGGCATTGCTGGTGGCGGCGGTGTGGTTGGGGCGACGCCTGGCAGCCCGCCTCGGCGGGTGGAACGCTACGTTGGCGGCGTTCGGGTGCTATGTCGTCGCCATCGTGATGGTGATGCTGATCCTGCCGACGATCGACGAGACACCCGGTCCGACTCGTGATGACGCCGGCGCGATCGTCTATCCCGGATTCCCCGCCGATGACCTGTACCAATTCCGGTTGTTCTCGCTGGGCACGCAGGTGGTGCTGTGGACGACCATCGGTCTGGTATTCGCCGCGCTGATCACCCGCCTGCTGGGCGAGCAAGACCGGGCCGGCCAGGAGGCGAGCACCTCGGCGTGAGTGAGGTGGTCCGGCTGACTCTGGTGTCGCACGCCATGACCGATGCGCTGGCGGCCGGACGCTTCCCGACCGACGAACCGCTGAATTCCGTTGGGTATCGGCAGGTCGACGCTTCGATTGACCTGGGTGTGGTCGACGTCGCGCTGTGCGCGCCGGAAAAGCGCGCCAGGCAGACCGCGGAACTCCTCGGGCTACAGGCCAGGGTCGAGCAGCGGCTGGCCGACCTGGACTGCGGCCGCTGGCGCGGCGACGTACTCGGCCGGGTGCGACCCGCCGAGCTGGCCGTCTGGCTGACCGATCCCACGCGGGCACCGCACGGCGGCGAGTCCATCGTCGACCTGGTCGGCAGGGTCCGCGGCTGGATGGACTCGCTGACCGCGACGCGGTCGCGGTTGATTGCCGTCACGCACCCGTCGGTGATCCGCGCCGCGATCCTGGTCGCGCTGGATGCGCCACCGAAGTCGTTCTGGCGCATCGACATTGCGCCGATGAGCCGCACGGTGATGCACTTCCGCGGCCACGCCTGGACGCTGAGGTCCAATTGAGCCCTAGTGCTGCGGGAGCAGCGCGAACATCTGCTTGTTGATCGACATCAGCCAGCCTGCCGCACTCGGGCCGTGGTACCGCGGCCAGTTCATCTGCAGGCTGACCACCCAGGGTTGCCGGGCCCGGTCCACGGCATACCAGCTGAACGTCAAGTCTCCGGGCAGGTTGCCCGCCTTGGCGCCGATATAGGGCCACTCGTCGCGATCCAGGTCGATACCCGGGATGGCCGACATGATCTGTCTGACGGGCGCCGCCGCACCGACCGCGCCGCCCTGCAACCCGGCGTGGACCCGGCAGATATCCTCGGCGCTGCCGTACCACTCGGCACCGTACCCGGATGCCGGGGTGTGGGTTCGCATCGGATCGGGTTGGTAGGGGCGGGAATTGGTCTGCTGCAGCAGCTGTGCGCGGCCCTGTTGTGAGGCGTGCTTCCACTGTTCACGAAGATCCGGCTCGCCCCAGCCGACCGAGAACATCTCGTGCATAGTCGGGAACGGCGTCATGCTGGCGGGGTCGTGGTGCCCGGCATCGACGAGCGCCCGCTCGATAGCGGGGCTGCCCAGCCGTCCGATGAGCAGGTCGGTGGCCATGTTGTCGCTGTTGGAGATCATCTTCTGGGCGGCCGTGCGGATCGACACCTCGGCACCCGGTGGCAGCTTGTCGAAGCCGGACGAGCCGACCGCTTTCGCCTCTCGGGTGATGGTCACCGTGTCGTCCCACCGCAGGGTGCCGGCCTTCACCGCCTCGGATACCGCGAACAGCACGTACAGCTTGAAAATCGATGCCAGCGGCAGGGATTGGGTGGTGTTCGTCCCCGCCACCCGTTCGCAGCCGCGGTCGTCGACCTTGGCGACCTGGTAGGAGTAACGGGCGCCGGTCCTGGACAGCACAGCGTCGACGTCGTGCCATGAGTTGATCGTCGGCTTCTGGGTGGTGACCTCGAACCGATCCACGAGGCCCTCGTCGTCGGTGTGGATCTCGATGTCCTGCCTGGCGCCGTAGGACGTGAGGAGGTGCAGCGTGGCCAGCCCGGCGCCGATGTCGACGCCGGCGATGGTGTAGGGACGGTCCCACCAGAGTCCGTCCATCATGGTGCCGATCGGGTCGACCATGTCCGGGGCGGCCAGCGTGCGGACCCCGACCGGACCGATGGGCCAGTCCGAGTTGAGCATGTCCATGGTCTGCTTGGCTCGCAGTCCCGGTGGGGTGTTGGTGTCGATACGCATAACCGCGTCTCCCGCGTTAGCGGGCGGCGCAGGTGCCGGGGCGCAGCTGCCGGCCAAGGTGGCGACCACCGCGGCGGCGGCCGTCAAGGCCATCGCGCGGCGACGCACCCGGCTTGCGCTACGCCTTGACGCCGGTTCCGACAACGTCCAACACAACCTCGAACTCCAGCAGTGACGCCCCCGTTGCGACGGGGTTCGCTCGTTGGCCGGCGTGGGCTTCGATGGCGGGGCCGTTGGCCCATGCCTGGAATGCTTCTTCGGACTCCCACTGTGTCACCACGAAGTAGCGGTCCTCGCCCTTGACCGGGCGCAGCAGCTGAAAGCCGAGGAAGCCGGGAGAGTTGTCGACGGCGTGGGCACGATGCGCGAACCGCTTCTCCAGTTCGGGCCCGGCACCGGCGGGTACCTCGATTGCATTGATCTTCACCACGGTCATGGCGCTAGGCTACCGCGCCTGATCGCCGACCTGGCAGACCGCGCAAGATAACTGCATGCCCACCGATCTGTTGACCCACCGCGGCGGGGCAGGAAGCCCGCTGGTGCTGGTGCACGGATTGATGGGCCGCGGGAGCACCTGGTCCCGCCAACTGCCGTGGTTGACGGAATGGGGCGCGGTGTACACCTACGACGCGCCATGGCACCGCGGTCGTGATATCGCCGATCCCCATCCGATCAGCACCGAGCGCTTCGTGGCCGATCTCGGCGATGCGGTCACCGGGTTAGGTCGCCCGGTGACACTGGTCGGACATTCGATGGGGGCCCTGCACGCCTGGTGCCTGGCGGCGCAGCGGCCGGATCTGGTGACCGCGCTCGTGATCGAGGACATGGCGCCTGATTTCCGCGGCCGCACCACCGGCCCGTGGGAGCCGTGGCTGCATGCGCTGCCAGTCGAATTCGGCTCGGCCCGGCAGGTGTTCGATGAATTCGGGCCGGTGGCCGGCCAGTACTTCATGGAGGCCTTCGATCGCACCGCGACCGGTTGGCGGCTGCACGGGCATACGGCTCGGTGGATCGAGATCGCCGCGCAGTGGGGTACCCGGGACTACTGGGAGCAGTGGCGGGCGGTGCGGTCGCCGGCGCTGCTCATCGAGGCCGGCAACTCGGTCACACCACCCGGACAGATGCTGGAAATGAATGAGACCGGCCACCGGGCGACGTACTTGCACGTGCCCGGCGCCGGTCATCTCGTGCACGACGAGGCGCCGGGGATCTACCGCAAGGCGGTCGAGTCGTTCTTGGCGACGCTCGCTGAGCGCGCCTGAGGACGCGCCTCACCGGGGAGCGCGAATCGCCCATCGGGGGTCTGCTCGACCAGGCCGTCGACGAGCAGCGAGTCCAGCGCGCGGTCACGCTGCGCGGTGTCTGCCGGCCATGCCACGTCGAGTTGCGCGCGGGTGACCGGGGAGTCGTCGCCGCGCAACACATCCAGCAGACGGCCCCGAACCTGGCGGTCGGTGCCCGCATAGGGTTGGGCGCGGCGGGCCACCGCAGCCGCCGGTGGATAACCCGCGGTCCGCCAGGAACACGCGCTGAGCGGACACAGGCCGCAGCGCGGCGTCCGCGCCGTGCACACCGTCGCTCCCAGTTCCATCAGCGCAGCCGAAAACCGGTGCGCTGTGGCGTCATTCGGCAGCAGCGCAGCGACGTCGGCGTGGTCGCGGACCGCTGACGGCGAGCCGGCGTCGGCGCTGCCGTGCACGGCGCGGGCGACCACGCGGCGCACATTGGTGTCCACCACCGGCACCGACTGCCGATAGGCGAAGCACGCCACGGCCCGTGCGGTGTAGTGCCCGACACCGGGCAGGGTCAGCAGCGTCTCGACGTCATCAGGCACCACGTCGCCGTGGTCACGCGCGATCATCGTGGCGCACTCGTGCAGGCGCTTGGCCCGTCTCGGATAACCCAGCTTGCCCCAGGCGCGCAGGACGTCGGCTGCGCTGGCAGCCGCCGTCGCTGAGGCGGTAGGCCAGCGCGCGACCCAGTCCACCCAGACCGGTAGCACCCGCGACACCGGGGTCTGCTGCAGCATGAACTCGCTGACCAGGATCTGCCATGCACTGACGCGGGGATCCCGCCAGGGCAGATCGCGATGCGCGCGGTCATACCAGTCAAGGAGTTCGTCCGCATCGATGCTCATCGGGCACATCGCTCTTCGCGCAACAGGCTCATCGGGTACCGGGAGAATCGCTACGGCAGAATGTGCGCCATGCCCTATACGAATCCGGTGGCCGCGTGGAAGGCACTCAAGGAGGGTAACGAGCGATTCGTTGCGGGCAAGCCCGAGCACCCCAGCCAGAGCATCGAGCACCGCGCCAGCCTGGCCGGGGCGCAGCAGCCCACCGCGGTGGTGTTCGGCTGTGCCGACAGCCGGGTGGCCGCCGAGATCATCTTCGATCAGGGTCTGGGCGACATGTTCGTCGTGCGCACTGCCGGACACGTCATCGACTCTGCGGTGCTCGGATCGGTGGAGTATGCGGTCACCGTCCTCAATGTCCCGCTGATCGTCGTGCTGGGCCATGACAGCTGCGGCGCGGTGAAGGCAACGCTGTCCGCGCTGGACGACGGCCAGGTTCCGGTCGGCTTTGTACGTGACGTCGTCGAGCGGGTGACGCCGTCGATCCTGCTGGGCCGCCGCGACGGGCTGACCCGCGTCGACGAGTTCGAAGTACGGCATGTGAACGAGACGGCCGCACAGCTGATGGCCCGCTCGGCGGCCATCTCCGAGCGGGTGGCCGCGGGCGCGCTCGCCATCGTCGGCTTGACTTACCATCTCGCCGACGGGCGGGTGGTGCTGCGCGATCACCTGGGCGATATCGGCGAATAGCCCCTAACGGGCGCCGGGAAGGTCACAGTACAGAACCGCGACACGCCGAGTCGGGTCGGACGGCTCACGGTGACCTGGGCTTACCGTGTGAACGTGCTGGATTTGGAACCGCATGGCCCGCTACCGCCACAGATTTACTGGCGGCGCAGGGGGTTGGCGCTGGGCATTGCGGTGGTCGTGGTCGCGATCGCGATCGCGATCTTCGTCGCCGTCATGAGCGGCGCCGGCGCCGGAGCCAACTCGAAGAATGCCAACAAGCCCGGGACATCCCAGGCATCAGGGAACCCGCAGCCCGAGGTCAAGACACCGGTCATGCCGCCGGCAGTGCAAAGCCCCGCTCCGACAAAGACGCCGACCGCAGCCGTCGAACCGCCGCCGGTGCTCATGGAGGGTGACGACTGCCCCGACTCGACCCTGGCCGTCAAGGGCCTGACCAACGAGCCGCGCTACGTCGTCGGCGATCAACCGAAATTCACCATGGTCGTCACGAATATCGGCTTGGTGGCCTGCCAGCGCGATGTCGGCGCCGCGGTGCTCGCCGCGTACGTTTACTCGCTGGACAACAAGCGCTTGTGGTCCAACCTCGACTGCGCACCGTCCAACGAGACCCTGGTCAAGACCTTCAATCCCGGCGAGCAGGTGACCACCGAGGTGACCTGGACCGGGATGGGGTCAGCTCCGCAATGTCCGCTGCCGCGTGAGCCGATCGGGCCGGGCACCTACAACCTGGTCGTCCAACTGGGCAATCTACGCTCGGCATCGGTCCCGTTCATCCTCGCCGAGCAGGCGCCGGCGCCGGACGCCCCTCCGCCCGCCGAGCCCGCACCGGCGGAGGGGTCACCCCCGCCCGAGGGCAACTGACCTAAACCAGCCGGTCCGCGATGGTCGACTCCGCCAACTGCGACAGACCTTCGCGCACGTGACGGGCCCACATCGCGCCGATACCCTCGATGGACTGCAGGTCGGTCGCGCTGGCCGCCAGCAGACCCTGGAGCGAGCCAAACGACCTGACCAACAGATCGACATGGGCGAACTGCAGGCGCGGGATACCGGTCATCGCGCGATAGCCACGCGAGCTCATCGCCGAGTCCTGAGCCTCGGCTGTCGACGGGTATCCGAAAACCCTTGACAGCGCTGTCAAGTCGAGCAGATCGGTATCCGACAGGTTGTCGAGTTCCTCGAGGGTGGTGGCCACCTGCCCCTTCGAGGGCGGTTCGGGGTTGGCGTGGTAGTCACGCACGATCAGCTCGCGGGCGGTGTCATTGCCGCCGAGCAGCTCCTCCAGCTGCAGTCGCAGCTGGCGGCCGTCGGTGCCCAGTTCCACCACGTCGTAGTCGATTTCAAGGCCGATACGGCGGACCATCTCCAGCCGCTGCACCACCGTCATCACGTCACGTAGCGTGACGAAGTCCTCGATTTCCGCCGTCGAGAGCTGGCGGCTGACCTCGTCGAGCCGGGTCTTGTAGCGCTCCAGCGTGTCGATCGCCTGATTGGCCCGTGACAGGATGGTTGCGGAGTCGGCCACGACATGGCGCTCCCCGGCCACGTAAACCGTCACGATGCTCATCGAGTGGCTGACCGACACCACGGGGTAACCGGTCTGGATGGCGGCGCGCTCCGCCGACCGGTGTCGCGTGCCGGATTCGTCGGTAGGTATGGACGGATCGGGTACCAGCTGGACATTGGCCCGCAGGATGCGGGTGCCGTCGGTGGACAGCACCACCGCGCCGTCCATCTTCGACAGCTCCCGCAGCCGTGTCGGCGCGTACCGGACATCGATGGCGAAGCCGCCGTCACAGATGGCTTCCACGCTGTCGTCATAACCCAGCACGATCAGCGCACCGGTCCGCCCCCGCAGGATGCGCTCCAGACCGTCGCGCAGGGCGGTGCCCGGTGCCAGCCGCCCGACCGTCTCGCGCAGTGAGGGGGAGGACGACATCGCCGAAGTCCTGTTGATCGCGGTCACGGGCATCCATTCTCCCCCCCGGCCGGCATTTCCAACGCCCCGTCCGGCACACGTAGCTCGGGGAGTTTGCTGGTCGGCAGTTCGGCGATGCGGATCAGAATGGCAAGCGCAGCGCTGATGGTGGCCGCCTCCATCGCGTGCAGACCGTTCGGCACGGTCTTGCAGCCGGGTGGGACAACGGCCGCGGTGAAGCCCAGCCGCGCGGCCTCGGTCAGCCGGCGTTCCATGCCGCTGACCCGCCGCAGGTCGCCCGCCAGGCCGACTTCGCCGATCACCACGGTGGTGGTGGGCAGCGGCAGGTCGCCGTAGGCGGAGGCCATGGCCAGCGCCACCGCCAGATCCGATGACGGGTCGGTCAGCCGCATGCCGCCAACGGTGGACAGATAGATGTCGGAGGCGCTGACGGCGAGTCCGGCGCGCTTCTCCAGGACGGCGGTGATCATGGCCGCGCGGGCGTGGTCTATACCGCTGACCGCCCGTCGGGGCGATGCCGTTGTCGGCGGAGCCAGCAAAGCCTGGACCTCGCCGATGAGGGGACGCTTACCGTCCAGGCTCACTGTCACCGCAGTGCCGGAGACCGGCTCTGGGCGTTGGTCCAGGAACAACCCGGACGGGTCGGCGACACACTCGATTCCGTTGTCGTGCAGGAGAAAACAGCCAACTTCATCGGCGGGACCGAACCGGTTCTTGACGCCCCGAACCATGCGCAGCGCCGAGTTCCGGTCGCCCTCGAAATGCAGCACAACGTCAACGAGGTGCTCCAGGGAGCGCGGCCCCGCAATGGCGCCGTCCTTGGTGACGTGGCCGACGAGCACTATCGCGACGCCGGTGGTCTTGGCGGCCATGGTGAGTGCGGTGGTCACCGCCCGCACCTGGGTGACGCCACCGGTCACGCCGTCGGCATCGGTAGTCGACATGGTCTGGACCGAGTCGATGACGACCAGTGTCGGCCGCACGGCCTCGATGTGGCCGAGCACCGCATGAAGGTCGGATTCGCTGGCCAGGTACACCTCGTCGTGGCTGCAGTCCGTCCGCTCGGCGCGCATCCGGATCTGGCCCGCGGATTCCTCGCCGGAAACATACAGGGCACGCCGGCCGGACTGCGCCCAGCGGTGCACGACCTCGAGCAGCAGCGTCGACTTACCGACGCCCGGATCGCCGGCCAGCAGTGTGACCGAACCGGGTACCAGGCCGCCGCCGAGCACGCGATCGAGTTCGCTGACACCGGTGTGCAAGTGACGGGTGTGGCCGGGATCGATCGAGGTGATCGGTACCGCCGGGGAAGCCGGGGCCGCCGACCGTTGGCTGCCACCGCCGAGTGCGGTGAGTCCGGCCACCTCGTTGACCGTGCCCCAGGTGCCGCACTCCGGGCAGCGGCCCACCCACTTCGCGGTGACGTGGTGGCATTCCGAGCAGCGATGCTGAATGCGCGCCTTAGCCACGTCGTGACGGTATCGGGCGGGTGCGACAGATTGCTACGGATGTTCGGCGGGCGCGGACGCGGGTCCCTGCCTGGGCGCGTCTCCGGCGGAGATCGGCACGGCGAGCGTGGTCTGCCCGGCCTTCTCGAAGTTGAAGGTGAAGTTGTAGGTCAGCCCGTTGGTGATCGGCTTGGCCAGGTCCACGGTCGCGGAGGCCGCGTCCGCGGCCTCCACCGTGTCCAGTGGTGTCACGTCCTGGCCGTCCGGGGCGCCGACGATCAGCACGCCGGCGGCGGGTAGCTCGGTGTCGCCCGTCACTGTCACCGTGCCCACATCGGAGGTGATCCCGACGAGCTTGTCGTCGATGTCGGGAGAGTCGTTGCTGGCCACCAGCATCAGCTCCACGGAGCGGCCGGGCTCCAGGTAGTCCCCGGTCTGCACGGCCTGCAGATGTACGTTGCGCAGCGCGACGTGCTCGACCAGACCGCTGGTGCCGTTGACGGCCGGCTCCTGGGTGGCGGTCTGCGCGATCTGGCCGGCACTGCAGCCGGTGAGGGTGGCGAAAACGACCAGCCCGCATGCGGCGAGTCCTGCGGTCCCGGCCGAGAGGCGGGTATTGCGGCGGTTCACTCAGGCCTCCTGCTCGGGCGGCGGTAGGTGCGATGACGGCCGCCGGGGTTCGACTATGCACAGTAGTGGGTAGCGCGGATGCGTGGTAGCGGAAGGCCGGACTGGGCAGCACGAAGAGTAGGCTCGGGTTGTCGCTAGCAGTCCCTGAAGACGCGCGCATTGCACGGATTCGTCGTCGTGTCAACCCCTGCTCTTCATCTGCGGTGCCCCTGACCTGCACCGTTGTTCCGCACGTGTCTGGGCGCCGTGTTAGCATGGAGTAGCGAAAGGGGCTCGAATCTGATGATTTTCAAGGTCGGAGACACCGTTGTCTATCCACACCACGGTGCTGCGTTGATCGAGGCGATCGAAACACGAACCATCAAGGGCGAACAAAAGGAATATCTCGTCTTGAAGGTGGCGCAGGGAGATCTCACCGTTCGAGTGCCCGCTGACAATGCTGAGTACGTCGGCGTGCGCGATGTGGTTGGGCAGGAGGGCCTGGACAAGGTCTTCCAGGTGCTGCGTGCCCCGCACACCGAGGAGCCGACCAACTGGTCGCGCCGCTACAAGGCCAATCTCGAGAAGCTCGCTTCCGGCGACGTCAACAAGGTCGCCGAGGTGGTTCGCGACCTGTGGCGCCGCGACCAGGAGCGCGGACTGTCGGCCGGTGAGAAGCGGATGCTGGCCAAGGCCCGGCAGATCCTCGTCGGCGAGTTGGCGTTGGCCGAGAACACCGACGACGCCAAGGCGGAAACCATCCTCGACGAGGTGCTGGCCGCCGCGTCCTGAATCCCCGGAGGGATCGGTGCCGAGCACGGTCGCGATAGTCACGGCCGCTGGTTCGGGTGAGCGGTTGGGCGCTGGTGTGCCTAAGGCATTCGTTGATCTTGGCGGTCGCACCCTGTTGGACAGGGCCCTGACGGGTCTGCTGGAGTCCGGCGTTGTCGACGCCGTGTTAGTGGCCGTCCCCGCGGACCGCACCGACGAAGCCACTCGGATCCTGGGCGGTAGGGAAGGCAGGGTCAAGGTTGTCGCCGGCGGGGCCGATCGGGCCGAGTCAGTCCGGCTGGCGCTTGCCGCCGTGGGGGATCCCGAGCTGGTGCTGGTTCACGACGCGGCACGCGCGCTGACGCCTCCTTCGCTCATCGTGCGGGTCGTGGAGATGTTGCGCTCGGGCCATCCGGCGGTCGTGCCGGCCCTGCCGCTGACCGACACCGTGAAGGCTGTCGATGCCAACGGCGTCGTGATCGGTACCCCTGAGCGGTCCGGTTTGCGCGCCGTTCAGACACCACAGGGCTTTCAGACCGAGCTGTTGCGGCGCGCCTACGAACGGGCCGGCGCAGCCGAATTCACCGACGACGCATCCATGGTCGAACATATCGGCGGCCAGGTGCAGGTCGTCGACGGCGATCCGCTGGCATTCAAGATCACGACGGCGCTGGACCTGCTGCTCGCCGAAGCAGTCGTGCGGAACCTGCCATGAGTGCCCTTCCGCGTATCGGGCTGGGCACCGATGTGCATCCCATCGAGCCGGGGCGGCCGTGCTGGCTGCTCGGCCTGCTGTTCGACGGAGCCGACGGCTGCGCGGGTCACTCCGACGGCGACGTCGCCGTGCACGCACTGTGCGATGCGCTGTTGTCCGCGGCGGGGCTGGGCGATCTCGGCGTGGTGTTCGGTGTCGACGATCCCCGCTGGGCCGGCGTGACCGGCGCCGACATGCTGCGCCACGTCCGCGTTCTGCTGACCCGGCAGGGCTATCTGGTGGGCAACGCGGCCGTGCAGGTCATCGGCAACCGGCCCAAGGTGGGGCCGCGGCGTACCGAGGCCCAGGAGCTGCTGTCCGGCATCCTCGCCGCACCGGTTTCGGTATCGGCGACCACCACCGACGGGCTGGGGCTGACCGGCCGCGGCGAGGGCTTGGCGGCAATCGCGACGGCATTGGTGGTTCGCGCCGACTAGGTCGGTAAGCTGGCCCGTCGTGACCGATCGCGCCGGCCTGCGGCTCTACGACACCATGACCGGTGCCGTGCGCGATTTCGTCCCGGTGCGGCCGGGCCACGTTTCCATCTATCTCTGCGGTGCCACCGTGCAGGGCCTGCCACACATCGGGCACGTCCGCAGCGGCGTGGCGTTCGACGTGCTGCGGCGCTGGCTCCTCGCCAAGGGCTACGACGTGGCGTTCATCCGCAACGTGACTGATATCGACGACAAGATCCTCAACAAGGCGGCCGCTGCGGGCCGACCCTGGTGGGAGTGGGCCGCGACCCACGAACGCGCGTTCTCGGCCGCCTACGACGCTCTCGGGGTGCTGTCGCCGTCGGCAGAGCCGCGGGCGACCGGCCACATCACCCAGATCGTCGAGCTGATCCAGCGGCTGGTGGACACCGGCCATGCCTATGCCGGCGGCGGGGACGTCTATTTCGACGTGCTCAGCTTCCCGGAGTACGGGGCGCTGTCCGGTCACAGGATCGACGACGTCCACCAGGGCGAGGGTGTGGCCACCGGCAAGCGCGATCAGCGCGACTTCACGCTGTGGAAGGGCGCCAAACCGGGTGAGCCGCACTGGCCGACACCGTGGGGCCGGGGGCGTCCGGGCTGGCATTCGGAGTGCGTGGCGATGGCGCACGCATACTTGGGCGGCGAGTTCGATATCCATTGCGGTGGAATGGATCTGGTGTTCCCGCATCACGAGAACGAGATCGCGCAGGCGCGGGCTTCCGGCGACGCGTTCGCCCGTTACTGGCTGCACAACGGTTGGGTCACCATGGGTGGCGAGAAGATGAGCAAGTCGCTGGGCAATGTGCTGTCCATTCCGGCAGTGCTGCGACGGGTGCGGCCCGCCGAACTCCGCTACTACCTGGGCAGTGCCCACTACCGCTCGATGCTGGAGTTCTCCGAAACCGCCCTGCAGGACGCTGTCAACGCCTACAACGGCATCGAGGATTTCCTGCATCGGGTGCGCAGCCGCGTCGGCGCCGTCGTACCCGGTGAGTGGACCCCCCGGTTCGCCACCGCCCTGGACGACGACCTCGCGGTGCCGATCGCGCTGGCCGAGGTGCACAGTGCGCGCGCCGAGGGCAACCGTGCGCTCGACGCCGGCGACCACGACGCGGCGCTTGCGTACGCCGGCTCGATCCGGGCGATGACGGGCATCCTGGGCTGCGACCCGCTCGACGGGCGCTGGGAATCCCGCGACGAGGCGTCGGCGGCTCTGGCGGCGGTCGACGTGTTGGTGCATGCGGAGTTGCAGCGCCGTCAGGACGCCCGCGAGCAGCGCAACTGGGCGCAGGCCGACGAGATCCGGGACCGGCTGAAGGAGGCCGGAATCGAGGTCACCGACACCGCCGACGGGCCACAGTGGGCCCTGTTGGACTTGGAAAAATAGATGAGGCGGGACATTACGTAGATGGCCGGAAACTCTCAGCGCCGGGGTGCTGTCCGCAAACCCGGCAGCAAGAAGGGCCCGACCGTCGGCTCCGGCGGTATCCGCAGGCGCGGTCTGGAAGGTCGCGGCGCCACCCCGCCGGCCCATCTGCGGCCCAAACACCCAGCGGCCAAGCGGGCCGCCAAGCCGGCAGGGCGCCGGCCGGCCAAGCGCACCGACGACACTGAGATCGTGCTCGGCCGTAACCCGGTGCTGGAATGCCTACGCGCCGGTGCGCCGGCCAGCGCGCTGTATGTCGCACTGGGCACCGAGGCCGACGAGCGGTTGACCGAATCCGTCACGCGGGCGGCCGATCGGGGCATCGCGATCCTCGAGGTGCCGCGCACCGACCTGGACCGGATGAGTACCAACGGGCTGCACCAGGGCATCGCGCTGCAGGTGCCGCCGTATTCCTACGCCCATCCGGACGATCTGCTCGCCACCGCCACCAGCGACACCTCGCCCGCACTGCTGGTGGCGCTGGACAACATCTCCGACCCCCGCAATCTGGGCGCGATCGTGCGTTCGGTCGCGGCATTCGCCGGCCACGGCGTGCTGATCCCGCAGCGGCGCTCGGCATCGGTGACGGCGGTGGCCTGGCGAACCAGCGCCGGCGCGGCCGCCCGGGTGCCGGTGGCGCGGGCCACCAACCTCAACCGCACGCTCAAGGACTGGGCCGATGCGGGCCTGCAGATCGTCGGCCTGGATGCCGGCGGTGACACCACCCTCGATGAGCTGGACGGCACTGGGCCCTTGGTGGTGGTCGTCGGCTCCGAGGGCAAGGGCCTGTCACGGCTGGTGCGGCAGAACTGCGACACCGTCGTGTCGATACCGATGGCCGGCCCAACGGAGTCGCTGAATGCCTCGGTGGCCGCCGGGGTGGTGCTCGCCGAGATCGCTCGCCAACGCCGACGGTAGGTCGGCTCAAGCCCAGGGATCCTCGCGCTGCCACACTGTCGGCAGGTGCATTTCGATGCCGTCGTCAACGGCCAGCCTGCTCAGCACTCGCATCGACACGTCCAGGTTGTCGGTGGCATAGGGCAATGCGCGCAACGGCTGTGACAGCGGCCGGAAGAAGTCGTCCCAATGGATCAGTACGACGCGGCGTGCGCCCACCGCGCGAACGGTCTCGGTCCAGTAGTCGACGAGGTAGCGCTCCGGCTGCAGGCCCAACTGGCCGACACCCAGGTAGGCGACATCGGCCCGCTGCCCCGCGAGCGCATCCGGCACAAACCCCGCGCTGCCCTGGATCAGCAGCCGTCGACCGGACGGCAGGTGGTGCACCAGGGTCGACCACGCCTCGCCGCACCGGTACGCCGAAGCCTTCACCGGCGGTACGACGGGCGCGGTGATCACACCCGGGAACCGGTCGGGCGGGCAGTGCCGGGACTCAATCAGCGTGACCTCATACGCGCCAAGGGTGACGGCAGTTCCCGGTGTCGCAACCACGAGGCGGTCCTCGGCCAGCCCGTGGCCGCGGCCGACGTTCGCCGCCGACTCGCCGCCGACCAACCGCGCGCCGGTGCGTTCGGCGACGACGGCGGAGTCCATGGCGTGGTCGATATGGGTGTGTACCGGAATGACAGCCGCCAACCGGCTCACTCTTGCGCGGGACAGGCAACCGTCGATACGCGGCTGGGAAGGTGCCAGGCGGCGGCCAACTACCCTCGGCAGGCTCGGCCGGGAGAAGTAGCCGTCGGTCATCAGCGCCGAGGTGCCGTCATCGAGCAGCAGTGTCGCCACCCCGAGCCAGGTCACCGTCAGCGGCGCACCCGCCACGGCGCGGGGCACGTCGAATCTGTCTGCGTAGGAACCGATGTCAGGCCGACCGAGTTTCAGGCGCATCAGCCGAACGCCGCCAGCTCGATGCCGTCGGCCAGCAGCCGCTCGCGCACCGCCGTCGCGATCTGCACCGCGCCCGGCGAATCACCGTGCACGCAGACCGATTCCACGCGCACCGGGATCGTCGACCCGTCAACGGCGGTGACCAGTCCCGATGAGATCATGCCCAGCACCCGCTCGGCGATCTGCTGCGGATCGTCCAGCACTGCGCCGGCCTCACGGCGGGACACCAACTGCCCGTCGGGTCGGTACGCCCGGTCCGCGAAGGCCTCCGCCACGGTGCGCAGGCCGAGCCGCTGCGCCTCGTCGAAGAACACCGAACCCGCCAGGCCCAGCACCGGCAGCTGCGGGTCCACCGCATGTACCGCCTCGGCCACCGCACGGGCCTGCGCGTGATGGGTGACGATCGTGTTGTACAGCGCACCATGGGGTTTGACGTAGCTGACCGCCGAGCCTGCGGCGTGCGCAAGCGCCTGCAGAGCACCGATTTGATAGATGACGTCGGCGGTCAAGTCCTCGGCCGCGACGTCGATGTAACGGCGGCCGAACCCGGCCAGGTCGAGATAACCGACCTGCGCACCGACCCGGACTCCACGCTGCGCCGCCGCGCGGCAGGTGCGCGCCAGGCCGACCGGATCGCCGGCGTGGAAACCGCAGGCGACGTTGGCGCTGGTGACGATGTCGAGCATGGCGTCATCGTCACCGAGCCGCCACACCCCGAAACCCTCACCGAGGTCGGCGTTGAGGTCCACTGCGGATCGGCCGGCTGCCACGACGGCAAGCCTAAGCGCTCAGTGTGCCCGAGAACACCTGCCATGCGAGTGCTGACTTGGCCACGAGGGAGAGCGTGATGTAGGTCGCCTCGCCGAACAGGTAGTCACGCCACTTGCCGACCTGCTTGTACTGGAGCCACTGGTTGAGTGCGAAGGCGTTGAAGAAGACGAACAGCGACACGAAGATCGCGTAGACGAAGCCGGGCGGCTCGACGGTCGAGCCGGGCGCCCAGATGTAGAAGCCGATTGCGAACCACGGCGCGATGCCCGTGATGCAGCCGAAGATGAAGGGCAGCCAGCCTCTGCTGCCCGGATTCTCGTACTTCTCCTGGAGCAGACCGAACAGGATCATCGACACGTTCGCTGTTGCCAACCCGATGAGCGCGGCGAACTCAGTGATGCCCGGGAGCAGGGCGATGAGAATCACCATGACGGTCGAACTGACGGCGTACTCGATCCACCGCGCGTAGTTGCGACGGAGCTTGAGATTGTTCACGTACCAGGGGAAGACGACGAGGGAAACCATCCAGTGCGCGATTGCGGAGAGGAAGAAGAACGCGGCGACTCCCCAGGCGATGCTCACGTCGAAAAGCGTCGTGGGAGATGATGGCGGAGTCCCGGGAGGGCCTGCGGGGAACGTTGCGGTCACCGGCAGCGTGAAGTCGGTCGCCAGAACGAGGATCACCACACCCTGCACGAAGTGGAAAAGCCCCATCAGCGCGTTGTAGATGCGAAGCCGCTGGTAGCGCTGCGGGCTGTCTGCGGCAATGTGCGAACCGGGCTTCTCGGCCACCGTGTGCCCTCCTGCCGTTGCAGCCTGCATTGAACTTCGACGGCTCAAGATACCGGGGCGTGTCGCCAAGCTCTATCGAAAACGGTTATCGTTACCGTTATGACCTACCCCGGGACTCGCACGGCTGGCCTCGCCGTGGCGCTTCTGCTCGGCGTCGCCGTCAGCCTGACCGCTTGCTCATCAGGCCAGAGCGGGCCTGCTGCCACTTCCTCTGCCAGCGCCGGCGCCGCGAACTGCCCGACCACTCCGG
>CAZDYH010000010.1:0-31493 GCA_964509355.1 uncultured Mycobacterium sp.
TTTCCAACCGCAACAAGGACTACTCCCAGAAGGGCTGGCATCCGATCATCGGCCCGTTCTTCAACCGCGGCCTGATGCTGCTCGACTTCGACGAGCACATGCAGCACCGGCGGATCATGCAGGAGGCCTTCACCCGTAGCCGGCTGGCCGGCTACGTCGAGCACATCGACGCCGTGGCTTCGCAGGTGGTGGCCCACGATTGGGCGACCGACGACCCGCGCTTCCTGTTCTATCCGGCGATGAAGGAGCTGGCGCTCGACATCGCCTCGGTGGTCTTCATGGGCCACCAGCCGGGCACCGATCGCGAACTGGTGACAAAGGTCAACCATGCCTTCGCCGCGACCACCCGTGCGGGCGGGGCGATCGTGCGGTTCAGCGCGCCCCCGTTCAAGTGGTGGCGCGGCCTCAAGGGCCGCCGGGTGCTCGAGGAGTACTTCGCCGCCCGCGTCAGGGAGCGCCGCAACGCCGAGGGCACCGACATGCTCACGGTGCTGTGTCACACCGTGGACGAGGACGGCAACAGCTTCTCCGACACCGACATCGTCAACCACATGATCTTCCTGATGATGGCCGCCCATGACACCTCCACGTCGACGACCACGACGATGGCGTATCACCTTGCCGCACACCCGGAGTGGCAGGAGCGCGCCCGCGACGAGTCGGCCCGGATCGGCGACGGACCACTCGACATCGAGGCGCTGGAGAAACTGGAGACCCTCGACCTGGTGATGAACGAGTCGCTGCGCATGGTCACGCCGCTGCCGTTCAATCTGCGCCAGACCGTGCGCGACACCGACCTGCTCGGCTACTACGTGCCCGCAGGCACCAATGTGTGGACCTGGCCCGGCATGAACCACCGGCTGCCGGAGCTGTGGACCGAACCCGACAGGTTCGACCCCGAGCGCTTCGCCGAGCCGCGGGCGGAACACAAGAGGCACCGCTATGCCTTTGCCCCGTTCGGCGGCGGTGCGCACAAGTGCATCGGGATGGTCTTCGGGCAGCTGGAGATCAAGACCGTGATCCACCGCCTGCTGCGCCGCTACCGCCTCGAGCTGGCCCGGCCCGACTACCGGCCGCGCTGGGACTACGGCGGCATGCCGCTGCCGATGGACGGCATGCCGATCGTGCTGCGGCCGCTCGGGTAATCCCCGCTTTACCGAAACTTCATCGAACGACTGGGGCGGCCATACATATCAGCGGAAGGCTGCGGCCATGAAGAAACAGTCCCTGGCCCTTGCTGCGGCCGCACTGACGACCCTGGCGACGCTCACCGCGTGCGGCAACTCGAGCAACCAGTCCTCACCGAGCACCGCCCTGGTGAGCCAGTCCGGTACCACCTCGTCGGTGGCGACCACCGACGCGCACAACAACGCCGATGTCATGTTTGCGCGGCACATGATCCCGCATCACGAGCAGGCGATCCAGATGAGCGACATGCTGCTCGCCAAGCAGGGCATCGACCCGCGGGTGATCACGCTGGCCAACCAGATCAAGGCGGCCCAGGGCCCGGAGATCGAGACAATGCAGGGCTGGCTGAGCCAATGGGGACAGCCGAGCATGCCGATGCAGACCGGGGACATGGACATGCCCGGTCAGGGCGGAATGACCGAAATGCCGGGTCACGACGGAATGCCGGGCATGGGCGGCGGTGAAGGGATGATGTCCGATGAGGACATGGCAGCCCTGCAGAACGCCCAGGGCGCCGACGCCAGCCGGCTGTTTCTGACGCAGATGATCGAGCACCACCGCGGCGCGATCACCATGGCTCAGACCGAGATCGGCGCCGGCCAGTACCCCGCCACCATCGCGATGGCGCGATCGATCGTCGACGCCCAGCAGCGGGAGATCAACACCATGGAAGACATCCTGCCGACGCTGTAGTCACTGTGGCCGGTTCGGCTGCGGTTCGCCAAGGGGCAGTGCGACCTCGACGGCGGTGCCGGTCCCCGGTCCACGGCTGCGCACGCTGATCCGGCCGCGATGCGCCTCGACGATCGCCTTCGCGATCGCCAAGCCGATCCCCGTGCCGCCCCGGGCGCGGTCACGCGCGGTGTCCACGCGATAGAAGCGCTCGAACAGGTGCGGGAGGTGCTCGGCGGCGACACCGTCACCGGTGTCGGTCACGGTGATGGTGAGCTGACGATGCCCGGCGGTGGCCGCGACGTCGATCTGCCCGTGCGGCGGCGTGTGACACACGGCGTTATCCAGAAGGTTGCCCAACACCTGGCCGAGCCGCTGCGGGTCGGCCCACAGTCGGGGAAGACCGGCCGGCACGTGCGAGGTCAGCGATATCGCCCCCGCCTCGCAGCGATCCGCCGCGGCGGCCAGCGCGGTCGATATCAGGGTCTCCGGCAAAACCCATGTCGGTTCGACGGATGTCTGGCCCTCTTCGGCTTGCGCCAATGCTGCGACGTCCTCCGAAAAACGCACGAGTCTGGCTGTCTGATCGCGCAGCACGGAGGTGGTCTCGGCGTCCAGGCTCTTGACGTCGTCCTCCAGCGCCTCCATGTAGGCGTCCAGCACCGACACCGGCGTGCGGATCTCGTGGGCGAGATCGCCCAACAGCTGTCGGCGGCCGGCTTCGATCGATCCGAGCCTTGCGGCCATCTGGTTGAAGGCGTGCGCGAGCGCGTCGAAGTCCTCGCCCAGCTGCGGGGGTGACACCCGGATGTCGTAGCGGCCGTTCGCGACCTCCGTCGCGGCGAAGGACACGTCGGTAAGCGAGCGTTGCAGGCGGCGGCTGATGTACCAGGTCACCACCAGCGCAGTCAGCGCGGCCGCGGCGAGGGCGACACCGACGGAGATGGCCGTGGCGTACCGGTAGGCCTGTTCGGCGTGAAACTGTTCGTGGGACTCGGCGGGCACGCCGGCGCGGAGGAGGTGTTCGCGAAACAGTGGTGGCCCGACGACGGCAGCGACCACAGCCGTCGTGGCGACACCGGCGATCAGGACCGCGGCCTGGGCCAGCAGCAGCCGCGCGCGGATGCCGGGACCACGACGCACGGAACCGGTTCCGAAGGGCGGCGCGGCGGGAGCCGACGATGTCACTGGCCGCTGCCCATCCGATATCCCACACCGCGGACGGTGGACACGTAGCGGGGCGTACCGGGGTCGTCACGGAGTTTGCGGCGCAGGTGCCCGATGTGCACGTCGATGAGATGTTCGTTGCCGACCCAGGACTCCCCCCATACGGCCTCGAGGAGTTGGCGGCGGCTGAACACCAGGCCGGGCCTTGACGACAGCGTTGCCAGCACGTCGAACTCGGTGCGGGTCAACATGATCGGATCATCGCCGAGATGCACTTCGCGGCCGGCCACGTCGACGCGCAGTGCACCGAACGTCCGTGGCGGAGCCTCGGCCGACTCGGCGGTGCCGCCCGGGTGCGGCGGTGCGGAGCGGGGCCGTCGCAGCATGGCACGAATGCGCGCGACCAACTCGCGGGGACTGAACGGTTTGGTCATGTAGTCATCAGCGCCGACGGCCAGCCCGACGACGGTGTCGATCTCGGTGTCACGCGCGGTGAGCATGAGTACGTAGGCGTCGGAGAAGGTCCGCAGTTGACGGCACACCTCAAGGCCGTCGATGCCCGGCAGGGCCAGATCGAGGACAACGACGTCGGGGTCGATATTGCGCGCGATCCTCAGCGCGTCCATCCCGTTGTGCGCGGCGCTGACCTCGAAATTCTCCCGCTCGAGATAGCTTGCGACGACTTCGGCCAACGGCGCCTCGTCATCGACGACCAGGGCCCGGTATCCCTCCGCGTTACCCCCAGCGGAGTTCATCGGGCGGAGTTCACGCTTTGTCGAGGCTGTCGATGGCCTGCTGCAGTCGTCCGGCCACCGCGTCGGCGATCTCGACCAAACCGGGCTCTTCGGTCACGTCGACCATCAGGCGAGGGTTCATCGCGTCGATGATGACGGTGTCGGGCTCGGCGGGGTCGGCCCGCACCACGACGTTGCACGGCAGGAGCACCCCGATCCGGCGGTCCACGTTGACCGCTCGATGGGCGAACTGCGGGTTGCAGGCACCGAGGATGAGGTAGTCCTCCATATCTTCGGAGAGCTTGGCCTTCAGCGTCGCCTTCATGTCGATCTCGGTCAGTACGCCAAACCCCTGCTGTGCCAGCGCATCCCGGGTGCGTTTGACCGCGTCGTCAAACGAGGTGTGCAGCTTTGTAGACAGTGCGATTTTCACGGGTGATTCCTATCCACAGTCTTTGTCACGCGAGCGCGAGGAACAGTTTTTCCAATTCGGCTTCGGTCATCGGCTGGGCGCCCTCGGTGCCCACGCCGCTGACGCATTCCCGAAGCCCGGTCGCGACGATCTTGAACCCGGCTCGGTCCAGGGCACGGGAGACCGCTGCGAGCTGGGTCACCACGTCCTTGCAGTCGCGGCCCTGCTCGATCATCGAGATCACGCCGGCGAGCTGCCCCTGTGCGCGCCGTAGGCGATTCAGTACCGCGGCGATGCTGTCTTCGTCACCAACCATGGCATATTCCTCCTACTAGTCATGCTTGTTTCGATGTTACCCGTGGGGGTATAGGACGCTGTCAGGTCGCGCCTGGGCTGACCGTGGGGCGATGGGCGAGCCGGCGCAACGGGCAGTGGTCGGTCCGGCTGCAGACGGCGTAGATTCCGCCGGCGATAACGGTCAACGCCGCCGCTACGATACCGACGGAGAGATGGACCTCCTGAGCAAGAATCACCGACGACATCCCCAACACGAACCATCCGAAGGCCTTGCGCAGCGCGTCGGGGTTGACCATCGCAGTCAGCCGCGCGCCGATGAGAGCGCCGGCCACGGCAGCAGCGGTGACCATGCCGGCCACACCCCAGTCGATCTGCACGGTGGACAGATATCCAGCCAGACCGGCGAAGGACTTCATCGCGATCACGATCAGCGACGTACCGACCGCCACCGGCATCGGCAGCCCGCCGAGCAGGGCCAGGGCCGGCACCACCAGGAACCCGCCACCGGCGCCGACGAGTCCGGTCACCAGGCCGACGACGAGTCCCTCGGCCAGGATCTTGATCACCGGCATTGTTTGCCCGCCGTCGACTGCAGCGATGTTCTTACGTCCGCGCAGCATCGCGATCGCGGTGGCGATCATCATCATGGCGAAGCCCAGCAGCAGGACGGTACCCGGGATGAACCGGGACAGCATGCCACCCGCGTAGGCGCCTGCCATACCCGCCGTGCCGAAGAGCAAGCCGGTGCGCCATTGCACCCGTCCAGCCCGCGCGTGCGTGATCGCGCCGACGGCGCTGGTGGCGCCAACCACCAGCAGTGAGGTCGCAATGGCCTGTTTCGCGTCCATGCCGGCGACGTACGCCAGTAGCGGGACGGTCAGGATCGATCCGCCGCCACCGAGCAAGCCCAGCGAAATGCCGACGAACACCGCCAGGGCAACTGTCAACGCGATCATGTCGGCTAGCTCCGTTCCTTCCGATTGGCTGCGGAGTCGACCAGCTGGGCGACGATCGTCTGCGCGTCACAGGTCGCGCCGCGGTTGTAGGGCAGGCGGGCGAGCAACATGCCCATCGCGCAGGTGTTGGTCAGCGCCGCGAAGACCAGTCCCGCCCCGATCGCGAAGGCCAGCCACTTCAGACCCGGGATGAAGATGCTGGCGAGGACACTCAGCGCCACGATCAGGCCAGCGACCAGCCGAACCTGCCTTTCCAGGTCCCAGCGCTGGGCACCGCGTGTCACCGCCAAACCCTTGGCCTCCCAGGTGGTGATTCCGCCGTCGAGAATGTGCACGTTGGTCATACCGGCCTTGCGCAGCGTCTCTTCCGCCTGCGCTGCGCGCTGACCGGAACGACACACCAAGACCACGTCCTGATCGAGGTGCGCAAGGATCTCGTCGCGGTGCTCGCGCAGCAGGTCGAGCGGCACGTTGTAGGCGCCGGCGATATGAACAGTCTCGAACTCGCCGGGCGTGCGAACGTCAAGCAGACGTGGAGGTGACCCGGAATCCAGCAGAGCCCGCAGGTCTGCCGAATCGATGGTGGCGGGTGTCGGTGCGTTCATACGGCCCTTCCAATCTGTAGCCCTACATACCATAGGGGGTATTGTGCCACCATCATAAGCATACCCGCCGGGGTATGTGCAAGCTCGGAATAGATATACCCCCGGGGGTACTTGACATACCCGTAGGGGTATATGCCAGGATGGCGTTACCGCAGTCGAATTAAGGAAAGAGAACGATGATCCTCGAGCAGTACTACATCGAGTGTCTGTCGCACGCGTCGTATCTGATCGGAGACGAAACGACCGGGCGCGCCATCGTTGTCGACCCGCGCCGCGACATCACCGACTACCTCCTCGACGCCAAGAAGTACGGGCTCACGATCGAAGGGGTCATCAACACCCACTTCCACGCCGACTTCGTCTCCGGGCACCTGGAACTGGTCGAGGCGACCGGAGCGTGGATCGGGTTCGGCGAGTCCGCCCAGACCGACTACCCCATCCGTCGGCTGGCCAACGGCGAGCACATCTCCCTGGGCGAGGTCGACCTGGAGATCCTGTCAACCCCGGGACACACCTGGGAGTCGATCAGCGTGCTGGTTCGTGAGCATCCCGGCGCCGAACCCACCGCAGTGCTGACCGGTGATTCGCTGTTCATCGGCGATGTGGGCCGCCCAGACCTGGTCAACATCGGTGACAGCTCGACTGCGGAGCTGGCGCGGGCGATGTATCTCACGATTCACGACAAGCTACTGGCGCTGCCCGACCAGGTGAAGGTGATGCCCGCGCACGGCGCGGGATCGTCCTGCGGCAAGAACCTGTCGACCGAGCTGACCTCCACGATCGGTGAACAACGCCGCACCAACCCGTCGGTGCAGCCGATGAGCGAGGACGACTTCGTCGAGCTGATCACCAACGGGCAGCCGGCGGCGCCGGCGTACTTCTCCGCCGACGCGGCGATGAACAAGCGGGTCCACCCCTTGCTGCAGCAGGGACGAAAAATCCCTGAGATGACTCCGGGGCAGATCCGTAACGCACTGGAGGCCGGTATCCGCGTCGTGGACGCGCGTTCGGTCGACGACTTCGCGGTCGGGCATCTGCGCGGCTCGGTCAACGTCGGCTTCGACGGCCGGTTCGCCGAGACCGGTGGCATGGTCGCCGAGGTGGGCGAGAAGATCGCGCTGATCACCTACCCCGGCGAGGAGCAGGACGCCGCACTGCGGCTGGCCCGCATCGGCTCGGATAATGCGATCGGCTACCTCAGCGTCGGCCGCGGCGCCGTGTTCCCGACCGAATTGCAGGACTTGGTGCGCACCGCGCCCCGGACCGCCGTCACCGAGTTGGACCACCTGCTGGCCGACGACGCCGTGACGCTCATCGACATCCGCAATCCCGGCGAGCGGGAGTCCGGCACCATCCCCGGTGCGATCCCGATTCCGCTGGCACAGCTGCGCACCCGGCTGGAGCAGGTCCCTGCGGACAAGCCGATCGTGGTCCATTGCGCCGGTGGCTGGCGCTCGAGTGTGGCCGCGTCATTGCTGCGGGCCCAGGGCTTCGAGCAGGTTTCGGACCTCGTCGGCGGCTACAACGAGTGGGCCGACGCGCACGCACTCGCCTGACCACCATCGCAACGTCACCGAAAGGACACCACAATGGCCACCACAAACCTGGGCTTCGAGGATTTCGAATCCACGATCCTGGACAACCCGATCGTGCTCGTCGACTTCTGGGCGTCATGGTGCGGACCCTGCCGAGCCTTCGCGCCGGTTTTCGAGCGGTCCTCGCAAGCACACCCGGAGGTCGTCCACGCCAAGGTTGACACCGAAACCGAGCGCGAACTCGCCGCGGCCATGGAGATCCGATCGATTCCGACCATCATGGCCTTCCGGGAAGGCGTACTCGTCTACAGCCGGCCCGGAGCGCTGCCTCCCGCGGCACTCGAGGACTTGATAGCGCGGGTCGAGTCTCTCGACATGGCCGACGTGCACGCCAAGATCGCCGCCCGAAAGACCGCGGCTGCCCTTTAGTCCAAGCCCAAGACCACCTACGACTGACCTCCGGGAGAAATCATGTGTTACCTCGTCCAGTGCCCCACCTGTCACAAGACCAGCTGGGGAGGCTGCGGCGAACATGTCGACAGCGTCATGAAATCCGTACCCGAATCCCAGAGATGCACGTGCAAGGCCGATTCCGGTCGCAAGCCCAAGGCGGGTGTCTTCGGCGGATTATTTCGCCGCTGACCGCCCGGTCATCAGCGCAGCGCCCGCGCGAAGAGTGGCAGGAACGGCCGGTGGTCGGCCTGGCCGTCGCGACCGGCCGGCGCGCTGTCGCGCGACGCGGCGTACCACTGTTCGCGGGTCACCGACGTGAGGTCAAGGCGGCGGCCGCACAGTGACGCCACCGTGTGCAGCAGCAGCGTGCCGGTGCGGCCGTTGCCTTCCCGGAACGGGTGGACGTAGTTGTAATCGGTGTAGAGCCGGGCCAACTCGTAACTCAGCGCGGCGGTGTCAAGCTCCACGCCGGTGGCGGCCGGCTGCCGGGCGCCCGCCTCGATGCGGGTCATCGCCTGGACCACTGCCGACTGCGGGACGAAAAGCGTGTCACCGCGCCGCAGTTCGATGCTGCGGTAGTTCCCCGCCCACGGGTAGACATCGGCGAACGCGTGTCGGTGCAGCATGCGGACATCCACTGCGTCGACGCCCACCCCGCCGTCGATGAGTCGGCGGTGCCACTGCAGGATCCGGCCCGCGGTGGCGATGTATTCGAGATCCTGCAGCATGTCGTGGGTATCGGCGCCGAAGTTGTTGCGCAACAGCGTCGTTCCCGCGATCAGGTAAGGCCCGCCGCGCCGGAAGACACGGCCGTAAGTGCGCGCCTGCCCCCGGGCAGCGGTTGGATATCGGGCCCGGTAGGCGGCCAGGTAGTCGCCGAACCCGACCTCGTCGCGGGCGAGGCGGACCAGGTCATTCAGGTGCTCCGGGGACGGCTGCCAGCCCTCGAGCCGTTCGGCTGCCACCGTCTGGTCGACGGCATGGCGCAGCGGCTCGGGCAGCTGGTCGCGGGGATCGGCTGCCATGGGTCAGCGAAACGACGCTGTCGCGGTCAGAAAGGTGAGCTTGCGCCTGATGCGGGCCACCTCGCGGGCCACATTGCGCAGCGCCGCCCGCTCCTGGGGTGCCATGTCCGACAGCAAGACGACATCGGTCAGCCGTCCACCGTCAAGCCAGGCGCCTGCGCGGTTGCGCCAGCGGAGCCGCAACAGCCACACAAAGCAGTCACGCAGGCTCGACACGTCATCGGCGTCCAGAATCTTGGCGCCCGCCGCGGCGTCGAGACGCTGCAGGGTCGACAGCGCCTCCGAACCCGCCGACAACGCCGCCCACCGCGCGATCTTGACCACCGGGTCGATCGCGGCCAGCTTCAGGTCGACGCTGTCCGCATGGGTGGTGAACACCCGCAGGCGAGACGGGAAGCCGGCCCGAACCGCCGTGGCGTCCTGCAGCATGGCCTGCCGTGCCGCACGATGTCGCCCGAAGGCCCGGACGGTCTGCGCGCGAAGTTCGTCCTCGCAAGCATCGACACTCCCGACCGCGGTCGAGTCCGCCATCAGCCCGGTCATGACCTCCCCGCGGTCCGCACGGGGGTCGGCGCACCAGCGCTCGATGTCCTCGCACCAACTGGCGCGCCGCCGACAGAACCGGCCACGACTGGCCAGTACGCCGTTGGCGTCACCGCGAATGCCGCAACGGTCCAGAACGGCGTGGACCTCGGCGGCCAGCGCCATGAGTTCCGTCTTGCCGTCAGCGTCGACATCGTCATCGAGCGCGATCAGTGTCTCGACATCTGAACCCGGGGCGGCCTCGCCGCGCGCGACACTGCCGGAGACGAACCACGTCCATGGCGGCTGGCGCTCCTCCGACACCAAGCCTGCGGCGGCGGCCACGCTGTGCCGCAGCACCTCCGACCAGGCGGCCGCCAAGGTCAGCGCGGGTGTGTGTGCCCGCAGCTCCGCTGCCACCGCCTGCCGCGCCTGATCCACGCCCGCGCGCAACTTCGCCTCGTCACCGGCAGCGTCAATGTCTCCGATGGTCGCGGCGATCCCACGTCCTGAGGGCAGCTCAACGGGCATGCCAACGATTGTCGCCTACCGACGGTTCAGCCGAACGGGTTCCCGCCCTCGGCGATCTGCGTGCCCGTTCCGATCAGATAGGCCGGCCAGATAGCGCACCCGGGTGCCTTCGATGACCACCATCGTGACCGCACACTCATCGACCGGTCAGCAGATCCGCGGAAGTTGTTCGCCCAGTTCGCGTTCGATCACCCGAGTGGTGCCAAACGCCGTCTTGCCGACCGCCATGCCCGGATGCTCCTCGACCGCCCTGCCGATCACCGTGGCATTGGCGCCTTCGGGTCGTGCTCGCATCGCCGCCAGCACCGCATCGGTGTCGGCGGGGTCGACGAACGCGATCAGCTTGCCCTCGTTGGCCACCTGCAGGGGATCCAGCCCGAGGAAGCCGCAGGCCGAGCCGACCGCGTCGGGCACCGGTATCGCGGCCTCGTCCAGTTCGATGCCGACCGAGGCGCTCCGGGCGATCTCGACGACGGCGGCGACCAGCCCGCCGCGGGTCGGATCACGCAGCGTGTGGACATCGCCGGCGGCGAGCATCGCCGCCACCAGCCGGTGCAGCGGCGCGCTGTCGGTCGTGACGACGGTGCCGAAGTCGAGACCTTCCCGCACGCTCATGATCGCCACGCCGTGTTCGCCGATATTGCCCGAGACGATGATGTCGTCACCGGGCCGGGCCCGCTCGGGTCCGACCTCGACACCGGCGGGGACGACGCCGACACCGGCGGTGTTGATGAAAAGCTGGTCCGCACTGCCCTTTCCGACGACTTTGGTGTCACCGGTCACGATGCCGACGCCCGCGTCCGCCGCGGCCTTACCCATGGTCTGGGCCACCGCGCCCAGCACCTCGAGTTCGAGGCCCTCCTCGAGGATGAAGCCCGCCGTCAAGCCCAGCGGCTGGGCGCCACTCATCGCCAGGTCGTTGACCGTGCCGTTGACGGCGAGATCCCCGATATTGCCGCCGGGGAAGAACAGCGGCTGCACCACGTAGGAGTCGGTGGTGATGGCGATCCGCCCGCCGGCCACGTCGAGCAGGGCCGAGTCACGGGCCGGTCCGCCCGACGAGCCGAACGCCGGCAGAAACAGATTCTCGATCAGTTCCTCGGACAGCACTCCACCACCGCCGTGACCCAGGATGATGCGCTTGGTCTCACGCAGCGGCAGCGGACACACCCAGTCCGCGGGGTCGACGGCCGGAATCATCTCCCGGGTCGCTTCGCCCTCCCCCGCAAGCGGGCGGTGCCCCCAGCCCTCCGAAGGCGGCTCAGGCATGGGCAACCGTCGAGTCTGCCAGGCGCCGGAACTGGTAGTAGGCGGCGCAGGCGCCCTCGCTGGACACCATGGTTGCGCCCAGCGGTGTGCGGGGTGTGCAGGTCTTCCCGAACGCCGGGCACTCGTTGGGCTTGAGCAGGCCCTGCAGCACTTCCCCACTGTGACACTCGGTGGATTCCTGCACGTGCAGATGCCCGACCCCGAACCTGCGTTCGGCATCGAACTGGGAGTACCGCGGCGACAGCGTCCAGCCCGACTTCGGGATCATCCCGATACCGCGCCACTGCCGGTCCGTCACGGTGAACACATCGCTCAGCGTCTGCTGCGCGACGACGTTGCCGGCATCGCTGACCGCCCTGGGGTAGGCATTGCGCAACTCCGCCACGCCGTCCTCGAGCAGGTCGACGACCTGGCGCACGCCTTCGAGCAGGTCGAGCGGTTCGAACCCGGTGACCACGATCGGCACCCCGAACTCTTCGACGAGCGGGCCGTACTCGGCCGTCCCCATCACCGTGCACACATGCCCGGCGGCGAGAAACCCCTGCACACGGTTGGTCGGCGACGACAGGATGGCCGTCATCGCGGGCGGCACCAAGACATGGGAGATCAGCACGGAAAAGTTGGTCAACCCCAGCCGCTGGGCATGCAGCACCGACATCGCGTTGGCCGGCGCGGTGGTCTCGAACCCGACCCCGAAGAACACGACTTCCTTGTCGGGATTCTCCGCAGCGATGCGGGTCGCGTCCAGCGGTGAGTACACGATGCGCACATCACCGCCGCGGGCCCGCACACTGAACAGATCGTGACGGCTGCCGGGTACTCGCAGCATGTCGCCGAACGAGCAGAAGATGACGTCATCGCGCGCGGCGATCTCCAGGGCCCGGTCGATCATCTCCAGCGGCGTCACGCACACCGGGCAGCCCGGGCCGTGGATGAACTCCACCGCGTCGCCGAGTAACTGGTCTATCCCGTTGCGGATGATCGAATGCGTCTGGCCGCCGCAAACTTCCATGATCGTCCAGGTGCGCGTCGAGCGCCGCTTGATCTGATCGACCAGCGTCCGCGCGGCCACCGGGTCGCGGAACTCGTCGAGGTACTTCATGCCGGCTCCTTACGTCCGCTCTGCCCGTCGGTACCTGCGAGTTCCTCTTCCAGGATGCCCAGGTCCTCGAACATCTTCAGGGTCTCGTTGGCCGACGCCTCGTCGAGGCGGGTGATCGCGAATCCCGCGTGCACAATCGTGTATTCGCCGACCTCCATATCCGGCAGATAGGCCAGGCAGACGGTCTTGGTGGTACCGCCGAAGTCAACCATCGACATCCTGGTTCCCGACTCGTCCCAGATGTCGATCACCTTGCCGGGGATTCCGAGGCACATACGCCACTCCTTTCAGGTTGGAATGCATGATCTGTGCTGGCCATCGCGGCCGCGATGGCGGCCTGGCCCAGTGCCAGTCCCCCGTCGTTGCACGGCACGACGTTGTGGGTGAGGACCTCGAAGCGCCGGCCCGACAGCCCGGCGCTGATCCCGTCGAGCAGTAGCCGGTTCGCGAACACGCCGCCGGTGAGCCCGATTGTCGAGATCCCGGCGCCGCGGGCACATTCCGTCGCCGCGAGCACCGTCGCCCGGATCACCGCGGCGTGGAAGGCTGCCGCCAAGTCTGCGGTGCAGGCACCGGCCCGCAGGCCGTCGACCAGGCCGACGACTACCGGTGCGGGATCGAGCACGGCCCCGACGACGTCGAAGTCGAACGTGTTCCGGCCCGGGTCTCCGGTGCGGGCGAGATGTTCGAGCTCGATCGCGGCCTGACCTTCGTAGCTGACGTCCTGGCAGACTCCGAGCAGGCTTGCGACCGCGTCGAAGAGCCGGCCCATGCTCGTCGTCGGCACGCAGCCGAGACCCCGCGGGATCTGTTGGGCGAGGATGTGCACACCGGACGGCCCGACCGCGGCGACGGGGGGCAGGCCGGCGTCCCAGGCCAGCCCGGCCCGGTGCAGCAGGTCAAGGGCGATGCGGGCGGGCTGCCGCACGGCACCGTCGCCGCCGGGCAGCGCAAACCTCGCCAGGTGCCCGACCCGGGTGAACCGCGAGGGATCGGCGCCGACGGCGAGCAGCTCGCCGCCCCAGATGGTCCCGTCGGTCCCATACCCGGTGCCGTCGTAGGTGACCGCGACCACCGGGGTACCGAGCCGACCATGTTCGGCGAGCAGCGACACCGCGTGTGCGTGGTGATGCTGCACGTGGCGGACTGTGCGTACGCCGCGCACGCGCTGCGCCCAGCGGGTGGTCGCGTAGCCGGGGTGCAGGTCACAGGCGATGACGTCCGGGTGGCGGTCGGTCATGTGGGCCAGATGGTCCAGTGCAGCGGTGAAGCAGGATTGCGTCCGCGGGTCGGCCATGTCGCCGAGGTGCGAGGACAGGTGCGCGTGCCCGTCGGCGGCCATCAGGGCGAACGTGGTCTTGAGGTCGCCCCCGGTGGCCAGGATCACCTCGCCGTCGGCGCCGGCCACCGCCACCGGCAGCGGCGCATAGCCGCGGGACCGCCGCAACGGCAGCGGGTTCCCGTCACCGTCGACGCTCAGTACCGAGTCCTCACATGGCACGTGGATGGGCCGATCGTGAGCGAGTACCGCGTCGGCGAGGCCGTCGATCCATTGCAAGTCGCTGTCGCGGAACACAATCGGCGACCCGCCCTGGTTCGCCGAGGTCATCACCAGCGGGACCGGGTCCGCGGCTCCGGCACCGAGCCGGTCGAACAGCAGATGGTGGATCGGCGAATACGCCAGCATCACACCCAGATCCGCGAGCCCGGGGGCGACGCCGTCCACGACCACGCCGCCACGGCGGGGCATCAGAACGATCGGCGCCGCCGCCGAGCACAGGGTGGCACCGGCCGCCGCGGAGACGTCCGCGATCCGGCCCGCGGCTTCGAGGTCTGCGACCATCACGGCGAACGGTTTGGCCGGTCGGCTCTTCCTGTGGCGCAGCCGGGCCACGGCGTCGGCATCGTCGGCGCGGCAGGCCAGGTGGTAGCCGCCGATGCCCTTGATCGCGACGATCAACCCATCGCCAAGGGCCTGCGCGGCCGCGCCGATCGGGTCCCGTTCGTCACCGGGGTCCGACCACCGCAGCCGGGGGCCACAGTCGGGGCAGGCAATCGTCTGGGCGTGGAAACGGCGGTCCGCCGGGTCGTGGTACTCCGCGGCGCAGGCCGCACACATCGGAAAGCCGGCCATCGTGGTGGCCGGCCGGTCGTAGGGCAGATCGGTGATCACCGTGTAGCGGGGCCCGCAGTTGGTACAGGTGATGAACGGATGCCCGTAGCGCCGGTCGGCCGGATCCCGCATCTCACGCAGACAGTCGTCGCACGCCGCGATATCCGGCGGCACCAGGGTGCGGGCCGCATCGCCGCTGCGGCTTTCGACGATCTCGAATCCAGGGGCGTCAAACCCGTTACCGCCCTGTGGTTCCAGCCACGTCATGGCCACGGCGTCGATCCGCGCCATCGGCGGCGGGTGGTGCCTGATACCGGCCACCGCGGCGTCGACATCGTCGGCGCAGCCTTCCAGTTCGCAGTGCACCGAGCCGGCGTCGTTATAGACGAAGCCGCTGATGCCATGGGCGGCGGCAATGCGCGCCACTGCCGGGCGGAAGCCGACACCCTGAACCACCCCGGTGATGTCGAGGCGCACCCGAACGCTCACAGGACCACCACCGTCTCAGCGAGCCGAAGACAGGCGTACAAAGGTGCTCATGAACCTCCTGAGCAGTGACAACATCCACGTCGGCGGGGTGTCCGCGCGGATCGGTAGCGACCACGCTAGTCCCTGCCCAGCCATGGCCACAATCACGATCTCGCACCGACGCGGCCATTCGCGAGTTGTCAGGGTGCAGTCCGCGGTTACCGAGGAGGCGGCGGTGACGAGTAATGCATGAGCTGTCGCTGTGTCACGCGATCGCCGGGGTGGTCAAGTCCTATGCCGAGGGCCGCCATGTCGAAGTGGTGCATGTCCAGATCGGCGCGCTGCGGCAGGTGGTTCCCGAGTCGCTCTCGTTCTGCTGGACCCTGGTCCGAGACCACGAGAGCATGCCCGATGCCGAACTCGAACTGGAGTTCGTCACCGCAGAAGTGGTGTGCCGGTCGTGTGGTCAGCGCTCGGACATCGCGTCGCGCTGGTCAATATGCTGTCCTGAGTGCGACAGTTCCGACGTCGAGGTGGTGCGGGGCGAGGAGTTTCTGGTGACGTCGTTGGATGTTTCCTGACGTCGGACGTTTCATGAAAGGTGTTCACCATGGGTAGGTTTCATCGCCACGACGACGGCACGACGCACTCCCATGAGCACGGCGACCGGTCCCATGACCACGGCCATCCCCACGACCACGGGGACCACAGCGGCTACGACACCGGCTCCCAGCGTGTCGACGTGCTGGAGTCGATTTTCGCCGAGAACGATATCCGGGCCGATTTCAACCGGGCGGCGTTCGAGAGCAACGGGATTCGCGCGCTGAACCTGATGAGCTCACCCGGCTCGGGGAAGACGACCGTGCTGGGCGCAACCCTCGACGAGCTCGCCGGGGAGATCGCCGTCGGGGTGATCGAGGGGGATATCGCCACCGACCTCGACGCGGCCAAGCTCGGCGGCCGGGGGGCGCAGGTGTCCCTGCTGAACACCAGCAACGGCTTCGGCGGCGAATGCCACCTGGACGCTCCCATGGTCAGTCGCGCTCTGCAGGGCCTGGAGCTGCCCGGGCTGGACCTGGTCATCATCGAGAACGTCGGGAACCTGGTGTGCCCGGCAGAGTTCGATGTCGGCGAGCACGCCAAGGCGATGGTCTACTCGGTCACCGAGGGTGAGGACAAGCCGCTGAAATACCCGGTGATGTTCCGCTCGGTGGACGTTGTGCTGCTCAACAAGATCGACCTGGTGCCGTACCTGGACGCCGACGTCGACACCTACATCGCCCACGTCCGCGAGGTCAATCCGACCGCGACGATCCTGCCGATCAGCGCGCGCACCGGCGCGGGCATGCCGGCCTGGTTCGGCTGGCTGCGACGGTTCGTCGACGGCACATGATGGCTGCTTCCGTCCCGGCACCGCCCGGCCTTCACCGCTTGCGCGCGGTGACCACCAAGTACTCCCATTCCATCGTCGCCGACCCGGCCAGGTAGCGGTCACCCAGCGCGGCAATAGCGGTGTCCAGCGCGGCGACCCGGCCATCCTCGGACGAAATCGCCCGGTACGCCGCGATCGTCGGCCCGTAGTTGGCCTTGAAATAGTCGCGGAATGCCGCGCCGTCGGTGAACCTGTCCACCCGCAGCGTGCGGCGAGCCGTGCGCAGGTCGGTGACCCGATCGCCCAGCAGGGCGCTGACGTGGTCCGCGCTGCCCCACAGCGGCGCCGGCTGCACGCCCGGCGGCGGAGCCGCAACGTAGGGCTTCATCGTCGCGAACAGCTCTCCGATGAAGCCTTCGGGTGTCCAGCTGATCAGGCCGATCGTCCCGCCGGGGCGGCAGACGCGCACCAGCTCGTCGGCCGCGCGCTGGTGATGCGGCACGAACATCACGCCGATACAGGACAGCACCGCGTCGAAGTCGTCGTCGGCGAACGGCAGCGCTTCGGCATTGGCCGCGCGCCAGTCCAGGCTGACGCCGCGCTGCGCGGCCAGCCGCCGGCCGTGGCTCAGCAGTTCGGGCACCAGGTCGCTGGCGATGACGTCCGCACCGGCGGTGGCGGCGGCAATCGCCACATTGCCGGTACCGGCGGCGACATCGAGCACACGGGTGCCCGCTTGGATATCTGCTGCCGCGACCAGCTCCGGTCCCAACGGTGCCACCAGCTCGGCGGCGATGGTGGCGTAGTCACCCAGCCCCCACAGGGTGCGGTGCCTGTCCTCCAGTTCACGATCCACGGCGGTCGCGGTATCGATGCTCATAGTGACCTCCTCCTCGAGTATCGAGATGATCGTCCTGCGCCCGGGTGAACCAATTCCAGTGCCAGATGTGAAGCACTGCCGGTACAACATCTGTACTGGTCAACGCGGCGAATGAGGCGTGTACTGAACTGGACTGGAGCGGAGGTGTACGAGACATGTCGACATATGGCCAGTTCTGTCCGGTAGCCAAGGCCATGGAGCTGCTCGACGAACGGTGGACACTGCTCGTCGTGCGCGAATTGCTATCAGGCAGCTCGCATTTCAACGATCTGCGGCGCGGTGTGCCGAAAATGTCACCGGCCCTGCTGTCCAAACGACTCAAGTCGCTGACCCGGGCGGGCATCGTCGAGCGCGCCGAGATCGACGGGCGCACGTCGTATTCGCTGACCCCGAGCGGTCAGGAACTCGCCGGCGTGGTGACTGCGCTCGGCGAATGGGGGGTGCGCTGGATCGGTGAACTCGGCGACGACGACCTCGATCCGCACCTGCTGATGTGGGACATGCAGCGCACCATCCCCATCGACGCCTGGCCGCGGGCCCGCACCGTGGTGGCTTTCCAGCTCTCCGGCGTCGCTCCCAAGGCGTCCCGGTGGTGGCTGGTGGTCTCCGAGGGAGCTGCCGATATCTGCGATACCGATCCCGGCTACGACGTGACCGCGACCGTCCAGACCAGCCTGCGCACCCTGACCCAGATCTGGCGTGGTGACGTGTCCTGGTCGCGGGCCATGCTCGACGGCAGCACGACGATCTCCGGCGCCGCCGACGCCCGTCGGGCCATCCCGGCCTGGATCGGTCAGGCCACGCTGGCCGCCGTCGCGCGTCCCGCGTGAATCGCCACTAATCCTTCAGGTGTGCCGGGTCGCTACTTGATGAGCGGGTCGCGGGGCATGCCCAGGATGCGCTCGGCGATCTGGTTGCGGGTCACCTCGGAAGTGCCGCCGGCGATCGACATCCCCCGGGCGCCCAGCGCCATCAGGGCGATCAGGGCTCCCGGCCCGTCGGTCAGTGCTGCCTCGGGGCCCACCAACGCCGCCGAGATCGCCGCTCGTTCGCCGAGGTGCTCGGCGAGCTTCAGCTTGGTGATGTTGCCTTCCGGCCCCGCGCCCGCGCCCTCGATGCTGCGCGCGGCCCGGCGCAGGTTGAGCAGCCGCAGGGCATGGTCCTCGGCGAGGAACCGGCCGATCCTGACATCGGCCCCGGCGAGTGCCTTCACGTAGTTCTCGGCCAACCGCACCAGGGTCGCCGCCGCATGCTCGCTGCCCGCGACACCGCCTCCGATGCTGACCCGTTCGTTGCCGAGGGTGGCCCGCGCGACCGTCCATCCCGCGTTGGGCTCGCCGATCACATCCTCGTCGGGGATCAACACGTCGTTGAAGAACACCTCGTTGAACTCGGAGCCGCCGGTGATCTGCCGCAGCGGGCGCACCTCGACACCGGGCGCCTTCATATCGATGATCACCGTGGTGATACCGGCATGCTTGGGCACATCGGGGTCGGTGCGGACGGTGGCCATCCCGCGCCGGCAGTACTGGGCGCCGCTGGTCCACACCTTCTGCCCGTTGATCTTCCAGCCACCGTCGACGCGGGTGGCCCGCGTCTTGACCGCAGCCGCATCCGAGCCGGCCTCCGGCTCGGAGAACAGCTGGCACCAGATTTCTTCGCCGCGAAGTGCCGGCTCGACGAATCTCTCGATCTGAGACTGGGTTCCGTGCTGGATCAACGTCAGGATGACCCACCCGGTGATCTCGAGGTTCGGCCGGGCGACGCCCGCGGCCGCGAACTCCTCCTCTATCACCAGCTGCTCCACCGCGTCGGCGGCTCGTCCCCAGGGCCTGGGCCAGTGCGGCATCAGATATCCGGTCGCAATCAGCTTGTCCCGCCGCGCTTTCTCGTCCAGCGCCGCGATCTCGGCGGCGTCGCTGCGGATCTGTGTGCGCAGTTGGTCCGCCTCCGGCGGCAGGTCCAGGCTGTTGCCGCGGGCGATGCCCGCGGCGGTGAGCCGGAACACCTCCTCGGCGGGGGCGTCCCCGCCGAGGAGTGCCGAGAGCGCCCGGGCACGGCGCAGGTGCAGATGCGCGTCGTGCTCCCAGGTGAAGCCGATTCCGCCGTGCACCTGGATGTTGAGCTCGGCGTTGTGCACGTAGGCCGGAAAGGCCAGGGCGGCGGCGGCCGCCGCGATCAGCCGGAACTCATTCTCGTCTTCGGCCTCGGCGCGAGAGGCGTCCCACACCACCGCGACCGCCGACTCGGCGGCCACCAGCATGTTCGCGCAGTGATGCTTCACCGCCTGGAAAGTCGCGATGGTTCGCCCGAATTGTTCTCGCACCTTGGCGTATCCGACGGCGGAGTCGACACAGTCGGTGGCCCCGCCGACCGCCTCGGCTGCGAACAGCACCCGGGCCCGCGCCAGCGCCGATGCCCGGGCGCCGGCGAGAATATCGTCCGGCGAGACGCTGACATCCTGCAGCACGACGCGCCCCGAACGCCGGGTGGGATCGAGGTTGTCGGGAACCTCGACCGAAACGCCCGCCCTGGTGCGCTCGAGCAACAGCACGTCATCCCCGGCCACAACGAGGAGCAGGTCCGCAAGCCCGGCGCCCAGCACAATCCCGGCCGAACCATTGGCCTTCCCGCCTTCGCTGCCGCCGTCAACGCGCACACTGCCGCCGAAGCCGACACCCGCCACGACGGTTCCGTCGATCAGGCCGGGCAGCAGGCGGGACTTCTGCTCTGCCGTGCCCTCTTTCGACACCACCGCCGAAGCGACCACCGTTGGGACGAATGGTCCCGGCGCCACCGCCCGGCCCAGTTCTTCGATCACCACGACGAGTTCCGGCAGCCCGTAGGAGGATCCGCCGTACTCCTCGTCGACGTGCAGGCCGAGCCAACCGAGGCCGGCGAGATCCTGCCAGAACGGTGGACGGGCCTCGCTGGGCGAGTCGAGCAGCGAACGCGCCGCCCCGCGCGCCTGCTGCGTGGTCAGGAATGCGCGGGCCACCTCAGCGAGTTCACGGTGGTCGTCGGTCAGTGCGATACCCATCAGGGCCTCCTCGTGGTGGTACGAGCCCGGGTGATGGACTGGTTATCGGTCATTTGGGGGCGAACCGTTGACCCGCGTCCAACCTGATGCACTGACCGTTCAGCATCTGGTTCTCGACGATCGCGGCAACCAGCTTGGCGTACTCATCCGGCCGGCCCATGCGTTTGGGGAATGCGGCGTCCCGGACCAGCGCGGCGGCCATCTCTTCGGGAACCCGCGCCGTCAATCCCGTCAAGAACAAACTCGGGGCGATCGCCAGCACCCGGATTCCCACCGAACCCAGGTCGCGCGCCATCGTCAGGCACATACCGGCGATGGCCGCCTTCGCGGCGGTGTAGGCCACCTGCCCGATCTGGCCCTCGTAGGCCGCGATCGACGAGGTGTTGATGATGACGCCCCGCTCGTCGTCCTCCGGGGTGTTCTGGCTCATGTGATAGGCCGCCAGGCGGCTGATGTTGAAGGTCGCGACGGTGTTCAGATCCAGTACCGCGCGAAACGATTCCAGATCGTGCGGACCGGATTTGGACAGTGTCCGCTTGGCGATGCCGCCGCCCGCCGTCGTCACGATGACATGCAGGCCGCCGAGGGCGTCCACCGCCGTCTGCAGCGTCTCCTCGGTGCCGGCGAAGTCGGTGACGTCCACCGGATGGAAGATGCCACCGACGCCCGCGGCGACCTCCTTACCGTCCGAGCCTTCGCGGTCGAGGACGGCGACACTTGCGCCACGGGCGGCGAGCAGTTCTGCGCTGGCGCGGCCCATTCCCGAGGCGCCACCGACGACAACCGCCTTCTTACCCGTGATCTCCATGCGAACCTCCTCGTCCGGTCGGATACCAAGCTAGCGCGCCGTCCGCGGGCCGGCGTGCGGGAGCGGGTGCGACTAGCTGCAACAGTTCGGGTCGAGGACGCCACACAGCGCGCCCAGGGCGTCGCGGCGGGGGCGATGGTAGACGTTCATGCCGCGTCGCCCGGATTCGACCAGTCCGGCGCGCCGCAGCTGGCTCAAGTGATGGCTGACGGTTGATTCGGTCAGTCCGACGGTGGTGGCGAGGTCGCCGCTGCACACCTCACCGGCAGGGCTGCTCAACAGCAGCGACATCAACTTGACCCGGGCCGGATCCGCGAGTGCCTTGAGCCGCAACGCCACCTCCAGGGCGGCGTCATCGCCCATCGGGCCCGCCGCGACGGGGGCGCAGCACACCGGGGCGGAGATATCGATCGTGGGCAACGTCTTGGGCATACCGAAAGTCTCCCCCGGACCATTGACATATGTCAAAGAGGTTGCCACTCTGAGGTCGCCACTCTGAGATAGATGCTCGACGAGGCAGTCGCCTTCTGGTTGCCGATGAATGGAGTTTGTCATGACCGAGAGCCCTGTCCCGCTCGCCGCACATACCCACCCAGATCTATCGATCGACCAGAAACATGCCCTGAAGACCGGGGCCACCCGGCTGCACGCCGAGTTCGCCGATCACTTCGGCGCCGAAACGATCGAACGGTTCCTGCACTCCTCCTACGACCACTTCGCCGGGCGGGCCACCATTCCCAACTTCGTGCCACTGCTGGCCGAACGCCTGGCCCGCCATCGCCTACACGCTCTGGCAAGGGCGGAGGGCAAGATCACCGACGACAAACCGACCGTGTTGTTCCTGTGCACCCATAACGCCGGCCGCTCCCAGATGGCACTCGGATTCTTCACCCACCTCGCCGGCGACCGGGCCGTCGCCTGGTCCGGCGGATCTGAACCCGGGACCGAGATCAACCCCGCCGCGGTCGAAGCGATGGCCGAAGTCGGCATCGACATCACCGGCGAGTTTCCCAAACCGTGGACCGACGAATTCGTCCAAGCCGCCGATGTGGTCGTCACCATGGGCTGCGGCGACACCTGCCCCGTCTTGCCCGGCCGCCGCTACGAGGAATGGAGCCTGCCCGACCCCGCCGGTCAGTCCGTGGACGCGGTGCGCACCATCCGCGACGATATCGAAGAGCGCGTCCGTCGGCTGCTCACCGAACTGCACGTCACCGCGACCACCGCTTCGTAAGGAACTGCACCGCGAACTGCCGGTAATTTGGCGGCATGGCCCGATCCGCGCGTGAGATGCGGATGTTGAGCGGCGTGGCGGCGGCCGCGGTGGCTCTCGGCATCACCCAACTGGTCGCCGTCGCGTTCGGCCCGGCGGCCGATGCGCGCACCGCCGTCGGGTCGGCAGTGATCGACCTGACGCCCGGTCCGGTCAAAGAGTGGGCGATCCAGACGTTCGGCACCGCCGACAAACTGTTTCTGTCGGTGCTGGTACTGGCCGTCATCGCGACCGTCGCAGCCATCACGGCGGTATGGGAGACCCGGCGCGTGCCGGTCGGCAGCATTGCGCTCATCGTGGCCGGTGTCGCCGGGTGCGCCGCTGTGCTGTCCCGCCCGGGCGCCTCGGCGGCCGACGTTATCCCGACCGTGATCGGCACGGTCTGCGGCGTGCTGGTGCTGCGCCTGCTCACCTCCGGTCGCATCAAGAATGGCCGCGCCGGCGAGCGGGGGCCCGATCCCGGTCGGCGGCTGTCCCTGGTGGCGCTGGGATTCCTCGGGCTGGGGGTGCTCAGCGGAGCGGCCGGAGCCGTGCTGGCACGCCGGCTCCAGTCGGTGGCCGGCGATCGCGACACGTTCGCACTGCCCCGGGTGACCTCACGCCCACCCCCGATCCCCTCGGCTGTACAGCCGAAAGGGGTTGCGCTGCCCAGCTTCATCACCGGCAACCAGGACTTCTACCGGATCGACACCGCGCTGAGCGTCCCACAGCTGAGCCGCGCGGACTGGCGGCTGAAGGTCCACGGCATGGTGGATCGCGAAATCACCTACAGTTTCGAGGATTTGCAGCAATTCGAGGTCATCGAGAAGGCGGTGACCCTGACCTGCGTGTCCAATCCGGTCGGCGGCGACCTCATCTCGAATGCCAGTTGGACCGGTTACCGGGTGCGGGATCTGTTGGCGGGCGCGGGTGTTCACGCTGACGCCGATATGGTGCTGTCGACCTCCATCGACGGGTTCACCGCGGGAACACCGGTCGAGGCCCTGACCGACGGCCGCGACGCGCTGCTCGCGGTGACCATGAACGGCGAGCCGCTGCCGATCGAGCACGGCTACCCGGCGCGGCTGGTGGTTCCCGGTCTGTACGGCTATGTGTCGGCGACAAAGTGGGTCGTCGACCTCGAGGTGACGCGGTTCGACCGGGCTGAGGCGTACTGGACCCGTCTCGGCTGGTCGGCGCGCGGCCCGATCAAGACTCAGTCCCGGATCGATGTGCCCAACAGCGGCCAGGACGTCGCCAAGGGCCCGGTGACATTCGGCGGCGTCGCCTGGGCGCAGAACCGCGGGGTCCGCGGTGTCGAGGTGCGTATCGACGACGGCGAGTGGCGGCCGGCGCAACTGGGCGCCAGCTACTCCAACGACACCTGGCGGCTGTGGAGCTACCCGTGGGAGGCCACCACACCCGGTCCGCACACCATCACCGTGCGGGCCACCGACAACACCGGTGCGGTGCAGACCTCCGAGCGGGCCGGTGTGATTCCCGACGGCGCGACCGGCTGGCACTCGGTCTCGTTCACGGTCAAGTGACATGTCCGCAACCGTGCGCGCCCGGTACGACCGGCAGTAGCGAAGCGCCGGTACCTCGGCGTCACAACCTCGCGAATTGGGCCTTGTCATCAGTGAATTCGGCCAGCATCGCGGCGGTTAGCGTCGGCCGGATGTCGCCGATCGCCGTCAGGTAGTCATCGGTCACCGCCGGTTCGCCGCGGCCGTGCAGGATCTCCCGCTCGAACGCGGCCTGCGCACCCTTGCGCGCGGCGAACTCGATGTCGGCGGGGGTGAACAGTTCCGACTCCGCCACCAGGCGGTCAACGTCGACGCTGGCGTTGGCCACGCCGAGGTAGCGCAGCCACACCGCCGTGCGTGCCGGCTGGTCCGGCGGGCCAACGGGGATGACGTAGTCGAAACGCCCGGGCCGGAGAAACGCCGAGTCCAGCAGGTGAATGGAGTTGGTGGCGCATACCAGCAGGCGGTTGTCGTGCTCGCGAAATGCCGGGATGAGCTTCAGTAACTCGTTGGTGACGCCGAGCTCGGCGGTGCTCGCCCCTGACCGTGCCGCCGCGATCTCCTCGACCTCGTCGATGAACAGCACCAGTTCGTCGAGTTCGGCCAGCTCCGCGAACGTCTCGCGCAGCGACGCCGCCAGCCCGCCCGTTGCCGCGGCAGCCAGCCGGGACGGAAACAGCTCCACGAACGGCCAGCCGAGGCGGGACGAAATGGCCTTGGCGAAGCTGGTTTTCCCGGTTCCCGGCGGGCCGAACAAGATCGCCGCCTTGGGTGGGCGGACGCCGTAACGGTCGGCCACGTCGGGATGCGCCAATGGCGCGATAATGCGCCGCTCGATGATCTGCTTCTCCTGCTCCATCCCGGCCATGTCCTGCCACAACCCGGGCGGAAGCAGCCGCCCGCCCAGCTCGGACAGCACATTCGCCTGATCTGGCCCCATGTGTTCGAGCATCTCGTAGTACACGAGTCCGTCACGTCGCGAGTAGCCGGAGTGCTCGAACGCGGCGGCGCCCGTCGCCCCGTCGGGCAGGATCGCGCTGATTCGACGCACCCCGAGTGACCGCAGCCGTCGTTCGAGTTCGGCAAGCAGCGCGCTGCCGATACCGACCTGACGCCACCGTGAACCCAGCGCCACCAGCAGCACCCACGCCCGCTCACCCTGCGTTTGCGCCACGGCCATCCCGACTACCTCGTCGCCCACCTCGGCGACCACCGCCGGCTGGCCGGCTCGAGCGGCCGCCATCACCTCGGCCACCGCGAAGACCGGTTCAGCCGATCCGGTACCGCGGCTCTGATCCCAGACTTGAATGGCCTGGTCCAGGTCGTCGTCGCGATAGTCACGAAGTCGCCACGCCGGCATGGCACACCTCAATTCGGCCGCTGTCGATTCGGGCCCGTCCAGTAAAACCCGTCAGAACTGCGGTGGCTAGAGCCCGGCGGTTGGCTGAGCGAAAGCCGTCGTTTCGCCGCCACGTCAATATGCCGGTGTAAAGATCGTCAACGGCATGACACGCCGTCACTGAGGGAGACAACGTGGCTACACCCACCGCCGCACCCATCGAGGATCACGACGGAGACGTCACCTACGTCCGCACCGACAAAGACCTGCCGCCGGTCGCGATCATCGACCGCTCCCCGATCGCGACGCGGCACAAGATCATCTTCGGCATCATCGCGCTCATCGGCGCGGTCGCCTGGGCCATCATCGCGTTCGTCCGCGGCGAGACGGTGAACGCGGTCTGGTTCGTCATCGCCGCGATCTGCACCTACGTGATCGCCTTCCGGTTCTACGCCCGCCTGATCGAGATGAAGATCGTCCGTCCCCGCGACGACCACGCGACACCTGCCGAGATATTCGAGAACGGCACCGACTACATGCCGATGGACCGTCGGGTGCTGTTCGGCCATCACTTCGCGGCCATCGCCGGGGCGGGTCCGTTGGTGGGCCCGGTGCTGGCCACCCAGATGGGCTACCTGCCGGGCACCATCTGGATCGTCATCGGCGTGGTGTTCGCCGGATGCGTGCAGGACTACCTGGTGCTGTCGATCTCCACCCGCCGACGCGGTCGCTCGCTGGGGCAGATGGCCCGTGACGAGTTGGGCACCGTAGGCGGCGCGGCCGCCATCATCGGCGTCCTTGTCATCATGACCATCCTCATCGCGGTGCTGGCGCTGGTGGTGGTGCAGGCGCTCGCCCAGAGCCCGTGGGGCGTCTTCTCGATCACGATGACGATCCCGATCGCCATCTTCATGGGGCTGTACCTTCGCTTCCTGCGGCCCGGCCGGGTGTCGGAGGTGTCGCTGATCGGGGTGGTGCTGCTGCTGCTCGCCGTCATCTCCGGCAACTGGGTCGCCCAAACCTCTTGGGGCGGATCATGGTTCGATCTTTCACCGGTGGTGCTGTCCTGGTGCATCATCATCTACGGCTTCGCCGCATCGGTGCTGCCGGTGTGGTTCCTGCTCGCACCACGCGACTACCTGTCGACATTCATGAAGGTCGGCACCATCGGCCTGCTCGCCATCGGCATCCTGATCGCCCGACCAGTCATGCAAGCGCCCGCGGTCTCGCAGTTCGCAATCAGCGGCAAAGGCCCGGTGTTCGCCGGATCGCTGTTCCCGTTCCTGTTCATCACCATCGCCTGCGGTGCGCTGTCGGGCTTCCACTCGCTGATCGCCTCGGGCACCACCCCGAAGCTGCTGGAGAAGGAAAGCCAGATGCGGCTGATCGGCTACGGCGGCATGCTGACCGAGTCGTTCGTGGCGATCATGGCCCTGATCACCGCGTCGATCCTGAACCAGCACCTGTACTTCACCCTCAACGCGCCGGCCGCGCAGACCGGTGGAACCGCGGAGACCGCCGCGCAGTACGTCAACGGGCTCGGGCTGTCCGGCGCACCGGCGACACCGGAGCAGATCACCCAGGCCGCCGAGAGCGTGGGCGAAAAGTCGATCGTGTCGCGTACCGGTGGCGCCCCGACACTGGCGTTCGGCATGTCCGAGGTGCTGTACAAGGTTTTCGGCGGCGACAGCATGAAGGCCTTCTGGTACCACTTCGCGATCATGTTCGAGGCCCTGTTCATCTTGACCACCGTCGACGCCGGCACCCGCGTCGCGCGGTTCATGCTGTCGGACGGACTGGCCAACCTGGGCGGGCCGCTGCGCAGGCTGCGCAACCCGAGCTGGCGCGTCGGCGCATGGATCTGCAGCCTCGTCGTCGTGGCCGGCTGGGGCAGCATCCTGCTGATGGGAGTCACCGATCCGCTCGGCGGGATCAACACACTGTTCCCGCTTTTCGGCATCGCCAACCAGTTGCTCGCCGCGATCGCGCTGACGGTCGTCTCCGTCGTCGTGATCAAGAAGGGATACCTGAAATGGGCTTGGATACCCGTTGTTCCGCTGCTGTGGGACCTCACGGTGACGCTGACGGCGTCGTGGCAGAAGATCTTCTCGGGCGATCCCAAACTGGGCTACTGGACGCAGCACTTCTCCTACCGCAACGCGCAGGAGGCCGGTAAGACGGCCTTCGGATCGGCAAAGAACCCCGATCAGCTCAGTGCCGTCATCCGGAACACCTTCATCCAGGGCACGCTGTCGATCGTGTTCGCCACGCTCGTCGTCATCGTGTTCGCGGCCGGTTTCATCATGGCTATCAAGGCAATTCGCGGCACCGGCAGGCCGCTGGCCGAAGACGATCCGGTGCCGTCGCGGCTCTTCGCGCCATCAGGGCTGATCCCGACTGCCAGTGAACGGGAGGTGCAGAAGCAATGGGACGCGCTAGGGAGATCGCACGCCAGATCGGTTGGTACTGGGGCACATTGATGGGTGACAACCACTACGAGCGCTACGTGCAGCACCGTGAGCGCACGCACCCGGGCGAACCGGTGCTGGCCGAACGGGATTACTGGAGGCTGCGACACCGGGCCGGCGACGCGAACCCCGGGGCCCGCTGCTGTTAGGTGTGTCACCCTGTCCCGGGTGACACGCTGCATGCAGTAGTCTGATGACAACGTTGGTGTCGCGAACGCAGATGCCAATACGTCGTGGAACGCTTCGTCATCCCACCGGCGCCGGTCCTAATCGGCCAGCGAACACCCAGTTCAGATGATCCGTGCATCCGGCACAGGCTCTTCTCGCGGCGATCGATTTTGCCCACCGGCAATCTCGCCAACTTGTGCTGTTGGTCCCTGACGGTCCCGTCACGGCGACGCGCGGCACACCCGATGCCTGAAAGGCACCGAAAAGCATGACTACCCAACAATCCTTCGCCGATCTCGGCGTGCGCGAACCGCTGATCAGAGCGCTCGCCAAGGCCGGGATCACCAGCCCGTTCCCCATCCAGGTGCAGACCCTTCCCGACACCCTGGCGGGCCGCGACGTCCTCGGCCGCGGCAAGACCGGCAGCGGCAAGACCCTGGCCTTCGCGATTCCCATGGTGAGCCGGCTCGCTGAGGGCAGCCGACGCCCGTCGAAACCGTCCGGTCTCGTCCTGGCGCCCACCCGTGAACTGGCGACCCAGATCAGTGCCGCGTTCGCACCGCTCGCGGCGGCGTACAACCTGAAGGTCACCACGATCTTCGGCGGCGTGCCGCAAAACCGGCAGGTGACAGCGCTGCGGTCGGGCATCGACATCGTGGTCGCCTGCCCAGGACGGCTCGAAGACCTGATGAAGCAACGCCTCATCAGCCTCGACGCCGTCGAGGTCACCGTGATCGACGAAGCCGACCACATGGCCGATCTCGGCTTCCTGCCCGCCGTCACCCGCATCCTGGCCGCCACACCGGCCGGTGGCCAACGGATGCTCTTCTCCGCGACGCTGGACAACGACGTCGACAAGCTCGTCAAGCGTTTCCTGCAGAACCAGGTGTCGCATTCGGTCGACGAGGTGAATTCACCGGTGGCCGCGATGACCCACCACGTCTTCCACGTCGCCGGTGTCGAGGCCAAGAAGCAGCTCGTCCATCACCTCGCCTCCGGCACCGGTCGGCGCATCTTGTTCATGCGGACCAAACATCAGGCTCGCAAGCTCGCCAAGCAGCTCACTGAATCGGGTGTGCCGTCAGTTGACCTGCACGGCAACCTCTCTCAGCCCGCGCGTGATCGCAATCTGGCCGCATTCACCACCGGGAAGGCCCGCGTGCTGGTGGCCACCGATATCGCCGCCCGCGGTGTGCATGTCGATGAGGTCGAACTGGTGGTCCACGTGGACCCGCCGATGGAACACAAGGCCTACCTGCACCGCTCCGGCCGCACGGCACGGGCCGGCAACGCCGGTGACGTCGTCACGGTCGTGCTCCCCGAACAGCGCAGGGACACCCAGGCGCTGATGCGGCGCGCCGGCATCACCGTCCAGCCGCAGCAGGTGGCCGCCGACTCGGCGTCGGTGCAGGCGCTGGTCGGCGAAGTCGCTCCGTACCGCGCTCCGGCACCCGCGGCTGCGCCGTCCCGAACTGCCCCTAACCTGCGCTCCGCGGGGGCCCGCCAACGTCGTCATCGCAGCGGCGACCAGGCGACCGGCGCGAACCCGTCCGGCACCGAATCGGCACAGTCGCACCGCGCCCGCACCGGCGCTGCGCGTGCGCAGCGTCCGCGCCGGGCAAGTCGCCCGCAACAGAGTTCCCGGTAACGCGGGGATCCGACGACCGCGGGAGCGGGCAGTAGCGGGCTGGGCTGGATGACGATCTCGACGCAGGATCCGAACAGGCGACCCTTGTTCGCCGCGGGCGCAGCCGCGGTCTGGATTGCGGCGGGAGTCGGGTACGTGGTCCTCGAGGCCGTCGCGGCAGCAGGCTTCAGGCCCCGGTACAGCTACGCCAACAACTACATCAGCGATCTCGGGGTGACCTCTCGCGGCATCTTTGCGGGTCGGATGATCGACTCCCCGCTGGCCTATCTGATGAACACCGCGTTCTATCTGCAGGGGACGCTGTTTCTGGTTGGCGCCGTCCTTACGGTTCGCGGGCTCGGAACCAAGAAGGCTGGACTGTTCCTCACACTCGCGGCCATGAACGCCCTCGGAAACCTTCTGGTTGGAACCGTCCACAGCGGACCCACTGCGCAGGCGGACGGAACCACCTGGGTGCATGCCACCGGCGCGTTTCTTGCGATCGTGGGAGGCAACGCGGCAATCCTGGCGGGATCGTCCATCCTTCACGACGCCGGCGGCCCGCGATGGTACCGCGCTGCATCGATCGGGCTCGCCGTGCTCGGCCTGTTGAGCTTCGTGATGCTCGCTGTCGACTCGAACACATCGGCAGTCGACATCGTGGGGCACGGAGCGTGGGAGCGCAGCAGCGTCTACTCGATCATCGGGTGGCAGCTGCTCACCGCCGCTTATCTGCTTGTTCGCGGCCGCTGAGCCGCAAGGCCCGGAGTCGGAAGGCTCACAGTCGGAGGGGCAACATCGGTTACTCCACCCCCAACTGACACATGATCCAAATACTCTTGCGGGGAACTCAAAGGAGATGACCGCCCTGACCGCCACGCCAATCGCCCAGGAGCTTTCGCCCGCCGAACCCAACGAAGGGGCGGCGCGGCCCGAGCGCACGCTCACCGTGGCCCGGCGGGTGGCCATCGCCATCTGGGCGTTCGTGGTGGTTTTCCGGACAGCGACAACGGGACTCGCGATCAACCGGGAGCTGCTGCTGGTCTACATCTGCACCGGTCTCGTCGCCGCGAGCATCGGCCGCCGGCAGGTGCTGCTGGTCATCCGGGATTGGCTGCCGTTCGCGTTGATTCTCGTCGTGTACGACCTCAGCAGAGGCGCGGCAACGCTGATCGGGACGCCGACCCTGTGGCATGTTCAGCCAGCCGTGGACCGCTGGTTGTTCTTCGGTACCGCGCCGACCGTCTGGTTGCAGGAACACCTCAAGATGGCCCGTCCGCCCTGGTGGGAGGTCATTATCAGCACCACTTACGTGTCGTTCTTCATTCTGCCGTATGCGGTCGCAGGAGTGCTGTGGCTGCGCAATCGGGACGACTGGAAAGCGTTCGTCCGCCGATTCGTCGCGCTGTCGTTCGTGGCGCTGGTCTTCTACGCGGTCATGCCCGCAGCGCCGCCCTGGGCCGCGGCCCGTTGCACCGCTGCCGATGTCGCCGGCGGGCCGTCCGGCCCCGCATGCATGTTCAGGCGGGCAGGGAGCGAACCGGATGGCGGACTTCTCGGCGCCATGCAGGTCAGTCAGGACGGCGCCCACAACTTCATAGAGCGGATCTCCACACGCGGCTGGGGCAATCTGCATCTGGACTTCGCGCGGGCCCTGGTCGACGAGGGACAGGCCAGTGTGAACCTGGTCGCCGCCATTCCGTCGTTGCACGCGGCGCTGTCCGCGATGGTGGCGGTGTTCCTGTGGCGCCGGGTCCGTCCGCGATGGCGGGCGCTGCTCGCGGCTTATGCGCTGACGATGACATTCACCCTGGTGTACTCGGCCGAGCACTACGTCATCGATATCGTGCTCGGCTGGGCGGTCGCGGCGATCGTGTTGATTGCCATCAGCCGCTTCGAGTCACGCTCGGCGCGCAAGCAGGCCCAACTCCTTGCCGACCCTGCGTGCGGCGGGACGCAGTAAC
>CAZDYH010000011.1:0-4874 GCA_964509355.1 uncultured Mycobacterium sp.
TCCAACCGAACCGATTGATACTGAGGGTATTTGGTGCGCAGCAAGTCGTATGCGGTCCGCATTGCCTCGCCGCGGTAGTGGATTGTCGCCGCACCGTCTGCCCGCACCCACCACATCCATTCGTTGGAGTAGTGTCACCGGTTCGCATCGGGGCGGTAGAAGCGCTGGTGCCGGCGTGGGCCGCTGGCCCGGTACCCTAGCTGCCGCATCGTCGTGACCATCACGTTCTGCAGGCTCGGCGGGGTGTGCGGGAACTCCAGGTCCAGATACTTGCCCACCACCGGCCGATCGCGAAGTTGTCGGAACCTTTCGTGCACCTCGCCGGGGGTGAGTCCGTCAGCGGTCGCGAAGATTTCAGCCAGCGCCTCCTCGTAGGCCATATGGTCGTCCAGCACTGTCACGAGGAGCCTCGTTATCTCAGAATGGCCGCGGTAGCAACGGTCACCGTGACCGTCGGCGAGCAAGACGACGCTCCCGGCCTGCGTCATCGCCAGGCTCTTGCGCAGCACGTCGAGGGTTCGGTCGCGGCTGCTGTCCTCCCAGGTAGGAAACAGTGGGAACGTGGTGTCACCCATGCAGAGCAACCGGTGCCGGGGGATGTACACGAGTACGTCGGAGGCCGAGTGCGAGCGGGCGTCGAGCAGGTAGACGTCGTCGGGCCCTAGCCGCCATCCATCCCAGGCGACGCCGCTGATGTCGATGCGCTGGCTCGGGTGATCGTCGATCGCCTCCATGGTTTCCCGGGACTCTCGGACCGGCGCGAACTTGCGCAGCTGGAACGCGAAGAGCCAGCGCATGACACGTACGTGGCCGAACGCCAGGCCGAGCACGTCGCGGAGGAGTCCGGCCATCCGGTACTTGGCGCGCCCGGCCTGGTAGCCCGACAGGGGATCGTAGACGGCTTCCATTCGGTCGAACTGTGCAGCGAAGTACCCGGGGGCGTCGAGTTGGGCAGTGTCGATGCCGCTGCGCAGCAGGTAGTGATGCTTGGTAGGGGCCTGGACCTCGGCGATCAGGTCGTTGTTGCAGATGTGGTCGAGGTGGGCGTGCGTGTTGATCAGTGTGAAGGAGTCAACCGGGCCGACTTCGCGTAGGACGCGCCGGATACTCTCTCGAACGGCCGCGCCCCCACTGCTATCGACCAAGTACAGCCTGTGCCCGGCCCGATAGATCACGACGTTGCAGAAGTCCGGGGCCTTACCCGCATGCTCGGGCATCTCGCCGTGGATGAACCACAAGCCTTCGGCTAGACACTCGGTCTTGCCCAGTAGGGCCCTTCGAGCGGTACTCATGGCTGCTCCTTTGCTCTACAACGCCCAGTCGATCAGGGCATGACCCGCCGGTGCGGCTAGACGACCTTGGGTGACCGCCGGGCCACCCCGGCGGCCAACACGGTACCGACGACCGCAAGCACCGCGAGGAAGGCGAGCCCACCCACCGGTGGCACCGTCAGATAGGGGTGACCGAACGCACCGAACAGCGACACACGCGTCATCCAGTCCGGCCAGCCGAACATCTGGACGAGGAGCACGAACAAGTAGGAGGCCCCGACCAGGACCACCAGGGCGGTGACGGCGGCACCCGTCCGCAGCCACGCCACCAGCAACGCGGCGATCGCGCTCAATCCCGCGGCGAGCAGACAAGTCGCAGCCGCCAGCCGCAGCAGCCCGAGAGGGTAGAGGTCCGCACCGACGGCGATGGCCCCGATGACAAGTCCGGCTATCGCGCCCAGCACGACCACAGCAACCTCGACCAGCAGTGCGATGAGGCGTTGTCGGACGAGTCCGGGCCAGGACAGCGGTCCGGACAGGATGATCTCGACACGGCCCTTTTCGAGGTCGGCGACCCAGCCCGCGGCTCGAGTGATGACAAATGCGGCGACGATCGGGGCGATGATCTCGGCGGCGAACGACAGATAGTGGTCGGACGGGCTGAACCTCGGGTTGATTGCCGTCAAGTTCCTGGTGAAGTCGAACTTGTCCCACACGTCGATGACGCTCGGTTCCAGCCACGCCATTAAGCCCATCCAGACGGCCGAGGCGGCGAACCACACCAGCAGGCTGGGCCGTTCGCGCACCAGCGTGGCGGACCAATACGCACGCAGTGCCGGTCGCTGCACGTGCGTCACGCGTGGGGTGCGGCGGGGTTGCCACACCCACAGCGGCGCGCCGACGTCGCGGTGCTCAAAAGCCCGCGCCGCGGCAAGAAGCAGCGCGGTTGCCATCGTCAGAGACACCAGCGCGGCGGGCACACTGAATCCGTGGCCCGGTACGAGCGCCCTCGACTGGTTGAAGTAGTAGAACGGCGAGACGAAGCGGATAACACCAATTGGACCGAGCTGATCCCACACGTTGGTGAGCAGATACAGCGTGGTCACGATGAGCGCGCCCACGGCGCTTGCCGACCGCGGCGTACCGACCGACTGCGACACCAGAGCGCCCAGTGCATAGGCGACGAAAGCGCACAGGCCGCACGCGGAGGCGCTGAGAAACGACCCGCCGAGATCAGGCTCACCGCCGGCTGCCATCGACGCGGTGAGCCCCGCGCCGAGGCCGATGCTGATCGCCGCAACGACAACGGCGAACCCGATGGCTCGATCACGAAGAACACCCGCGCGGGGACGTCCGGCGGCCAGGATCGGTTCGAGTGACTGAGCGGCTTCGGCGCCGCGAATGGCGCCGGCACCTTTCACGACTGCGTAGATGCTGAGGAAGTACGCGAACAGCGTGAGGTTGTGGTAGGTCAGGTAGCCGCCCAGGGTGTCCAGGCGTTCGGCCGGCCACCGCAGCAGTCGCATCGCTTGGGCGCCGGCTTCCACACTGGCCGCCAGAGCTTTGGGGCCGCCCTCGAAACGGGACATTTCGCTTCGCAAGGCGAGCGCCATGACATACATCGCCGCGGTTCCGCCAACGATCCAGATGATCGCGCCGCGCAGGTGCGCACGAACGGTGTCAGCTATGAGCCGGTAACTGGGAGCCATCCTCGAATTCATGGAGAAACACCTCCTCGAGCGACATCTCGTGGCTGTCCAGCTCGACCACGTCGGCGGCGGCCAGCGATTCGAGGAGTGGCCCGATCGATCCCTGCACGGAGCAGGTGAACTGATGGCCGCTGATGTGCGGTTGGCTTACTCCGGGCAGCTGTTGAAGTTGCGCCGCGTCGAGTTCTCCGGTGAAGACCGCCTCAATTCGGTGGATGCGCATGGCCCGCAGTTCGTTGAGGGAACCGACCTTGAGCAACCGGCCGTCTCGGATCAATCCGATTCGGTCGCAGACCAATTCGACCTCGGCCAGCACATGGGAGGACAGGAAAACCGTTGCCCCGTCCGCGACGGCCTCCCGGAGGAGATCGCGGAATTCGTGCTGTACCAAGGGGTCGAGGCCCAGCGTGGGTTCGTCCAGAATCAACAGTTCGGGACGAGGCATGAAGGCCTGCAGCAGTCCGACCTTCTGCTTGTTGCCATGCGAGAGGTCGTCATACCGGCGACTGAGATCGAGATTCAGACGTTGCGCGAGCTTGCCGAGGTAATTCTCGTCGATGCCGCCACGAAGTCCCGCCAGCATCCCGATCACATAGCCGGCGGTCACTCTCGGCCACTGCATGAGCTCGCCAGGCAGATACCCGACCTTGTGTTTGATCGCGACGCTGTCCCTCCGCGCATCCAGACCGAGCAACCTGACGGTGCCGCGGTCAGGGTGAATAAGGTCCATGAGCAGCCGGATCGCGGTCGTCTTCCCCGCCCCGTTCGGGCCGATGAAACCAAAGATTTCACCCCGGGGTACTTCGAGATTCAGGTCGAAGACACCATGATTGTCGCCGTAATCCTTGGTCAGTCCCTCGCACACCACCGCCGCGGGCCCGCAGCCAGCGGTACGTGCCGTCATGTCGACTTCCGAAGGCATGACCTCAGCCTGACGCGGCTATTTCGCGATCACCAGGGACTTTTGTCACAGAACATGCCCGTGTCGCCCTTGCGGCAGCCGGTCACTCCACCCAATTCATCGCGAAGGCGTTTGCCTCCCGGGGAGCTCTCCTGGCAGGTCGATCGTCGTGGTGATCGACACCATCTGCGGGGTGGCCGGGGCGGATGCGAATCCGAAGTTCACCGGCGGGTGCAGCGGCTGGAGGTCGCCGAGGTCCACGCCACGGAAGCGCCCGGTGCTGGCGGTGACGCGACGCGAGCGACGCACACCGTAGTACTCGCGCCGGCCGTTTCCAGCGGTTCCCGCGGTGTGCACCCCGGGCAGGATCCGCGCCGCGACCGGGTCTATGGCGCGTAGCCAGAGCGGTGCTGTCGCGAGCCGTCCCGGCACGACGCGCAGAAGCCAATCGAGCGGCGCTGGGCCGCCGAGGGCGATCGACACATCCAGTCCAGGCGCCGCAACAGTGAGTCCATCCGAGGGGTGGCGCGCACTCACCGGCCCTACCTCGATCCGGTCGAAGCGGTACGTGGCCGAGACGAAGTCGGCAATCTCGGTGTTCGGCGCGAGCAGCACCCGCTCGCCGTCGGCGGTTTCGAGCATCACGTCGGCGAAGCAGCCAAAGGGCGACTCAAGCCAGGAGCCGATCACGATCCGCACCCCAGCACCCGTCCCGAAACCCGCGATGTGGCCGGTAAAGACCGTGCGGGGGCGACGGATCTCATCAGTGCGCCGGAAACGCCTCTTCGGATTGTCGGCCATTCATGTCGACGATAAGCGACGTCGGTGCCGCCGGTGCACCCAGCACCGCCGCGATATTGCGATATCGGCGACAGCGCTGTGTAACGTCTGCTTCTGCTGACGGACGCCTCGAGCGTGGGACCACACGATGAGTAGAGGGGTTGCGAAAATGGGGCATTGGTGGGTCGTCTCCCCCGACCACGTTCACCCGCC
>CAZDYH010000011.1:4974-7393 GCA_964509355.1 uncultured Mycobacterium sp.
CCGCCGGCGACCAGGCCCCGGTGAGCCAGACCTCCGGGGGTGCCGGCACTGCTGACTCCCAGATTGTCGACGTGTTCGCCGTGGAGCAGATCGCCGCCGAGGTCTGGCGTGCGTGTGCATTCGATCCGCGCGGCGGTCGGATGTTCGGGGGAACGACCATTGCGCAACTGCTGGCAGCGGCTCGCTCGTCGGTCACCGGTCCCCCGCGGGTGAGTAGTGTCGGCATCCACTTTGTTCGGCCGGCAGACGGTGGCGTGCCCTGCGAGTTCCGTGTCGAGCGCACCTACGATGGGCGGTCGTCGGCGACCCGAAGGGTGACCGTCGAACAACACGGCCAAACGGTTGCGATCGGCACCGTCGCATTCCACACACCGCACGAGACGTGGACGCACGGGAACCAGAGTCGGTCGGTAGAGCCCGATGACCTGCCCAGGACCGGGATGCCGCATCGGGCCCGCGCCGTTCCTTCGGGTGCTTTCGATATCCGCTACCACGACGAGTTCGACGAGGGTGTGTTCGTGCGCCGGTTGTGGTTTCGCGCCGTCGAGCCTCTGCCGGACACCGTCGCTGTCCACGAATGCGTTCTTGCCTTCTTCAGCGATCTGTACTTCTTCGAGCCGGTCGTGGCTCAGCACGGTTTCCGGGCAGACGATCGGTCCATCAGATATGGCACCACACAGCACACCATGTGGTTTCATCGCGCCCCGCGCGTGGACGAGTGGCTGCTGATCGAATCCTCGTCACCCGTCGGCGCGGGTGGTCGCGGGCTGGTCTACGGCCAGGTCCGCAGCGCTGACGGCCTCGTGATTGCGACCGTCGTCCAAGAGGTCGCGGTCCGGATGCCGACGGAGTGAGATTTCAGCCGAGCAGTGCCAGCAGGCGATCGTGCGGAAGGCTCGGTGAGCGATGGCCGTCGCGGCCGATCATGTCGTTGTTGACGATCAATGCGTTGAGGACGGCTTCTTCGACCGACTGCACCACCGCGGTGTAGAAATCATCCATGCGTCCCCAGGGGACGAAGGTGAGCGTGGCGAATTCGTCGTCTCCGGCGGGGCCGACAGGAAACATGCTCGCCAGACCGGGCACCTCAGCAGTGGAGAAGGCGAGAAAGATATCGCCGGAGAAGTGACTGCCAGCTGTGCCAGTTCTAGCCAGGCCCAGCGGAACTCGTCGAGCCAGCGCTTTGCATTGCCCGGGAAGCAACGGAGCGTCGGTGGCCACGACAACGATGACCGACCCGGCACCGGGCGAAGGCTTGAGCCCGAGGTCGACCTCGAACCAGTCGCTGAGCATGGGATTGTCGTCGATCAGATATCGGCCGACGTTCCTGCCGGCGACCGTGAGCTCGCCACGCGAGCCGAAATTCGCCTGAACGAACGCGGCTACGGCGAACGTGCGCGGCCCATACTCGACCAGTCGTGACGAAGTGCCGTTGCCGCCCTTGAACTCATAACAGTTCATCCCGGTGCCACCGCCGACCGACCCTTCGGCGACTTGGCCGGTGGCTGCGGCGTCGAGCGCGGTTTCGACATGCACCTGCCGGACGTGGCCGCCGTTGATGTCGTTGAGGTAACCGTCCCAGGTTTCCGCGCACACCGGCAGCAGCCACTGCCGGGCCAGTTGCGGCTGGACCCGGTTCACCCAGCTGATGACACCGGAATGGCATGCGCCGACTGCATGCGTATTCGACAGCACGACGGGAAGATTGAACGAACCTGACTCCTCGATCCACGTTGTCCCGGTCATCTCGCCGTTGCCGTTGAGCGAACACCACCCTGCGGCGCAGGGCTGCCCGATGCCGCCCTTCCCGCGCGGCAGGATTGCCGTGACGCCGGTGCGGACCGGACCCCGGCCGACGACCAACGGACCGTCCCCGGTGATCAACGTCGTCACGCCCACTTCGACGCCCGGCACGTCGGTTATCGCATTGAACCTTCCGGGTTGGCCGGGCAGCGGGACGCCAAGCCCTCGGGCGCGCGGGCGGCCGTCCGTTGTGTGGCTCTGGAAAGTGGTCATCGGGTGGTCAGGCCTGTCGTGCCCGCCGTGCGAGTTCAGCCACCGCAGAGCGCAAGTCGTTGATCGAGTCGATCGGTGTGGGGTAACCGACACGGGTGTACGCCACGCCTCGTGCCGTGGTGACCTTGAGGTCCAGGCCGTATCGGTCGGTGCCGGTGCAGATTGCGGTCGTGGTGTCGGGGAAGCCGCCGAGAGTCTGAGCCATGGCGCGCAGGGAATCGGCGTGGTCGGCATTGAGATGCGTTATTGCCCCGTGCGCGTGCGGCTGGATCGGGTCGGGCGCCGCGGCCGTGTACGCCTCGGCGGTCGCGGAGTCCATCCGACCGTATCCGCCCACCCAGCGCACCCGTTGCACCCGCAGCACCCAGAGCGAGAAATCGCTGTAATCGACGTAGTACTTCGC
>CAZDYH010000011.1:7493-15119 GCA_964509355.1 uncultured Mycobacterium sp.
GCCGGTCAGGCTCGCCAATGTGCCGGTGTTCGTGGAGGCGGCGATCGTGCGCGCTTCCTCCGCGGCTGACGGCCGCGTGGGGTTGGCCACGGCGGTCAGCGGAGGGGGCACCGACGGGGCATCGCCGGGGTCGCCATGATCGCGGGACGCCACGCCCGGCACGATACCCGGCCGTGTCGAGCGTGCGGGCCCGCTTCATCGGCGCCGAGCGGCGACTCCGGGACGGAGTCCGCTCGGTATGCCACAGTCCACCCACAGGCCGCGACTCCTGCGTTACGTTCACTTCGGCGACTTGGTGTGGTAACCGCCGCGCCACCACGCTGCCTCCTGCTCATCGGAAGGTTCGGCCATGAAGACATCACACCTCGTAGCGGCCGCCGCGACGTCGGTCCTCCTCGTAACCGCTCTCGCGGCCTGTGCCCCACCCGAGAAGGGCGGCAGCGGCGGCGAGACCAAGTCCGGCGTCAAGGTCAGCGAAGCCACCTCGGCTGCGGACTTCGGCGGCATCGACGGCTTGGTCGAGGCAGCCAAGAAGGAAGGCGCGCTCAACGTGATCGCCCTGCCACCGGACTGGGCGAACTACGCCAACATCATCAAGACCTTCAGCGACAAGTACGGCATCAAGGTCAACTCCGCGCAGCCCGACGCCGCGAGCCAGGAAGAGATCAACGCCGCGAACCAGCAGAAGGGCAAGAGCAGCGCGCCCGACGTGTTCGACCTCGGTCAGTCCGTGGCGCTGGCCAACACGGCGTTGTTCGCCCCCTACAAGGTGGCGACCTTCGAGGAGATTCCCGCCGAATTCAAGGATCCTAATGGCGCCTGGGTCAACGACTATGGCGGCTACATGTCGATCGGCTACGACTCAGCAAAGGTTCCCGACATCGCGACCGTCAATGACCTGCTGAAGCCGGAATACAAGGGCAAGGTCGCGCTCAACGGGGACCCGACGCAGGCCGGTGCCGCGTTCTCCGGCGTGATGATGGTCGCCCTCTCGCAGGGCGGCTCCGCCGACGACATTGCGCCCGGCGTCGAATTCTTCAGGAAGCTCAAGGAGGCCGGCAACTTCCTCCCCGTCGACCCCACCCCGGCGACCATCGAGTCCGGCCAGACCCCGGTCGTCATCGACTGGGACTATCTCAACGCCGTTGAGACGAAGAAGCTGCCGTCGTGGAAGGTCGTCGTGCCGCAGGGCGCAGTGGTCGCCGGGTACTACTTCCAGGCGATCAACAGGGATGCACCGCACCCGGCGGCCGCTCGCCTGTGGCAGGAGTTCCTCTACAGCGACGCCGGGCAGAACCTGTTCCTCGGCGGCGGCGCCCGTCCGGTCCGCGCCGAGGCCATGCTCAAGGCCGGCACCCTCGACAAGACGGCGTTCGACGCGTTGCCTGGGGTCGAAGGTCCCCGGGTAATCGTGTCCGTGGACCAGAACGCCAAGGCAACGAAGTACCTGGCGGACAACTGGGCCAAGGCAATCGGCTGACCGCGACGATGTCCACAGCGAGGAGCGGCCTCAGCCGGATGTCGCCGGCCGGGCGGCTCCTCGGTCGACGGCTTCGCGAAGGCCTACCGTTGGTGCCGTTCCTCGGCTTCATCGTGATCTTCCTGATCATCCCGACCGTGACGGTGATCGTCAGCTCGGTGTATTCCGACGGCGTCTTCTCACTGGAGCGGATCCAGGCGCTGTTCTCGGGCACAGCACTGGCGGCCCTGTGGAAGAGCGTGCTGCTGTCGGGTAGCACCGCGATCCTGGGTGCGGTCCTTGGCGCGATCCTCGCGTGGCTCATCGTGAGCAGCCCAAGAACATCGATATTCCGGCGGGCGGTGATCTCGATGTGCAGCGTGCTAGCCCAATTCGGCGGCGTGGCACTGGCGTTCGCGTTCTTGGCGACGATCGGACTCAACGGTGTGCTGACGCTGTGGGTGCAGGACCGTTTCGGCTTCAACCTCGCGGGAGCCGGCTGGCTCTACAGCCTGACCGGGCTGATCCTCGTCTACACCTACTTCCAGATCCCGCTGATGGTGATCGTGTTCGTGCCTGCGCTCGAGGGTCTGCGCGAGCAGTGGCGGGAGGCCGCGGTCGGCCTCGGCGCGTCCACCTGGCAGTACTGGCGGCAGGTGGCATTCCCGCTGCTGACGCCGGCGTTCCTCGGGTCGACGCTGCTGCTGTTCGCCAACGCGTTCGCGGCCTACGCGACCGCGGCGGCGCTGGTCAGCCAGGGTAGCCCGATCCTGCCGCTGCTGATCCGGTCCGCATTGACCAGCGAGGTCGTGCTCGGCCAGTCCGGGTTCGCCTACGCGCTGGCACTCGAGATGATCGTCGTCGTGGCGGCGGTGATGATCGCCTACGGCGCGCTTGTGCGCCGCACAGCGAGGTGGCTGCAATGAGGCGCGCCAGCAGCGGGGTCAAGATCCTCCGGGTCGTCCTGCTGGTCCTGTTCGGGCTGTTCTTCCTGTTTCCGCTCTACGCGATGGCGGACTTCAGCACCCGCAACCTGATCCAGGGCGGGCGCACGCTGCAGGCCTGGAAGAACCTCGTCCAGGACGATGCGCTCTACCAGGCCATCGTGATCTCGCTGCTGCTGGCGGTTTTCACCGTCGTGGTCATGCTGCTGGTCCTGGTGCCGACCATGATCTGGGTGCGACTGCGGGCGCCGTGGGCCAAGGGCATGGTCGAGTTTCTCTGTCTGCTGCCGCTGACCATCCCTGCCCTGGTGGTCGTGGTCGGGCTGCGCAACGTCTATCTGTGGGTGACGTACTTCCTGGGCGAGTCCGCGCTGACGTTGACCTTCGTCTACGTCGTGGTGGTGCTGCCGTTCGCGTACCGGGCGATCGATGGTGCGTTGTCGTCGATCGACCTGCGGACGCTTTCGGAGGCGGCCCGGTCGCTCGGGGCGGGGTGGGCGACCACCATCCTGCGAGTGGTGGTGCCGAACATCTGGTCCGGGATCCTGTCCGCCGCGTTCATCTCGATCGCTGTCGTGTTGGGGGAGTACACGATCGCCTCCCTGAGTGGCTACCAAACCCTCCAGGTCGAAATCGTCGCGATCGGCAAGAGCGACGGCCCGACGTCGGTGGCGGCCTCGTTGGCCACGCTGCTGTTCGGCTTCATGCTGCTGCTGGTCCTGTCCCTGCTCACCCGCGGCGGCCGCCGAGGGGCCAACGACGCCAGCCCGATTCCTCAGGCCGCCGCCGCCTTCACTCCCGCACCTGCCGCGCAGTCAGGAGCAAACGCGTGACCGCGACCGACGCCTCGCCGACTACCCGCAGCGGCGTCGCCGTCGACCTCACCGACCTGACCCGGGTCTATGGCACCGTCAAGGCGTTGGACGGGTTCACCCTGCACCTCGAGCCGGGGGAGATGGTCGCCTTGCTGGGCCCGTCGGGCTGCGGCAAGACCACGGCGCTGCGGATCCTGGCGGGCCTCGACGAGGCCACGTCGGGCACGGTTTCGGTGGACGGACGGGACGTCACCGGGGTGCCGGCGAGCAAGCGCGATATGGGCATGGTGTTCCAGGCCTACAGCCTGTTCCCGCACCTGACCGTGCTCGACAACGTTGCCTTCGGGCTCAAGATGCGCGGTAAGAGCAAGAGCGGGCGCACCGCCCGGGCCGCCGACATGCTCGACCTGGTCGGGCTGTCCGCGCACGCGCAGAAGTACGCCAGCGAACTCTCTGGCGGTCAGCAGCAACGCGTGGCGCTGGCCCGCGCGCTCGCGATCCAACCCCGCGTGCTGCTGCTCGATGAGCCGCTCTCGGCCCTGGACGCCAAGGTCCGGGGGCAGCTGCGCGACGAGATCCGCCGGGTCCAGCTCGAGGTCGGTACGACGACCCTCTTCGTCACCCACGACCAGGAGGAGGCGCTCGCCATCGCCGACCGGGTCGGCGTCATGAGTCAGGGCAAGCTGGAGCAGCTCGCCGCTCCTGCCGACCTGTACGCGAACCCGTCCACACCGTTCGTCGCGGAATTCGTCGGCTTGAACAACAAGGTCAGCGCCGAGGTGTCCGGTGGCCAGGCCCACCTGCTCGGCACCTCGGTGCCGGTGCTCGAGGGCTCGATCCCGTCCGGAGCCGGCCTCGCCATGGTCCGGCCCGAAGCACTGACCATCACACCCGACCCCGCGGGTACGTCGTCGGTCGCTTCGGTCGCGTTTCTCGGGTCGATCTCCCGGGTGCACTGCACCCTGCAAGACGGCTCTCTGGTCACTGCGCAGATGGCCAGCGCGCACGCCAGGGGGTTGGTCCCCGGCGCGCGGGTGACCGTCGGCGTCGAGCCGCAGGGGGTCCTGGTCGTAGCGGCCACGACCTGATCGAGCCTCGTCGTGGTGACGGCACGCCGACCCACGTGTTCGTGGTGTGCCCCAGTCGCCGGCAGCACAAGCGCGATTCAGTTTCAGCCGAGCGGGGTTAGGTGCAAGGCTGATGGACGTGACGAGCGTCGGACACGATCCCCGTGATCCCGGTGACCCTCATGACCCTGCTGCGGGCAGCCACGTCGAGGACGGCGTGGTCGAGCATCCCACCGCTGAAGACTTCGGACACGCCCGGACGTTGCCGGCGGACCGCACCTGGTTCAAGCGCGCGGTCTTCTACGAGGTGCTGGTCCGTGCGTTCTACGACTCCAGCTCGGACGGATCCGGCGACCTGCGCGGCCTGATCGAACGCCTCGACTACCTGCAATGGCTGGGCATCGACTGCATCTGGCTGCCGCCGTTCTACGACTCGCCATTGCGCGACGGTGGCTACGACATCCGCGACTTCTACCGGGTGCTGCCCGATTTCGGCACGGTCGACGACTTCGTCGCGCTGCTGGACGCCGCCCACCAGCGCGGTATCCGGGTCATCACCGACCTGGTGATAAACCACACCTCCGACTCGCACTCGTGGTTCCAGGAGTCCCGCCGCGACCCCGACGGTCCCTACGGCGATTACTACGTCTGGAGCGACACCAGCCAGAAGTACCCGGACGCCAGGATCATCTTCATCGACACCGAGGAGTCGAACTGGACGTTCGACCCGGTGCGCCGGCAGTTCTACTGGCACCGGTTCTTCTCCCACCAGCCCGACCTCAACTACGACAACCCGGCTGTGCAGGAGGCGATGATCGACGTGCTGCGCTTCTGGCTCGGCCTCGGCATCGACGGCTTCCGGCTGGACGCCGTGCCGTACCTGTTCGAACGCGAGGGCACGAACTGCGAGAACCTGCCGGAGACGCACGCGTTTCTCAAGCACTGTCGCAAGGTCATCGACGACGAGTTCCCCGGCCGGGTGCTGCTGGCCGAAGCGAACCAGTGGCCGGCCGACGTGGTCGAGTACTTCGGTGACCCCGACACCGGCGGCGACGAGTGCCACATGGCGTTCCACTTCCCGCTGATGCCGCGGATATTCATGGCGGTCCGGCGCGAGTCGCGTTTCCCCATCTCCGAGATCCTGGCCCAGACGCCACCGATCCCCGACATGGCCCACTGGGGCATCTTCCTGCGTAACCACGACGAGCTGACGCTCGAGATGGTCACCGACGAAGAACGCGACTACATGTACTCCGAGTACGCCAAGGACCCGCGGATGAAGGCGAATGTCGGCATCCGCCGTCGGCTCGCCCCGCTGCTGGAGAACGACCGCAACCAGATCGAGCTGTTCACCGCGCTGCTGCTGTCGCTGCCCGGCTCGCCGGTCATCTACTACGGCGACGAGATCGGCATGGGCGACATCATCTGGCTGGGCGACCGCGACGGGGTGCGAACGCCGATGCAGTGGACACCGGATCGCAACGCCGGCTTCTCCACCGCCAACCCGGGCCGGCTTTACCTGCCGGCCAACCAGGACCCGATCTACGGCTACCAGTCCGTCAACGTGGAGGCCCAGCGCGACCACTCGTCGTCGCTGCTGAATTGGACCCGCGTGATGCTGGCGGTCCGGCGTCGGCACGAGGCGTTCGCCACCGGCACGTTCCGCGAACTGGGCGGGTCCAACCCGTCGGTGCTCGCGTTCCTGCGCGAGGGCGGCGACGACGTGATCCTGTGTGTCAACAACCTGTCGCGCTTCGCGCAGCCCCTCGAGTTGAACCTGCAGCACTGGAGTGGGTACACGCCGGTCGAACTGTCCGGGTACGTGAACTTCCCGCGCATCGGTCAGCTGCCCTATCTGCTGACCCTGCCCGGGCACGCGTTCTACTGGTTCCAGCTGCGCGCGTCTGAGGAGAAGCAATGAACTCGCCAGTCAATTTGCCTTGGTCGGAGTGGCTTCCACAGCAGCGCTGGTACGCCGGACGCAGCCGGGAACTGTCCTCCGCCGAACCCGGCCTGGTCGCCCCCCTTCGGGATGATCTCGACCTTGTGCTGGTCGACGTCGCGTACGCCGACGGCTCGTCCGAGCGTTATCAGGTGCTGGTCCTGTGGGACTCCGCGCCGATCTCCGAGTACAGCACGGTCGCGACGATCGGCTCGGGCAACGGGCGCGTCGGTTACGACGCGCTGTACGACCCTGCTGCGGCTGGGTTCCTGTTGTCGCTGATCGACTCGTCGGCCGTGCTGGGCGATGTGACATTCGTCAGGGAGCCGGACGTCGCGATACCGCTGGACGCGGCGCCGTGGGTGTTCGACGCTGAACAGAGCAATACCAGCGTCATCTTCGAGCAGGAGGCCATCCTCAAGGTCTTTCGCCGGGTCGAATGCGGTATCAATCCCGACATAGAGCTGAACCGGGTGCTCGGCCGGGCCGGCAACCCGCACGTCGCCCGGTTGCTCGGCTCGTTCGAGACTGTGTCGCACGGTGAGCCGTGCCCGTTGGGCATGGTGACCGCTTACGCGGCGAACTCGGCCGAGGGCTGGGATATGGCCACGGCCAGCGCCCGCGACCTGTACGCCGAGGGGGATCTGTACGCCGACGAAGTCGGCGGTGATTTCGCCGGGGAGTCGTATCGGCTCGGCGAGGCCGTCGCCTCTGTGCACGCGGCGCTGGCGCAGTGCCTCGGCTCGTCACTCGCCACGTTCCCGGTGGACGCCGTGCTGGCTCGTCTGTCGTCGGCGGCGGCCGCGGTTCCCGAACTGCTGCAGTATGTTCCGTCGCTCGAGGAACGGTTTCGCAAGCTCGAAGGGGAGACGATCACCGTGCAGCGGGTACATGGTGACCTGCATCTGGGTCAGGTGCTGCGCACTCCCGAGACGTGGCTGCTGATCGACTTCGAGGGCGAGCCGGGCCAACCGCTTGACGAACGGCGCCGGCCCGACTCACCGCTGCGGGACGTAGCGGGCGTCCTGCGGTCTTATGAGTACGCCGCCTACCAGCTGCTGCTGGAACATGCCGACGGCAAGCAGCTCGCGATCCGCGCGCGTGAGTGGGTGGACCGCAACCGTACCGCGTTCTGCGACGGTTATGCGGCAGCTTCCGGTGCCGACCCACGTGACTCCGGGCCGCTGCTGGCGGCCTACGAGCTGGACAAGGCAATCTACGAGGCCGCCTACGAAGCACGGCACCGGCCTGCCTGGCTGCCTATTCCGATGCGGTCCATCGCCCGGCTCGTCGACTGACCCGGCGCCACTGCCGTTGTTCGGCGATTCGGCAAACTCCCCGCCGGGAACCGTGTAAACGTGTTGCTTGCACGAACCTTCAGAAGGGATACCCATGGCGC
>CAZDYH010000011.1:15219-18421 GCA_964509355.1 uncultured Mycobacterium sp.
GGAACCGTGTAAACGTGTTGCTTGCACGAACCTTCAGAAGGGATACCCATGGCGCTCAACGAATACACCCCTGGCACCACTTTTGCGGGAGTCATCGGCCGCACGCCTGAGGAGTCGAAACCCGCGTGGCCGGCACCGAAACGCGCCAAGGACGACGCACCGAACGTGTTGTTCATCGTGATCGACGATATGGGCTTCGGTCACCTCGGTTGCTACGGCAGCCCGATCGCCACGCCGAACATCGATGCGCTGGCCGCCGACGGGCTGCGCTATGCGAACATGCACACCACAGCGCTGTGCTCACCATCGCGCTCCTGCATCCTGACCGGCCGCAACCACCATTCGAATCATCTGGCGTGCCTGACCAACGGATCGACCGGCTACCCGGGATCGGACGGGTACATCCCGTTCGAGAACGGATTCCTCTCGGAGATCCTCAAGGGACAGGGCTACAACACCTACTGCGTCGGCAAGTGGCACCTGGCGCCGGAGGAGACGATGACGGCTGCCGGGCCCTATGACCGGTGGCCGCTGGGGCGGGGGTTCGAGCGTTACTACGGGTTCCTCGGTGGCGACACCCATCAGTACTACCCGGAACTCGTGCGTGACAATTCGCAGACCGAGCCCGAGGCGACGCCTGAGCAGGGCTACCACCTGACACCCGATCTGGTCGAGAAGGCGAAATCGATGATCGCCGACGCCAAGCAGGTGGCGCCCAACAAACCGTTCTTCATGTACTTCGCGCCCGGGGCGATGCACTCGCCGCACCATGTGCCGACGGAATGGGCCGACAAGTACAAGGGCAAGTTCGATGGCGGCTGGGATGCGTACCGCACGCAGGTATTCGAGCAGCAGAAGAAGCTCGGCATCGTGCCGGCGACCACCGAACTGTCTCGTCACGATCCCGATGTGCAGGACTGGGCCACGCTGTCCGCCGATGAGCGCCGCCTCTACGCCCGCATGATGGAGGTCTTCGCCGGGTTCCTCGAGCACACCGACCATTACCTGGGCGAGCTCATCGGGTTCCTGAAGGAGATGGGCGAGTACGACAACACGCTGATCATGCTGATCTCCGACAACGGGTCCAGCGCCGAAGGAGGACCGACGGGGTCGGTCAACGAGTGCCGGTTCTTCAACAACGTCGCTGACACCGTCGAAGACGGTCTCGCCCACATCGACGAAATCGGTGGCCCCACGGTCTTTAACCACTTCGCCTGGGGCTGGACCCACGCCGGCAACACCCCGTTTCGGCGGTGGAAGCGCGAGACGTACCGCGGTGGTTCCACCGATCCGTTCATCATGTGCTGGCCCCGCGGCATCAAGGCCCGCGGCGAGGTGAGGATGCAGTATGCCCACATCATCGACATGGTGCCGACCGCGCTCGACGCGCTCGGAATCGAACCGCCGAGCGCGATCGCGGGCGTGACACAGTCGCCGATGGAGGGCGTGAGCTTCTCGCACACCTTCGAGGAGGCCACGGCGGAGAGCCGGCACGTGACCCAGTACTTCGAGATGCTGGGACACCGGTCGCTCTACCACGACGGCTGGCGGGCGGTATGTCCGTGGCCGGGAACCTCGTACGCCGAGTCCGGCCGCAAGTTCGGCGATGTCATCACCGCCGACATGCTCACCGAACTCGACGCGACGGGGTGGGAGCTGTACCACGTGGCCGAGGACTTCGCCGAGACGAAGAACCTCGCCGCCGAGGAACGCGCGCGCCTGATCGCGATGATCGGTATGTGGTACACCGAGGCCGGTAGGTACAACGTCCTGCCCATCGACAGTCGCGGCACGGCCCGCATCGCCGAGGAGCGCCCGCACATCGCGGTAGGCCGCAATCGCTACGTGCTCTACCCGGGGACACAATCGATTACGGCTGCGTCGGCGCCGAAAATCCTGAACCGGCCGTACTCGATCACCGCTGAAGTCGACGCACCCGAGGGCGCCGAGGGAGTGCTGCTCAGCATGGGCGGCAACGACGGCGGCATCGCGTTCTATGTTCAGGGCGGGCTGCTGTGCTTTGCCCACAACTACGTGGCCAAGGACATCTACTACGTCAAGTCGGAGACCGCGGTACCCGCCGGCCGGCATTTCCTGAGCATGGAATTCAAGCCGACCGGGGAACCTGACGTGAAGAAGGGCAAGGGGACTCCGGGCCGGGTGACGCTCTTCGTCGACGGCAATGAGGTCGGCCACGGGGACCTGCCGGTAACCACGCCGATACGGCTGGCGCAGGGCGGCGCGATGCTCGTCGGCGCGGACACCGGCGCATCCGTCACACCGGAGTACACACCGCCGTTCCGCTTCAGTCACCGCATCCACCGCGTCATCGTCGACGTCAGCGGCGAGCACGTCGAAGACTACGAGGCGCAGATGAAGATCGCGCTCGCCACGCAGTAGCCGCTACTGAGACGGGCAGCGCCATGGATCTGAAACAGCTCGTCATGCTCGCGTTCCAGATCAGCCTGCTGAGCACGGTCTTCGATTTCGGGCTCAAGGCGACGTCCGCGGACCTGCTCTACCTGATTCGCCGGCCCCGCCTGCTGGCGCGCTCACTGATCGCGATCTTCGTGCTGATGCCGCTGGTCGCCGTCGCGCTGGGGCGCCTGTTCGACTTTCCACGCACGGTGGAGATCGCCCTTGTTGCGCTGGCCATTTCCCCGCTGCCGCCGCTACTCCCGGCGAGGGAGGCCAGGGCCGGCGGCGGCCAATCGTACGGTCTTGGGCTGATGGTGCTGTTGGGGCTGCTATCCATCGGGATCGTCCCGCTGGCCGCCGAGGTTCTCGGGGTGTTGTTCGGCCGCAACTATGCCGTTGCGCCCGGTGCCATCGCGGTCGTCATCCTGACCAGGGTCCTAGCGCCACTGGCGGTCGGGATGGTGATTCGCGCGGCGGCGCCCGGTGTGGCCGAGCGGATGGTGAAACCCGTTGCCCTGGTGGCGAAGGTGATGATATTGCTGGCTGCGGTCGCGTTGTTGATCAGCACTGCGCCGGCGCTGTTGCGCTACTTCGGCGACGGCACGATCATCGCGATCGTCGTCTTCCTGGCGGTGGGTTTTGCCGTCGGGCACGTATCGGGTGGTTCAGAGCCTGAGCATTCAGCTGTGCTGGCGTTCTCGACTGCGTGCCGTCATCCGGGTATCGCCCTGTCGCTCGCGGCCACCAACTTTCCCGACCAGCGCTTCGGCGCCACGATCCTGCT
>CAZDYH010000011.1:18521-28375 GCA_964509355.1 uncultured Mycobacterium sp.
GTCGGATCAGGTGATCGCCGCAATCCTGGGAACACAGGAGAGCGCGGTCGCCAGCGGTCATCGCCTGGTAACTACCGGGGTGACGTGGAGTGACTACGCCGAAGCGGCCGTTCTGCGCGAGGCGCTCGCCGCCCGCGGCATCGAAGACGTGGCCCTGGTTTCCGAGCTGCATGCCGCAGGCGCGCTCGCCCAGGCCGTCGGCCGGGCGGTGGGCTACGACACGACCGCGCTGATGTTCATTGAGCGGGGAACCGCCACCCTGTCGGTGGTCGAGACCGCTGACGGCTCGATTGTCAAGGTGGTCAGCCGCAGCCTGCACAGCGCCGACGCGATGGCCGTGCTGACCGAGATGGTGACCAGCCTGGAAGCCCGCAAGTCGTGGGCGCAAGGCATGTTCGTCGTCGGCTCCGGGGTGGACGTGAGCTCGGTGAAGGCGCACCTGGAACATGTGGTGTCCCTGCCGGTCATCTCACCTGGGGAGCCCGAGCTCGCCTTGGCCCGCGGGGCGGCGCTGGCCTCGGCCAGCGCGCCCCGCTTCGATGCATCCACTGCTGGCCTGGCCTATTCCCAGGACCCCGACGGCATGACCGCCGGGGCTGCCGCGCCACTCGGGCTTGCCGGTGTCGCCGATCAGCCGGCGGGCGTCAGCAGCGTTGTCACCGACACGGCTGACAGCACCGAGAACTGCGATCGCGCCCCGGAAGGCGGTAAGCCGTCCCTGCTCGTAGCCAGCTCGCTGACCGCGATCTTCGTGATGGGCATGGTGACCCTGGTGATCTCATTGGCAGTCAGCAGCCGGCCGACCGTCGATCAGCGGCCAAGTACCGGCGAGAACGCCGTCGTTCCGAGCACCGCGGCACCCGCACCGCCGGCCGCGCAGAGCACCCCGCCGGTGCCGACCGCGCCAGCCGTGCAGGATGCCCAGCCGACGCCGGCGTTGCGACTACGAGAAGCGCAGACGATCGAAGTGGCCCCGCCACCGGCTCCGGCGGTAACTCCTCCGGCGACGCAGCCCGCACCGTTCATCTGCCGTCACCTTCCGTCGGTTTGCCGCCTTGCGTCACGCCGCTAGCTCGTCGCGCTAGCGGCTAGCGGCTCAGGGAGCGGTGCGGCAGCGATCACAGGGAGGTCAAGAAGGCGACGAGGGCCTCGTTGACCTCACGCGAACGTTCCTGTTGCAGCCAGTGGCCGGCCCCGGGCAGGACCTGCATGTCGCGCAACCCCGGTACGGCGGCGGGCAGAGCGCTGAGCGCCGCAGCGGTGTTGCCGGCGATGAGGTCGTGCTCACCGCCGAGGTACAACGCCGGCTGATTGATGACCGCTCCAACGAACGGCCCCAGCACCGCAGGCAGCGCGTTGATGTTGCGGTACCAGTTGAGCCCGCCGCGGAACCCGCTGCCGGAGAACTCCGAGACGTAGAACGCCACGTCGTCGTCGGTGAGCCACGACGGGAGCCTGTCGGGCACTGCGAGTTGCTCGACAAAGCCCTGCCCCAATGGGAAGTGGCCGTCCCAGCCGCTCTGGTGCAGGCCGTCGGCCACGATGTCGCCGCTGATTGTGTAGAGAAAGCCGCGCAGGAAGCGATCGATATCGGCTTCGAGGTCGGCCTCAGCCACCCCCGGCTCCTGAAAGTACAACCGGTAGTACTCGCGACCGCCGGCGTTGGCCCGCATCAGGTCGTTCATCGTCACGCCCTCGGGGAGGCCGCCGATCGGCGCGATGTAGGGGACGCTGAGCGCGGCGACCGCCCGGAACACGTCGGGCCGCATCAGGGCGCTGTACCAGGCGACCGGTGCGCCCCAGTCGTGGCCGACCACGACCGCCTGGTCCGCGCCCGATGCGGCGACCACCGCTACCACGTCGGCGACGAGATGGCTGACGGTGTAGGCGCCGATCGCCGCGGGCGCACTGGTCCTTCCGTACCCCCGCATGTCCAGAGCCATCGCTTTGAACCCGGCCCGGGCCACCGCGGGCAACTGGTGCCGCCACGAGTACCACGACTCGGGAAAGCCGTGGCAGAACAGGACCAGTGGCCCCTCGCCCATCGACACGGTGTGGATCGAGATGCCGTTGGCCGCAATCTGGGCGTGTTCGAACGATTCGGTATCCACGTTTATCTGCTCGGTGGCGTCCAGGCGACCGGCAGGAACTTGATGCCGTGGATGAAGGCGGAGCGCAGGATAGCCGGCTCTTCGGTGGCGACGATGTCGGGGATCTGTCGGCGCAACTCCTCGAAGGCGACCCGAATCTCACGGCGGGCGAGGTTGGCGCCGAGACAAAAATGGGTGCCGCCGGCTCCGAAGCCGACTTGTGGATTCGGGCTGCGGCGCACATCGAAGCGCCACGGATCGGCGAACTTGTCCTCGTCACGATTGGCTGAGCAGTACCACAAGGAGACCTTGTCACCGGCCTTCATCCCGGTGCCGCTGACTTCGGTGTCCCGGGTGAGGGTGCGGCGCATGAAGATGAGGGGTGAGGCCCAGCGCACGATCTCTTCGACAGCGGTGCCGGCGGCGCCGTCGAAGTCGTCCCACCATTTCTGTCGCTCGTCGGGATAACGGGTCAGCGCCACCATGCCGTGGCTGATCGCATTGCGGGTCGTCTCGTTGCCGGCGGCCGTCAGCAGCAGGAAGAACGAGGCGATCTCGGTCGATGTCAGACGCTCGCCGTCAACTTCAGCCGTCACCAGGCTGCTGGTCAGATCTTCACCCGGATTCGCCCGGCGCTCCTCGGCCAGCGCGACGCCGTAGGCGGCGATATCCGTTGCCGCCTTGATGATCTCGTTCAAGTCTCCGGCGACTTCGGGATCGCCGGTGCCCAAGATCACGTTCGTCCAGTGGAAGATCTTCTGGTGATCCTGCTCGGGGATGCCCATCATGTCGCAGATGATCTGCAGGGGCAGGGGACCGGCAAGTTGGGCAACGAAATCGCATTGACCGTCGGGGTGGTCGGTCACCATCGCCGTCACCAGACGTCGGGCACGATCCCGGACACTATCTTCGATCCGGGCTACCACTTTGGGTTTGAATGCGCTGTTCACGATCGTGCGCAGGCGCAGATGGCGCGGATCGTCCAGGCTGATCATCGATCCGGCGAACTCGGCGATCTCGGCCGGTACCTCGACGAGCGAGGTGCTGGTGGGTTGCGAGCTGAAGATCGCCGGATGGCGGCTGGCATGGTGCACGTCGTCGTACTTGGTCAGCGCCCAATGACCGTTTCCGGACTCGAAGCCGTCCACCTCCGGCGCAGGGTGGAACGAGATCGGTGCCTCACGCCGTAGCGTGGCGAATGCGCCATCGCGGATGTCGTCGTCGAGAGACCAGAAATCCTCCGAGCCCAGATCGATGTCGGCCAATGCCACGACCGGCGGCGCCGCACCGTTGCAGCGAGTCGCGATACCCATGTCAGCCGTCCCCCTCTGAACAGTGAATTGACTCCCGAAGTATCTCGCCGATCTGACGACATGACTGGCGAACGCGCTGAATGCGGTGGTCACGTCAGCCTCGTCGCTTTAGGGTTGTGGCCTGATGGCATTCCATCTGCACCGTGCGGAGCGCACTGACCTGCTTGCGGACGGTCTCGGCGCGCTGCTGGCAACCCCGTTACCGGACCCTTTCGCCGCGGAGTTGGTGTTGGTACCGGCTCGTGGCGTGGAGCGGTGGCTGAGCCAGCGGCTTTCCCACCGCCTCGGACGCGGGCGCGGTGCCGACGGTGTGTGTGCGGGTGTGTCGTTCCGCTCACCCGGTTCCCTCATCGCGGAGATCACCGGAACCGCCGACGAGGACCCGTGGTCCCCCGATGCCATGACCTGGCCGTTGCTGGAGACCATCGACGAGAGCCGCGACGAGGACTGGTGCCATTCGCTGGCAACGCATTTGGGCCGCTTCGATACCGGTGACGAAGCCGAGTTGCGGCAAGGCCGGCGCTACGCGGTGGCCCGCCGGATCGCCGGCCTGTTCGCGTCTTACGCCGCGCAGCGACCACAGCTGCTCATCGACTGGCTCGACGGTATCGCCAGCGACGGTATCGGAGGTGACCTCGACACCGACCTGGCGTGGCAACCCGAACTGTGGCGGGCGCTGACCCGGCGCACCGCGGCCGATCCGCCGCATCTGCGGCACGCGAGAACCGTTGCGCGACTGCGTGAATCGCCTATCGATCTGCCGCCGCGATTGTCACTTTTCGGGCACACCCGGTTGCCGATCACCGATCTCGAGCTGCTCGACGCACTGGCCACCCACCATGACCTGCACCTGTGGCTGCCGCACCCCAGCGATAACCTCTGGCAGGCGCTCGCCGCCGATCACGGGCCGGTGCCGCGCCGGGCCGCCGGCCGTCAACAGGTCGCGCACCCGCTGCTCGACACCCTGGGGCGCGACCTGCGTGAACTGCAGCGCAGCCTTCCCCGCGACCGCCAGGTGGACGAAGATCTCGGCGGCGCAGCGGGGCCGGACACGCTACTGGGCTGGCTGCAGAGCGACCTGCGCGCCGACGCTGTCTGTCCCGGTTCCCGCCTGCTGGTCGACGGCGACCGTTCCGTGCAGGTGCACAGTTGCCACGGACCGGCCCGGCAGATCGATGTGCTGCGCGAGGTGCTGCTCGGCCTGCTGGCCGACGACCCGTCGCTGGAGCCGCGCGACATTCTGGTCATGTGCCCGGACATTGAGACCTATGCACCGCTGATCGTCGCGGGCTTCGGTCTCGGGGAAGTGGTGGCAGACGGCCACCCCGCCCACCGGTTACGCGTGCGCCTCGCCGACCGGTCGCTGACTCAGACCAACCCGCTGCTCGGGGTCGCCGCGCAGCTGCTCGAGCTGGCCAACGGTCGGGCCACTGCGAGCGAGGTGCTCAACCTCGCCCAGGTGGGCCCGGTGCGGGCCAGGTTCGGTTTCACCGACGACGATTTCGACGCCATCGCCGGGTGGGTCCGTGAATCGGGCATCAGATGGGGTTTCGACGAGCAGCACCGCGCGCCCTACGGCCTCGACCATTTCGTGCAGAACACCTGGCGCTTCGGCCTCGACCGAATCCTGCTGGGGGTGGCGATGTCCGACGACTCGCGGGCGTGGATCGGAACCACCCTCCCCCTCGACGACGTGGGCAGCAACCGGGTGGAACTCGCCGGACGCTTCGCCGAATACGTCGGCCGGCTCACATCGGCGATGGACGCGCTCACCGGAACCCGATCGTTGGCCGAGTGGCTCGACGCCCTGCGCGACGGGGTCGGCTCGCTGAGCCGGGTGGACCGAAGCAATGCCTGGCAGTCCGGCCAGCTGCAACGCGAGTTCGCCGATGTGCTGGCCGGCGCGGGCTCGCGTACGCACACCCCTATGCGGCTGACCGACGTCCGGTCGCTGCTCGGCCGTCACCTGGCCGGACGCCCGACGCGGGCGAACTTCCGCACCGGCACCCTGACCGTCTGCACGATGGTGCCGATGCGGTCCGTCCCGCATCGGGTGGTGTGCCTGGTCGGGCTCGACGACGGCGTGTTCCCGCGCCTCGGTTCGGTGGACGGCGACGATGTGCTCGGCCGCACACCGATGACCGGTGAGCGAGACATCCGCTCGGAGGACAGGCAGCTGTTGCTCGACGCTGTCGGTGCGGCGACCGAGAAGTTGGTGGTGACCTACACCGGCGCTGACGCGCACACCGGTCATCATCGCCCCCCGGCCGTGCCGCTGGCCGAACTGCTCGACGCGCTTGACCAGACCGCCCGGGGCCCGGTCCGCGAGCGCATCGTGATCGAGCATCCGTTGCAGCCCTTCGACGTCAAGAACGTCACTCCCGGCGCGCTCGGCGCGTGGGTGCCGAACGGCGCCGGCGCCCCGGTTCCGGCTCCCTTCACGTTTGACCCGGCCGCTGTGGTGGCGGCGAAAGTCGCTGCCGGAAAACGATCTCCACCCGCGGAGTTCCTCGCGGGACCGCTGCCGGAGCTGCCGCGCGAGGACATCGCGCTGACCGACCTGCTGGCCTTCTTCAAGGACCCGGTCAAAGGATTCTTCCGGGCACTCGACTTCACCCTGCCGTGGGACGTCGACGGGGTCGACGATGCGATGCCGGTCGAGATCGACGCCCTGGAGGAATGGTCCGTGGGCGACCGGTTGCTGGCCGACATGCTGCGCGGTATGGATCCCGCGCGAGCGTTGCATGCCGAGTGGCGACGCGGGACGCTGCCGCCGGGACAGCTTGGCTGGCGCAAGGCCCGGGAGATCCGCGACCAGGCGGCCGAGCTTGCGGACGCCGCCGGCCCGGATCGGCTGGTCGCCGCGCGAGCCCGCGATGTCGATATCGACCTCGGGTCCGGTCGCCGGCTCACCGGCACCGTGACGCCCGTGCACGGCGACCGGATCATCTCGGTGACCTACTCCCGGCTGGGCGCGAAGCACCTGCTCGAGTCGTGGATCCGGTTGTGCGCCCTGGCCGCCGACGAACCGGACCGCGACTGGACCGCACTGTGCATCGGACGGGCACGGAAGGGGAGACGTATCACCCGGCGGTTGTTCGGACCACCGCGGGAAGCCCCCGATGAGGTGCTGGGTGAGCTGGTGTCCCTGTATGACGCGGGCCGTCGGGAGCCGCTCCCGCTGCCCATGAAGACGTCCTTCGCCTGGGCGAGCGCCCGCCTCGACGGTGACGACCCTCGACATGCTGCCCAGTCGCAGTGGGCATCCAACAAGGCCCCGGGCGAGGACCAGGCACCCGCAAACGTGAAGGTCTGGGGCAGCCGCGCACCGCTGGAAGTGCTGCTGGGCCCACCCCGACCCGGCGAAGAGGTTACCGACGAGGACACCCGGCTCGGCGCGCTCGCCGCGCGGCTGTGGCTGCCGATGCTGCACGCGGAGGACCGTTGAAACCCTTCGACCTGCTCGGGCCGCTGCCGGCGGAACGCTCCACCACCGTGCTGGAAGCCAGCGCCGGCACCGGTAAGACGTTCACGCTCGCCGGCCTGGTGACCCGATACATCGCCGAAGGTGCGGCCACCCTGGATGAGATGCTGCTGATAACCTTCGGCCGCGCCGCCAGCACCGAGCTGCGGGAACGTGTTCGCGACCAGATTCGTTGCGCCATAATTGCTTTCGACGATCCGGCGGCGGGCAGCGCTAACGCGGTGGTGACGCATCTCCGCGACTGCGGTCCCGATGAGTCCGCCCGTCGGCAGCGTCGCCTGCGCGACGCGCTGGCGAGCTTCGATGCGGCCACCATCGCCACCACGCACCAGTTCTGCCAGATCGTCCTGAAATCACTGGGTGTGGCCGGTGACATCGACGCCGGGGTCATCCTCGTCGACGACCTCGACGAGTTGGTCACCGAGATCGTCGACGACCTGTATCTCGCACACTTCGGCCAGCAGACGGGCGATCCCGCATTCAACCGCGCCACCGCGCTGGCGCTCGCCCGTGAGGTGGTCCGCAACCCCGGCACCAGGTTGCTTCCGCTGCAGCCCGCACCGGACTCGAGTGCCGCCATCCGCCGCCGCTTCGCGGAAGATGTGCTGGCGCAGCACGAACACCGCAAACGCCGCCTCGGGATCCTCGGGTACGACGACCTGCTCAGCCGCCTCGCGGCCGTCCTCGAACCCCACGACTCACCCGCCCGGCACCGGATGCGCAGCCGATGGCCGATCGTGATGGTCGATGAGTTCCAGGACACCGATCCCGTTCAGTGGCAGATCATCGACCGGGCCTTCAGCGCTCAGTCCACCCTCATCCTGATCGGCGATCCCAAACAGGCCATCTTCGCGTTCCGGGGCGGCGATATCGTCACCTACCTCGCAGCGGCGCGAACGGCCAAGGAGCGCAACACCCTTGACATCAACTGGCGCAGCGACGAAGCGCTGGTGGATAGCCTGCAGGTGGTTCTGTCCGGCGCCACCCTCGGCGATGCCGACATCGTCGTCCGCGATGTCGACTCCCACCACGAAGGCCACAGATTGGCCGGCGCACCACACAACGCGCCGTTTCGGCTAAGGGTGGTGAGCCGAGAGACTCTTGGCTTCGACGGCACCGATGACATCCCGATCGGCGACCTACGTAAACACATCGTGGCCGACCTGGCCGCCGATATCGGTGGATTGCTCGCCGGCGGAGCGACTTTCGGCCAGCGGGACCTCGCGGCCGGCGACATCGCGGTGATCGCCGCCAATCACCAGGAGGCGCGGCTGTGCCGGGACGCCTTCGCCGCTGCCGGCATTCCCGCCGTCTACACCGGGGACACCGACGTGTTCGAGTCCCGGGCCGCCGAGGACTGGCTGAGTCTGCTCGAAGCGTTCGATCAGCCACACCGCAGCGGGCTGGTACGCGCCGCCGCCGCGACGCTGTTCTTCGGCAAGACCGCCGAAGAGTTGGCGCTTCAGGGCGATGCGCTCACCGACAACATCGCCCAGACGTTGCGTGAGTGGGCCGACCACGCCCGGGAACGCGGCGTGGCCGCGGTTTTCGAGGCCGCACGGTTGGCCGGTATGGGCGAACGTGTCCTCGCGCGGCAGGGCGGCGAGCGGGACATGACCGACCTGGCTCATCTGACCCAGTTGCTGCAGGAGACGGCCCATCGTGAACGCTTCGGACTTCCGGCGCTGCGGGACTGGCTGCGAACCAAACGTACCAAGAAGGGTGATCCCGCTGAACGCAACCGCCGACTCGACAGCGACGCGGCGGCCGTTCAGATCATGACGGTGTGGGTGAGCAAGGGTCTTCAGTTCCCGATCGTCTACCTGCCCTTCGCCTTCAACCGGTACGTCTGGCCCGCCGAGATGCCGCGGCTGCATGATGCCGCCGGTGCCCGCTGTCTGTATGTCGGTGGGAAGGGCGGCCCCGATTTCAGGTCGGCCGATAGGGACGGCCAGGAGGAGGACGCGGGGGAAAGCCTGCGGCTCACTTATGTCGCGCTGACACGCGCCCAGTCCCAGGTGGTCGCCTGGTGGGCGCCCTCCAAGGATGAGATCAACGGCGGGCTCTCCCGACTGCTGCGCGGTCGCGGTATCGGAGACCGGGACGTGCCGCGCCGATGCAAGCCGAGAATCACCGACGCCGAGGCGCTGGGCCTGTTCGGTATCTGGGAGGCAGCAGGGGGACTGGTGGTGGAGGACTCCGTTGTGGTCGACGCCCCCATCGCTTCGAAGGCGGCGGCACCAACCGCGCTGAGCGCCAGGCACTTTCACCGATCAATCGACACCACCTGGCGGCGAACGTCGTATTCGGGCCTGGTCCGTGCCGGCGCCCCGGGGTCGGCGGCCGCCGGGTCGGCGACATGGGGCACCGATACACCCGGGGTGAGCAGCGAGCCCGAGGTGACTGGCACGGACGACGAGACCGGCGAGATGCCGGCCGGACCCCAGACAGCGGCCCCCGGCGCCGGCATCAGGTCGCCAATGTCTGACCTGCCGACCGGAACCGCATTCGGCTCGCTGGTCCACGCGGTTCTGGAGACCGCCGATCCGTTCGCCAGCGACCTTGCCGCCGAACTCGAGGACCAGGTGCGCGCCCACATGGCCTGGTGGCCGGTGGATGCCGGCACCGACGAACTCGCCGCCGCGCTGGTGCCCATGCACGACACCCCGCTGGGCCCGTTGGCCGCGGGACTGACGCTGCGCCAGATCGGCCTGCATGATCGGCTCCGTGAGCTCGACTTCGAGATTCCCTTGGCCGGTGGCGATCTCGCCGCAGGGCCGGATATCTCCCTGTCCGACATGGGCGGCCTGCTCCGTGAACACCTCACCGCCGACGACCCGCTCGCTCCGTACGCCGACCGCCTCGAGGCGCCCGGATTCGGGGGGCAGTCATTGCGCGGCTATCTGTCCGGCTCGATCGACGCCGTGCTCCGAGTTCCCGATGGTCAGGGCTGCCGGTATCTCATCG
>CAZDYH010000011.1:28475-30476 GCA_964509355.1 uncultured Mycobacterium sp.
CGGCCATCCCGCCGGCGTGTTCAGCTGGCAGCCACCGGCCACTCTGGTGGTGGCGCTGTCCGACCTGCTCGATGGGGGCAGGCCGGCGGTATGAGCATCGCGGAGATCGGGGACCCCCTGGACTGGCGCCTGGCGCATGGCGTCAACGGGCTACTGCGCGAATTCAACGAGGCGGGAGTGCTCGAGGCCGCGGACGTGCACGTGGCGAGCCGAATCGCCATCTTGGCGGGGGAAGCAGACGAATCCGTGGCGCTGGCCGTGGCCCTGACGGTCCGGGCGGTACGGGGCGGTTCGGTCTGCGTCGATCTCGAGACGGTCGCCGAAGCGGCCGGGCCGGCGCCATCAGACGAACTGCCGTGGCCGGATCCGGCGGACTGGCTGGCGGCGGTGCGCGCGAGCGTCCTACTCGAGTCGCCGGCGGTGCTGCGGCTCTATCAGAACCACCTGGTGTACCTCGACCGGTACTGGCGCGAGGAGGAACAGGTGTGCGCCGACCTACTCGCGTTGCCGGAGACGAATGTGCCGATCGACACCGACGCACTGGCCGCGGCAATGAACAGGGTGTTCCCCGGTGCAGGCTACGACGAACAGCGTGCCGCCGCCGAGATCGCGCTCTCCCAATGGAAGACCGTGTTGACCGGCGGGCCGGGCACCGGCAAGACGACCACCGTCGCGGCCCTGCTGGCCCTGCTCGCCGAGCAGGCGGAGCTCGCCGGCAAGGCGCGCCCGCGTATCGCGCTCGCAGCACCGACCGGCAAGGCCTCGGCCCGGCTCCAGGAGGCGGTCCAGGCCGAGATCGACAAGCTCGGCGCCGCCGATCAGGCCCGGCTCTCGGGGCTCCACGCGGTCACGCTGCACCGGCTGCTCGGCAGCCGGCCGGACACCTCGGCCAGGTTTCGTCACCATCGAGGCAACCGGCTGCCGCACGACGTCATCGTGGTCGACGAGACCTCGATGGTGTCGCTCACCATGATGGCCAGGCTGCTCGAAGCGGTACGGCCGGAAACCAGGCTGATCCTGGTCGGGGACCCGCACCAGCTCACATCGGTGGAGGCCGGCGCGGTCCTGGCTGACCTGGTCGACGGGCTCGGCGCGCGCAGCGACATCCGGATCGCCGCGCTGCGGACCTCGCACCGGTTCGGTGAGTCGATCGGCCGGCTGGCCGAAGCCATCCGGGTCGGCGACGCCGAGCGTGCCCTGGCATTGCTCGGCGCCGGTGGGGAACACATCGAGTTCGTCACCGACGAGGATCCGACCGCGCACCTGCGTAAAGTTCTTGTTCCGCAAGCCCTTCGGGTCCGGGAAGCAGCCGCGGTCGGTGACGCTCCGGTGGCGCTGGCACGCCTGGACCAGCATCGGATGCTGTGCGCCCACCGTGACGGTCCGTACGGTGTGCGGCACTGGAACCGCCAGGTCGAGCGCTGGCTGACCGAGGAGACCGGGGAGCCGGTCTGGTCGTCCTGGTACACCGGCAGGCCGTTGCTGGTGACCGCCAACGACTATGGGCTGCGCCTGTTCAACGGCGACACCGGCGTCGCCGTGCTCCGCGATGGTGCCCTGCGTGCGGCGATCGCGAGCGCCGGCGGGCCGCTCGACTTCGCGACCAGCCGGCTGGCGGACGTCGAGACGATGCACGCGATGACGATCCACAAGAGCCAGGGCGGCCAGGCCGGTGAGGTGACGGTGCTGCTACCCCCCGAGGACTCCAGGTTGTTGTCCAGGGAACTGCTGTACACGGCCGTGACCAGGGCCAGGACGAAGATTCGTGTGGTGGGATCGGAGGCCGGGGTGCGCGCCGCCCTCGCCCGCCGGGCGGTTCGGGCTACCGGGCTGCGGCAGCGGCTACAGGGCACCGCGGACTGAGCTGGACGCTGGAGAGAGCTACTGCGGCCCATCCCCCAGACGGTGTGCGATCGCTTCCGCGGCGTGGCGGTGGCCGGACAGCTCGAAGCCCACAACCGTCACCACCGGCGCGAGCATGATGACCAGCAGACACACCGC
>CAZDYH010000012.1:0-16349 GCA_964509355.1 uncultured Mycobacterium sp.
GGTCACCCGCGCGATCAAGAGCGCGCAGACCCAGGTCGAGCAGCAGAACTTCGAGGTCCGCAAGAACGTCCTGAAGTACGACGAGGTGATGAACCAGCAGCGCAAGGTCATCTACGCCGAGCGTCGCCGGATTCTCGAGGGCGAGAGCCTGCAGCAGCAGGCCCACGACATGCTCGTCGACGTGATCACCGCCTATGTCGACGGCGCTACCGCCGAGGGGTACGCCGAGGACTGGGACCTCGAAGCGCTGTGGACGGCGCTCAAGACGCTCTACCCGGTCGGGATCGACCACAAGGACCTGCTGAACTCCGATGCGGTCGGCGAGCCAGGTGAGCTGACCCGCGAGGAGCTGCTGGACGCGCTGGTCGACGACGCCGAACGTGCCTATGTCAACCGGGAGGCCGAGATCGAGGCACTCGCCGGCGAAGGTGCCATGCGGCAGCTGGAACGCAATGTGCTGCTCAACGTCATCGACCGCAAATGGCGCGAGCACCTCTACGAGATGGACTACCTCAAGGAGGGCATCGGCCTGCGGGCGATGGCGCAGCGCGACCCGCTGGTCGAGTACCAGCGCGAGGGGTACGACATGTTCATCGGCATGCTCGACGGTCTCAAGGAGGAGTCCGTCGGCTTCCTGTTCAACGTCACCGTGGAGGCCGTACCCGCCGCGCCGGCGGTGGCGCCGGTGGCCGCACCCGAGGGTCTGGCCGAGTTCGCCGCCGCGGCGGCCCGGGCGTCCGGGCCGGCGCCGGGGCCGGGGCCGGGGCCGGTGCGGGAGCGGGTCCCGGCGACCGGGCCGCGCCATGCCGCGCCGCAGGCGTTGCGGGCCAAGGGAATCCCGGGCGACTCCGATGGCGAGTCGCCCGCGCTGACCTATTCGGGTCCGTCCGAGGACGGCACTGCCCAGGTGCAGCGACGCAACGGCGGACCCCAGCATGCGGCTGCGGCTGCCGGTGGTACCAGGCGGGAACGCCGCGAGGCCGCACGGCGTGAGGGGCGTGGCCCCAAGCCGCCGAAATCGGCGCGCAGAGGCTAGCTCAGCGCCGTTCAGCCCTTGACGACCTCGGCGATCCGGTCCAGGGTGGCGCGCATGGCGCGCTCGGTCAGCCCGGGCGTGCCGCCGCGCTTGAGGTACGGCTTCTGCTTGTCCCGCGAGATGTCCCAGGTTTCGCGGACCAGCGTTGCGCCGCCGGTGCTGGATGGTCCTGCGGCTCCGCCGGCCGGCATCAGCTCGTAGCGCCAGATGCGCCCGCCGATCAGTCCGCCGAGCCCGGTGGTCTGCCACGCGATACGGCGGTCGGGCTCGAACTCGATCACCTTGCTGCTGGTCCGGTAGGGCAGGAACAGCGTCTCCTTGCGCCCGCGCATCGCCATCCCGAACGTCGACCCGAGCGATAACGGCACCGACTGCTGCGCCGAGTGGTCCACCGTCCCCGAACCGTCGAAGCTGGAATGCTTTCCGGCGTCTGCCAGCAGCGCGAAGATCGCACTGGCAGGCGCATCGATCACGCGCTCGACACTTACGTAGTCACCGTCCATACCCTCAGGCTAGCCACCGCTCAGCCGATGTGGAGCGCCACGACCTGCCAGCGCACCCCGTTCGGGGTCGGCACCTGCTCGACGCGGCAGGCGATGGCATGGACCCGCCGGCCGCGGCTGTAGGTGGCCGACACCTCGGCGGCCTCGCCGCTCGCGCTGCAGGACTGCACCCGCACCCGGCGCAGGACCGCCACACTCTCGCGGCCCTGCGCCGCGGCGAGCGAGAGCAGGGAGTCGACGAGCCCGCCGGCCAGCAGGGGACGCAGTTGCGCCACCGGCCGGCGTCGGTCGAGGACTTCGAGCACCCGGCGCAGCGCCGCGTCGGCGAAGCCACCCGCCGCCCGGGCATGCGGCGACGGCGGTTCGCCCGCGAGCTGCTGCCCGGCAGGTCTGCGGGGCGTGGCGCGACGCGGTGCCGCGGAGGTCGGTGGCGGGAACGCCGCGACCCCGAGCGGGGGTGGCTCGTAGTCGACGACGGGCATGACCGCGACGGCACGTGGTGGGCTGATCTGGGTAGTCAATGCGCTGCTCTCCAGTGGCCGGTCGAAGTAAACAAGCCCGCTGGGGAGTGGCAGGTGCCGTCATGATCGCACAGCTGCCGCCGGCGTGTGTGCACCCGCGATGCGCCGTGCCGGTTCCGACGGTTACCGTGGCTCTCGGATCTGCGTAGACACGGTGGGGAAGCAAGGGGGGCGCTGCCGCGATGGTGACCAGGTTGTCAGCGTCGGACGCCTCGTTCTACCACCTGGAGGACACCGCAACGCCGATGTACGTGGGGTCGTTGTCGATCCTGCGCAAGCCGCGGAACGGGCTGAGCTACGACACCTTGCTGGCCACTGTCGAGCAGCGGCTGCCTCAGATACCGCGATATCGGCAGAAGGTCCGTGAGGTGACCATGGGGTTGGCCCGGCCGGTGTGGATCGACGACCGCGATTTCGACATCACCTACCACATCCGGCGCTCGGCGTTGCCGTCGCCGGGCAGCGACGCCCAGCTGCATGAGCTGGTTGCCCGGCTGGGCTCGCGTCCGCTCGACAAGTCGCGGCCGCTGTGGGAGATGTACCTGGTCGAGGGCCTGGCCAAGAACCGGGTGGCCATCTATACCAAGTCACACCAGGCGCTCGTCAACGGTATGACGGCGCTGGAGATCGGTCACGTCATCGCCGACCGGTCCCAGCGGCCACCGGCGTTCGGCGAGGACATCTGGATACCCGCACGTGAGCCCGGCACCGCGCGGCTGCTGCTGGGCGCCGTCGGCGACTGGGTGGCCAGGCCGGGCCAGCAACTGCAGGCTGTCCAGTCCGCGGTCACCGACGTCGTCACCAATTCCGGACAACTTGCACAGGTCGGGCGGCGGTTCGCCGAAGTGGCGCGGACGGTGGCGCGCGGCACCGCACCCAACAGCCCGCTGAACACCACGGTCTCGCGCAACCGGCGTTTCACGGTGGCCCGTGGACGCCTGGAGGATTACCGGTACCTGCGCTCCCGCTACGACTGCGATGTCAACGACGTGGTGCTGGCGGTGATCGCCGGTGCGTTGCGCAACTGGCTGTTGTCCCGCGGAGAACCGGTCACGCCGACGTCCACGGTGCGGGCGATGGCACCGATGTCGGTCTATCCCGATACCGATCTGGACGCGCCGGGACCGGGCCAGGCGATCAGCGAGGTGTCGCCGTTCCTCGTCGACCTGCCGGTAGGGGAGAGCAACGCGGTGGTGCGGCTGTCGCAGGTCGCGCACGCCACCGAATCGCAGGCGACGGCCGCGAGCCTCGTGGATGCCCGGACCATCGTCACGCTGTCCGGCTTCGCTCCGCCCACGCTGCACGCGATGGGAATCAGGGTCGCCACCAGCTTCCCGGCCCGGCTGTTCAACCTGCTGATCACCAACGTCCCCGGTGCGCAGTCGCAGATCTACGTCGCGGGTACCAAGCTGCTCGAGACGTATGCGGTGCCGCCGCTGTTGCGCAACCAGGTCCTCGCGATCGGCGTGACCTCCTACTGCGGCATGCTCTATTTCGGGATCAACGCCGACCGCGACGCCATGAGCGATGTCGACGTGCTGCCCACGCTGCTGCGCGAATCCCTCGACGAGCTGCTCGAGGCCGCCCGATAGCCGTCATCCGGTCCTGGGGTCAGAATCGCCACAAGGAAGTACGATTTGCGGGTGAGCAAGCCAAAGACCAACGGCAAAGCCGAAAGCAAGTCAGCCAAGAAATCAGTGCAGAACTCCCCGAGCAAGATCCCCGTCGATGTCTACGAAGCCGAGTTGTTCCGTCTCCAAACCGAATTCGTGAGGCTTCAAGAATGGACGCGACACACCGGGGCGCGCATCGTGGTGATTTTCGAGGGCCGTGACGCCGCCGGCAAGGGCGGGACTATCAAACGCATCACCGAATATCTCAGCCCGCGCGTCGCCCGGATCGCGGCGCTGCCCGCGCCCACCGAGCGGGAGCGCGGGCAATGGTATTACCAGCGCTATATCGCGCACCTGCCGGCCAAGGGGGAGATCGTGCTCTTCGACCGGTCCTGGTACAACCGTGCGGGAGTCGAGCTGGTCATGGGATTCTGTACGCCGCAGGAACATTCGCTGTTCCTGCGGCAAACCCCGATCTTCGAGCAGATGCTGCTCGAAGACGGGATCCTGCTCAGGAAGTACTGGTTCTCGGTATCCGACGAAGAGCAGTTGCGGCGGTTCAGGTCGCGGCTCAACGACCCCGTTCGGCAGTGGAAGCTCAGCCCGATGGACCTGGAGTCGGTGTACCGATGGGAGGACTACTCGCGGGCGAAGGACCAGATGATGGTGCACACCGACACCCCGGTGAGCCCCTGGTACGTGGTGGAATCCGATATCAAGAAGCACGCGCGGCTGAACATGATGGCGCACCTGCTGTCCAGCATCGACTATGAGGATGTGGACCGGCCGCAGGTCGAGCTGCCCAAACACCCGGTGATGGCCGCCAATTATCGACGGCCTGCACGGGAACTGGCGACGTATGTCGACGATCACGTGGCGGCGTTGACGGGGGATTTCGAGTAGTCCCGCTACTCTCGCCTGATGCGGGTCTACATCCCGGCGACCCTGGCCATGCTGGCGCAACTCGTCACCGATGGGTCGTTGCGCCCCATCAGCGGCACCGCGTTCGCGGTGACACCGATGCTTCGCGAGTCCTATGCGGAGGGTGACGACGACGAGCTTGCCGAGGTCGCGCTGCGCGAGGCCGCACTGGCATCACTGCGACTGTTGTCCGGCCAGAGCGAAGAGCCGGCCGCGGACTCCGGGCACCGCCCGCCACCGCGGCGGGCGGTGCTGGTGGCCGAGGCCGACGGCGCGACCGCCCGCCCGGATCTGGACGACGCCGTGGTCCGATTGAGTGCGCCCATCGCCATCGGCGACGTGCTCGCCGCCTACGTCGATATCGCCGCCGCCGAGCCCGCGGTGCGGGCGGCAATGGCGGCCATCGACGCGGCCGACCTCGGTGACGAGGACTCCGAGCTCATCGTCGGCGACGCCCAGGACCACGATCTGGCCTGGTATGCGCCACAGGAGCTGCCGTTCCTACTCGAATTGCTCTGAATAGTGGATACGACACCGTAAGTTACGGTACCGTAGGTTTGAGTCCTGTGGGCCGGGACCGCAGGCTGAAATCTGAGCAGGAGCTCCCGATGGGCAAGAAGACGGTAAAGACCACCGCGAATGTGGTCGACACTGTGCGTCCCACCGTTGCCGGTGCGCACCGGCATCCGGCCTGGAACGCGCTGCGCGCGATCGCCGAACGAATCACCACGCCGCTGTTGCCGGATGACTATCTGCATCTGGCCAATCCGCTGTGGTCGGCACGGGAATTGCGGGGCCGGGTTCTGGAGGTTCGCCGGGAGACAGAGGATTCGGCGACGCTGGTGATCAAACCCGGCTGGGGCTTCACCTTTGATTACGAGCCTGGTCAGTACATCGGCATCGGCCTGCTGGTCGACGGTCGTTGGCGGTGGCGGTCGTACTCGCTGACGTCGAGCCCGCTGACCGGAGCCGCTGGGCCGGCGACATCCAGACCCGGAGCCGCTGGGCCGGCGACATCCAGACCCGGAGCCGCTGGGCCGGCGACATCCGGAACCGGAGCCCCTGGGCGCACCATCACCATCACGGTCAAGGCGATGGCAGAGGGTTTCCTGTCCACCCATCTCGTCGGCGGTGTGGAACCGGGCACCATCGTGCGGCTGGCCGCGCCGCAGGGCAATTTCGTCATGCCCGACCCGGCGCCGGCGTCGGTGCTCTTCGTCACCGGCGGATCCGGCATCACCCCGGTCATGTCGATGCTGCGCACGCTGGCCCGCCGCGAGCAGATCTCCGATGTGGTGCACGTGCATTCCGCTCCCACCGAGGCCGACGTGATGTTCGGTGCTGAACTGGCCGAGCTGGCCCGCAGCCATGACGGATACCAGCTGCGGGTGCGTACCACCCGAACCCAGGGCCGACTCGATCTGAGCCGGCTCGATGCGGAAGTGCCGGACTGGCGCGAGCGGCAGACCTGGGCGTGCGGGCCTGAAGGAATGCTCAATGACGCCGAAAAGGTGTGGTCAGCGGCCGGTATCAGCGACCGGCTGCATCTGGAGCGGTTCGCGGTGTCGCGTGCCGCACCCCATGGCCAGGGTGGCACGGTCACCTTCGAGAAGAGCGGCAAGACCGTCGCCGCTGACGCGGCAACGTCGCTGATGGACGCCGGGGAACGCGCTGGCGTGCAGATGCCGTTCGGCTGCCGGATGGGGATCTGCCAGTCATGCGTCGTCAGCCTGGTCGACGGCCATGTCCGCGACCTGCGCACGGGAGCGGAGCACGAGCCGGGAACACGGGTGCAGACCTGCATCTCGGCCGCATCGGGCGATTGTGTGCTCGACGTCTAGTCTTTACCGGCTGGTAACCTACGTCTTCGTAAGTTACGCTAGCGTAGGTTACATCAACGGGAGGCAAGTGAGATGGCGATAACTGAGGTAGAGGCATTCGCGCATCTGACGGATGCCGATATCGAGAACCTGGCCGTAGAGCTGGACGCGATCCGCCAGGACATCGAGGACTCCCGCGGCGAGCGTGATGCGCGCTATATCCGCCGCACCATCGCCGCGCAACGCGCTCTGGAGGTGGCCGGTCGTTTGATGCTGGCCGCCAGTTCGAAGCGTTCCGCCTGGTGGGCCGGCACGGTGACCCTGGGCGTGGCCAAGATCGTCGAGAACATGGAGATCGGCCACAACGTCATGCACGGCCAGTGGGACTGGATGAACGACCCCGAGATCCACTCCTCGGGATGGGAGTGGGACATGAGCGGGGCGTCCAAGCACTGGCGCTTCACCCACAACTTCATGCACCACAAGTACACCAACATCCTCGGCATGGATGACGACGTGGGCTACGGCATGCTGCGCGTCACCCGCGACCAGCGTTGGAAGCCGTTCAACCTGGGCAACGTGCTGTACAACACGATCCTCGCGCTCGGTTTCGAGTGGGGAGTCGGGCTGCAACACCTGGAGCTCGGCAAGATGCTCAAGGGTCGCGACGACCGCGCGGCAACCTTGGCGCGGGTGCGCGAGTTCGGGGTCAAGGCCGGGCGGCAGGTCGTCAAGGACTATGTCGCCTACCCGGCACTGACGTCGTTGTCGCCGGGGGCGACCTACAAGTCGACGCTGACGGCCAACGCGGTGGCCAACGTGATCCGCAATGTGTGGTCGAACGCGGTCATCTTCTGCGGCCACTTTCCCGACGGCGCCGAGAAGTTCACCAAGACCGACATGATCGGTGAGACCAAGGGCCAGTGGTACCTGCGCCAGATGCTGGGCAGCGCCAACTTCGACGCCGGGCCCGGGCTGGCCTTCATGAGCGGCAACCTGTGCTACCAGATCGAGCACCACCTCTACCCCGACCTGCCGAGCAACCGGCTCGCCGAGATCGCGGTGCGGGTGCGGGAGGTCTGCGACAAGTACGACCTGACCTATACGACCGGCTCGTTCCTGCTGCAGTACGGCAAGACCTGGCGGACCATCGCGAAGCTTTCGCTGCCGAACAAGTACCTGCGCGACACCGCCGACGATGCCCCCGAAACCCGCAGCGAGCGGATGTTCAGCGAGCTGGAACCGGGATTCGCCGGGACCGACCCCCTCACCGGGCGCCGGCGCGGACTGAAGACCGCGATCGCTACGGTGCGGCAGTGGCGGCGTGACAAGCGGGCCAAGGCTTCTGGCGACTGGGCGGCCTAGCGAAAACGGCCCCTCGGAGGAGAATCCGTGGGGCCGTTTCTATGGGTTGGGCACCCGGATGCCACTCAGGATGCCGGGATTTTGTTCGGGATGGCGTCGCCGTACGGGGCCGTGCTGCGGTCGTGCAGCGGATGAACGGTCATGTACACCGCGCCGATACCGACGACGACGGCGGCCGACAACGCCACGATCCAGTTGTCGAACCACGGGGCATCGGGGGTCCGCGGCCACGCCATGTTGATCATGGCGATGACGCCGTAGACCAGCGCCGCAATGTTGACGGCCAGCCCCCACTTGCCAAGCTGGTACTTGCCGCTGGGGACCCAGCCCTTCAGGCGTGCGCGCAGTGCCGCCAGGACGACCATCTGGAACGCGAGATAGATGCCGAAGGCGGCGAAGCTGATGATCTTGGTGATGGCATCCGTCGAGAACTTCGACCCGATGACGATCACGGCCGGTACCGCGGCGGCGATCAGCAGCGCATACGGCGGGACGTGCCGGGTGGCGGAGAACTTCTTGAGCAGGGAACTGCCCATGATCATGTCGTCGCGGCCGTAGGAGTAGGCCAACCGGCTCGCGGCGGCCTGCAGACTCATGGCGCAGGACAGGAACGAGATGAGGACGATGAGCAGGACCGCCCGGGCGCCCACCGTACCGAAGGCTTCGTTGAGGACGGTGCTGACCGGATCGGTGTCCTCCCCGGCGATGACGGCGGGGATATCGGTCACCGCCAGCACGAGGGCCAGACAGACGAACGTCGCGGCAGCACCACCAACGTAGATGGTCCTGCGCATGGCCTTGGGGATCAGGCGACCCGGGTCGCGGACCTCCTCGGCGACGTCGCCGCAGGCCTCGAAGCCGTAGTACTGGTAGATACCGATGAGCGCCGCGGCGGCGAATGCCCACAGATAGTTGCCGTCACCGCCCGCGCCGAAGCTGTCGAAGAGGATGCCGAGGTTGTGCTCGCGGTGGGCGATAAGGAGCCATCCGCCAACGGCGAGGGCGCCGATGATCTCCGCGGTGAAACCGATAATTGCCGCTTTCGCAAGGACTTTCGTTCCCAGGAAATTGATGACCGTCGCGAACGCGAGCAGGGCCAGGGCGAAGGCGATGGTGTTGTTCGCCGTCGCTTCGATGCCGAACGTGGCAGCGATGAACGGTCCGGCGCCGTAGACGACCGCAGCGATCGTCACCAGTAGGGCCACCATATAGACCCACCCGGTCATCCAGGCGAATCGGCGGCCCCACAATCGCCGCGCCCACGGATAGACACCGCCGGCGACCGGGAACTGCGCGACGATCTCGCTGAAGGTCAGCGCGACCAGGAGTTGTCCCAGGCCGACGATGACGAAGCTCCAGATCATCGGCGGACCGCCGGTGGCCAGCGCGAAGGCGAACAGGGTGTAGACGCCGACGACGGGCGAGAGGTAGGTGAATCCAAGGGAGAAGTTGGCCCACGGGCTCATGTCGCGCTTGAACTCCGACTGGTAGCCGAGGGCGTGCAGGTGCCGGACGTCTTCCTCGTCGTGGAACGTGTAGTAGCCATCATCGGGGGAGTCGGCAGTGCCGGGGGCGCTGGAAGCAGACATCAGCTTGCTTTCTTCCGTAGGTCCGGGCGCGGGCCCGAGTAGTGCGAAAAACTACATTCCTATTGTTTATGGAGCAACAGGAACGGCAGAATTCGTCAAGAATCGACTGGATTGCCGAGGTCGGGCGTACCGGCAGGGAGGACGCGGGGTGTCGTCGTTGTCGCCGCTCGTTGCGCCCGAAGCCCCGGTCGGCCGTGCCGACGAGATCGTGCAGCGCATCACCGAGGCGATCCACCTGGGGTTGCTCGATGACGGCGAGCGACTGCCCGTCGAGGTCGACCTGGCGGCGCAGTTCGGGGTGGCCCCGATGACCGTGCGTGAGGCGCTGGCGACGCTGCGCGAACAGGAGTTGGTCGAAACCCGGCGTGGACGCAGCGGCGGGTCGTTCGTACGGCGGCCCGCGGGTCCGCCCGTCGACCAGCTCACCGCACGACTGGCCGCAATGAGCGCGTCCGACCTGCGCGATCTCTTTGACGAGCACACCGCCATCGCCGGGCAGGCGGCGCGGCTGGCCGCGGAGCGGGCCGCGCCCTATGCCGTGCGGCGGCTCTTTGCCCTGACCGACCAACTCGGGGCGGCGGCGACCCTGGGGGATCGCATTCGCGCCGACAGCCGATTCCACATCGAGGTCGCCGTCGCCTCCCAGTCGGCCCGGCTGGCCCGCCGGGAGGCGAACCTGCAGGCCGAGGTCGCCGGTCTGGTCTGGCTGCCCATCGGGCCGGCGATCGACGTCGCCGCCTATGTCGAGGAACAGCACGCCATCGCCGCGGCGGTTGCCTCCGAGAGCCCGCAGGAGGCGCGCCGTCTCGCCGAAGCCCATGTCATGGGCCAGCTCGCGCGTCTGACCCTGGTCAACTTGGATCTCTCGACGCGAGGATCGGAGTCATGACCGGGGACACGCTGGCAGGCCGACTCGCCGCGCAGGCATCGCAGACCCTCGAACCGATCTACGAGCTCCTCGGCCGCATCGCCGAGGAGATCCTGCGCAGCCGACCGCCGCGCGCCGCGCTCACCGAGGCGCACTTCAGCGGACTGCAACGCCTGCTCGCCGACCTCCTCGAGGATGAGCGCGGCGTCTGGGGCATGGGTTTCATCGCGGCACCGCTCGTCGTCGACGGTATGGAGCGCTACATGGCGTGGTGGCAGCGGCACAACGACCGGGTGGCCCGGTTGCGACTCAATTTCGACCCGACGAGCATCGACGTCTACGACTACCTCCAGATGGATTGGTACCAGTTGGCAGAACGTGGGCAGGCGCGGGTGGCCTATGGGCCTTACGTCGACTACAGCGGTTCTGACATGTACACGATCACCGCCACGGTCCCCGTCGTCGCCGACGGAACCTTCCTCGGTGTCGCCGGCGCCGACCTGGTCGTCGGCGAGGTCGAGCGCAGACTCCTGGAGGTGCTGCGACAGACCGCCGAGGACGCCCTTGTCGTCAGCGCCGAGCGCCGAGTCATCGCCGCCAATACGCCGCGATGGTTCGTCGGCTCCCGGCTCCCCGCGATGCCTGCGGCCGGCCCGGCAGCGGATCCGTCAGCGTTTCGGGAGGTGGCCGAGATGCCGCTGGGCATCGGCTGGGTGCTCGCCATCGCCTGGCCGGGCGCCGGCGCCGCAATTCAGGTCAGCTGCCGCTATTGACATCAAGCATCTACTTCCAGAGTATTTAGTGACGATTTGGTCGCGCACTCTCGGAGGTAGCCCTGATGTCGTCCGTCACCCTGGGCCCCGTGCCCGCTTTCGACGTCACCGACCCGGCCTTCTCCATCACCTCCGCCGAGGTCCACGACGCCCGGGAGCGCAGCTGGTACGCGACCACCCCGTACGGCATCGCCGTGCTGCGCTACGAGCAGGTGGGTCGACTGCTCAAGCACCCGAAGCTGCGTCAGGGCAGCATTGCCTGGCCGGCCCACAACGGTGTGACCGAGGGTCCGTTCGCCGACTGGTTCGCCAGCTGGATCCTCAACAAAGAGGGTGAAGAGCACCACCGGCTGCGCCGGCTGATGAACCCCGCGTTCTCGCCCAAGCTCATCGGCTCGCTGGTACCGAGGTTCCAGGCGCTGGGCAACGAACTCGTCGACAACTTCGCCGAACCGGACCGCTGCGAGTTCGTCAGTGAGTTCGCCGAGCCGTACGCCGCCCGGGTGATCGCGATCATGCTGGGCATACCCGAAGACCATTGGAAGGTCATCGCTGGCGAGTCGGTGACGATCGGGCTGGCCATGGGAGTGACGCTGGCCGACGACTTGCCCAAGATCGAGGCGGCCCTGCAACGGCTGTACTCCTACAGCGACGACCTGATCGCCGACCGGCGGGCGCACCCGCGGGACGACTTCGTCACCGCACTGGTCAACGCATCGCGTCCGGAAGACGGCCGGCTGTCTGACACCGAGCTTCGAGATGCCATGGTGCTACTGATCTTTGGCGGCTTCGACACCACCCGCAACCAGCTCGGCCTGGCTATGCAGACATTTATGGCACACCCGGACCAATGGCGCCTGCTCGCCGAGCGCCCGGACCTCGGGGGCAAGGCCGTCGAGGAGGTCATGCGGGTCAACCCGACGGTGCGGTGGGTGACCCGTGAGGTTCTGGAGGACTTCGAATACGAAGGCGTCATGCTCACGGCCGGCACCACGGTCCACCTCTACAGCGAGTCTGCCGGCACCGACCCCCGCGTTTTCGAGCCCGGTTTCGATATCACCGCAGAAAGCAAGCCGCACTTCGGTTTCGGTGGCGGTGCCCACCACTGCCTGGGCCACTTCGTGGCTCGCTCCGATATGAGTGAGGCGCTCCCACTGCTGGCCCGCCGACTGCGCGACCCGCACGAGCTGCCCGGCGCGACGTGGCTGCCCGACTCGGGCAATACGGGGCCGATCCACCTGCCCATCGGTTTCACGCCAGCCCCCTGACCGGCAACCCGCAACCCAGAACAGTTCGGTAAACCCCAGAAAGGACCCAAAATGCGCGTCACCGTAGATCTCTCGCTCTGCCAGGACCACGGCCAGTGCTCCATCGCCGCCCCCGCCGTCTTCTCCATCAACGACGACGGCAAGCTCGAATACGACGCCAATCCCGACGACTCGGAGCTCGGCAACGTCGAAGAAGCCGCGGACGCCTGCCCGGCCCAGGCCATCTTCCTCGAGGTGACCCGATGACAACAACCCCACTCGACGCGCATCGTCAGACGAACGCCACCAGTCCCGACCTCGCCGCGGCCCTCGCGACGATCGCCGATCGCGGTGTGGAATACGTGTACTACCAGGCGATCACCATCACCGGCCGCGTTGTCGGCAAGGTGGTGCCCGCTCGGCACTTCGAGCGCCTCGTCACCAAGGGGGTGCAGCAGCACCGCACCGCGGTAGCCAACCTCCAGGGCACTCGCGAGGGCGTGCTGCTCGCCGGTGGTGCGAACGCGCCCGAGTACACCGCGATCCCGGATCTCGAAACCTTCGCGATCCTGCCCTGGGACACCAGCTTCGCCCGGGTGTTCTGCCGGCTCTACGAGCCGGACCACCTGACGGAGGGGGCAGGGGCCGAATTCTCCTGTGATACCAGGGGATTACTGCGTCGCGTGCACGCCGGATTCACCGACCGCACCGGGTTGGAGTTGCGTACCGGGTGCGAACCCGAGATGACTTGGCAGGGCGAGGGTCTGGAGGCGCAGTTCCGGCCCGGATCGAGTCCCGCCTACCACGTCGAGCACCTCGAGCGGAACCGGCCGATCGTCAAGAAGGTCATCGAGTACGCGCAGGCGCTCGGTCTCGACATGATCGAAGGCGACTACGAGGACGAGTTCCAGGTGGAACTCAACTTCATGTTCGACCGGGCCGACCGCACGGCAGACCGGCTGACCACCTACCGGCAGATCTGCAAGCAGGTGGCGCGCGAACTCGGCATCCAGGCGAGTTTCATGCCCAAGCCCGCCACCGGGATGATGGGCAACGGCTGCCACCACAACTTCAGTCTGTGGCGCGATGACGACGTGAATGTCCTGGCCGACCCGGGCGTTACCGAACTGCACCTGTCCGAGATCGGGCGACACGCGCTCGGCGGCCTGTTGGCGCACTCGGCCGGCGCCATGCTGGTCAACGGCTCGACCGTGAACTCTTACAAACGGTATTGGGACGCAGGACAATTCGCCCCCTCGCGAATCAACTGGGGCCTGGACAACAAGACGTGTACCGTCCGGCTGTCGGCAAATGGGCGTCTCGAGTACAAGCTGCCCGACGCCAGCGTCAACCCCTACCTGTCGCACGCGGTGATCCTCGCGGCGTGCGAGGACGGCATGAAGAACGCAATCGACCCCGGCGCCCCGACGCAGGGCTCGTCCTACGACGCGCCGCAGGACGAGCGGTTCCCGGCGCTGCCGTTGACGCTCGGCGAGGCCATCGGCGCCTTCCGAGCCGACGAAGTACTGCCTCACGCATTCGGACCGGAGTTGTCGGGCTTGCTCGTCGACTTCCATACCGATGAGTGGGCCCGATTCTGTGGATACGTCACCGACTGGGAGCGCGATATGTACTGGAGTGACACGCCGTGACCGGGGCGCTGAAGGCACTACGGTTGGCCTGCCTCGACGCCGAGGCGCCTCCGCTCTTCTCGCTGTGGACCCCCGAACATGGCCGGCAGGGCTACGAGCCCGGCGTCGCCGAGGCGCTGGGTGCCGAACTCGGCCGGCCCGTCGAGTGGGTCCGCGTTCCGTGGGTGGACATGATCCCCGCGGTGCAGCGCGGAGACGCCGACGCGGTCCTGTGCGGCCAGGGCATCACCGCCGAGCGGCTGGCCCAGGTTGACTTCACCCGGCCCTACGCCACGTTCCACGAGGGCGTTCTGGTCCGGCGCGGCGCCGGAATCCACACCCCGGAGGACCTGGTGGGCCGCAGGGTCGCGGCGATAGAGAACAGCACGAACATGACGCTCGTCGAAACCTTTACCGGTGCGGTGCCGGTGGCCTTCGGACCGGGTTCCGACGACGTCTACGCCGATATGCTGGCCGCGCTTGTCGCGAAGGACGTCGACGCTGTGGTCGACGATGACGTCGTGTTCGTCCCGCTCGGGGCGACGCACCCCGACTATGAACTCGCCTTCACGGTGCAGACCGGCAACAAGTGGGGGATCGCGGTGTCCAAGGACCGGCCGGACACCCTGGCCGAGATCGACGGTGCGCTCGGTCGGCTCATCGAGTCGGGACGCCTGCGCCGGGTCTGGGAGGAGTGGCTGCCGAGCCTCGAATACCCGTTCGGCGAGGCCTGAGCGTGACCCGTCCCCTGGTGGCCGTGTAGGTCGCTACTGCAAACAGCGTCAGTAGGCCGAACCTTCCGCCAACGCCGACAGCAGCCGTCGCGCAGCGGCGACCCGGTGGGCCTGCGGCCCGGTCAGCGTGTCCAGGGCGCACTCCGGATCGGCCGGTGGCCCCATGTGACCGCACCCTCGCGGACAGTCGGCGATCGTCTCGGCCAGATCGGAGAACGCCAGCAGCACGTCGTCGGGCGCGATGTGCGCCAGCCCGAAGGACCGGATCCCCGGAGTGTCGATGACCCAGCCACCCGCCGGCAGCGGCAACGCCACCGACTGGGTCGAGGTGTGCCGTCCCTTGCCGACGCCGGACACCTCGCCGATGGCCCGATCCGCTTCTGGCACAAGTCGATTGACAAGAGTTGACTTGCCGACCCCGGAATGCCCGAGCAGCACGGTGACGTGTCCGGCCAGCAGCGGCTCGACCACGTCCAGCGGATCGTCGCGGCCGGCCGTGATGACCGTCATGTCCAGAGCGGCGAACTGTTCGGCAAAGGCCGCCGCCGGGGTGAGGTCGGACTTGGTCAGGCACAGGATCGGCCGGATGCCGCCGGCGTACGCGGCGATCAGGGTCCGGTCGACCAACCCCGTGCGCGGCGGCGGGTCGGCCAGCGCCACCACGATCAGCAGCTGGTCGGCGTTGGCGACCACCACCCGCTCGGTCGGATCGGTGTCATCTGCGGTGCGCCGCAGCACCGTTCGACGCTCGCCGCGCCGCACGATACGCGCCAGCGTGTCGGGGCGGCCGGACAGGTCGCCGACCACGTCGACCTCGTCGCCGACGACGATCGGGGTGCGCCCGAGTTCGCGTGCCCGCATCGCGGTCACCGGGCGGTGTGGATCACCACCGAGAACACAACCCCACCGGCCCCGGTCCACGGTCACCACCATGGCGGCCACGGCGTCGGCGTGCTCTGGACGGGTCTTGGTACGAGGACGCGAGCCGCGACCCGAACGGATCTTGACGTCGGACTCGTCGTACTCGCGTCGCCTCAACCGCGCACCTCAGGCCTCGAGGCCCTGACCGTTCAGCATGTCGGCCCACAGTTGCGGGAACTCCGGCAGCGTCTTGGCGGTGGTGGCGATGTCGTCGACGGCCAGGCCGGGAACCCGCAGCCCGACGATCGCCCCGGCCATCGCCATCCGATGATCGGCGTAGGAGTGCCAGGTGCCGGGGTGCAGGGGTTCGGCGGTGATGACGAGCCCGTCCGGCGTCTCGGTGCAGTTGCCACCCAGCGCGTTGATCTCGGTGCGCAGTGCGGCCAGCCGGTCGGTTTCATGGCCACGCAGGTGGGCGATTCCGGTCAGCCGGGACACCGAGCCCGGCGCGGCCAGTGCGGCCAGTGCCGCCACCGACGGCGCCAACTCACCGACGTCGTGCAGATCGACTTCAAAGCCCGGGTACCCGCCGTAGACCGCAGATCCGCGTACCTCCAAGTGTGAATCATCTTGTTGCACAGTTGATCCCAGCAGTTTCAGGATCCCGAGTATGGTATCGGCGGGTTGTACGCTGGTCCTCGGCCAGCCGGCGATGCGCACTTCGCCGCCGGTGACCACGGCCGCTGCCAGGAACGGCACCGAGTTGGACAGGTCGGGCTCGACATCCCAGTGCCGGGCGGCGATGGGCCCCGGCCGTACCGACCACCGGTTGGCTGCGGTGTCGTCGACGTCGACGCCGGCCTCCCG
>CAZDYH010000012.1:16449-30328 GCA_964509355.1 uncultured Mycobacterium sp.
GCAGCGCACCGATCATCAGGTCGGTGTCGCGGCTGCGCAGCGCGCCGCTGATCCTCGAGGCTCCCTGGCCCCGGGCAGCCGCCAGCGCGGCGAGCACCAATGTGCGGTTGGTCTGGGATTTCGAACCGGGCACCGTTACCGTCGCGTGGACTGGGGCCGGCGCGCAGGGGGCCGTCCACAACTCGGTGCTCACGGCTCCATCCTGCCTTGTCGGGCCCATTTGCGACCATGGAGGCATGTGCGGACGATTCGCGGTCACCACCGATCCGGCCCTGCTGGCCGAGAAGATCCACGCCATCAATGAGATATCGGCGGCGACTTCCGAGTCGGAGGCCGCCGGCCCCAACTACAACGTCGCCCCGACGACCACCATCGCCACCGTCGTGAGCCGCCATGACGAGCCGGAGGACATCCCGACCCGGCGGGTGCGGCTGATGCGCTGGGGCCTGGTGCCGCCGTGGGCCAAAGCCGCCCCGGACGGCGCCCTCGAGAACAAGGGGCCGCTGCTGATCAACGCCCGCGCCGACAAGGTCACCACCTCGCCGGCGTTTCGGTCGGCGGCCAAGAGCAAGCGTTGTCTGGTCCCGATGGACGGCTACTACGAGTGGAAGCCCAACCCCGACACCCCGGCAGGCAAGAAGGCCCGCAAGACGCCGTTCTACATGTACCGCGCCGACGGGGAGCCGCTGTTCATGGCCGGGCTGTGGTCGGTTTGGAGATCGGGGCAGCCGGACAAGCACGCCGAGCCGCTGCTGAGCTGCACCATCATCACCACCGACGCCATCGGTGAGTTGGCCGAGATCCACGACCGGATGCCGTTGGTGGTCACCGAGCGGGACTGGGACCGCTGGCTGAACCCGGACGAACCGGCGGCCGCCGACCTGCTGGCTGCGCCGCCGGACATCAGCGGCATCGAGATGCGCGAGATCTCGACGTTGGTGAACAACGTCCGCAACAACGGACCGGAGCTCATCGAGCCGGCGCCCCCGCACGACATCGGGCAGCCGACGCTGCTCTAAGGCTTGTTGTAGCCCGGCGGGTTGGGCGTATCCACCCACAGGTCCACGCCCAGCTGAGAGCCGGGGATGCAGTCGTACACCGACAGGTCGGTGACACCGGATTCCAGTAGCACGTCCTCGCACAGCAGCGAATGTCCGGTGTACTCGCGGGCCGGCATGCTCAGCACGGCATAAGCCGCGTCGGCGTACACCTCGGGCTTGCGGGAGCGAGCCATCGCCTCGTCGCCGCCGAGCAGGTTCCGCACCGCGGCGGTGGCCACCATGGTTCGTGGCCACAGCGTGTTGGACGCAATGCCCGCTTCGCGAAGTTCTTCAGCAATACCCAACGCGCACAACGTCATTCCAAACTTGGCCATCATGTACGGCGTCGGCTTGAGCCACTGGGGCTCCAGCCGGATCGGGGGCGACAGCGTCAGGATGTGCGGATTCTCCCGGCCCTTCATGTGCGGGATACACGCCTGCGAGACCGCGTACGTGCCGCGCACCTGGATGCCGTTCATCAGGTCGAAACGCTTCAGCGGTACTTCTTCGATCGATCCGAGGTTGATCGCCGAGGCGTTGTTCACGCAGGTGTCGATGCCGCCGAACTGCGCGACGGCCTGGGCCACGGCCGCCGCGACCGAGTCGCCGTCGCGGACGTCGCCCACGATCGGCAGCGCCTGCCCACCGGCGTCCTCGATCTCCTTGGCCGCGGTGTAGATGGTGCCCGGCAGCTTCGGATGCGGCTCGGTGGTCTTGGCCACCAGTGCGACGTTGGCGCCATCGGCCGCCACGCGTTTGGCGATGGCCAGCCCGATGCCACGGCTGGCCCCCGAGATGAACATGGTCTTGCCGCTGAAAGACATGGCGTCACCCTAGAGCGCGGATGTCGGCGGTGGCTGCCCGGGTCAGTCGAACGACGTCAGCGCTGCGTGAACTGCACGGAAATAGCCTGGTCGGTAATCCCGTTATGGTCAGCAGTGGTGGCCCGCGCCAGGGCCGCAAAGAGATATCTGTTGGTCACAGCCCTTAGGATCGGAAGCAGGGAAGTTCAGGTGTCAGCCGCGATGTGCCTCCTGGGCGAAGAGCGGACGACTGCATCTCTGATCCGTCCGATATCGCTGCCGGTGCCCTTCTCTGGTGCCGCGGCAGAAGGGACTGTGTCAATCACGATGACAGACATCGACGGCGAGGAGTCCGACGCGGAGTTGACCGCTCGCTTCGAGCGCGATGCGATCCCGCTGATGGACCAGCTCTACGGCGGTGCGCTGCGCATGACGCGCAACCCCGCCGATGCCGAGGACCTGCTGCAGGAGACGATGGTCAAGGCCTACTCCGGGTTCCGGTCGTTCCGGGAAGGGACCAACCTCAAGGCCTGGCTGTACCGGATCCTGACCAACACCTACATCAACAGCTACCGCAAGAAACAGCGGCAGCCGGCCGAGTACCCGACCGAAGAGATCACCGACTGGCAGCTGGCGGCCAATGCCGAACACTCCTCAACCGGGCTGCGCTCGGCCGAAGTCGAGGCACTCGAGGCGCTGCCGGACACCGAGATCAAGGAAGCCCTGCAGGCGTTGCCCGAAGAGTTTCGAATGGCGGTGTACTACGCCGACGTCGAGGGTTTCCCGTACAAGGAGATCGCCGAGATCATGGACACCCCGATCGGGACGGTGATGTCGCGGCTACACCGGGGCAGACGCCAGCTGCGTGGTTTGTTGGCCGATGTGGCCAAGGAGCGGGGCTTCGCCCGCGGCCGGCACCTCGACGCTCCGGAGGAGGTGTCGTCATGACCGAGTTCTCGTCCGGACCGGATGCCGGCCATTCACACACCAAGTCTGAGTGCGCAGCGGTGATCGCCGAGGTGTGGAGCCTGCTCGACGGTGAATGCACAGCCGAGACCCGGGAGAAGCTGCGTCAGCACCTGGCGGATTGCCCGGGTTGCCTGCGGCACTACGGCGTCGAGGAGCGGATCAAGAAGCTGATCGCCACCAAGTGCAGTGGCGACAAGGCCCCACCGGGCCTGCACGAACGGGTACGGCTGGAGATCAGCCGCACCACCATCGTCCGCTGGGGTTGATCCGACCGCTCAGCAGCAGGTCAGCGGCCACCCTGGCAGTTCGGACGCTTGCCGTGATTGGCCTTGCTGTGCTTGCGATCGCGCTTCTTACGGCCACGCTTGGCCATGAGGTACCTCCGTCTCGGGTGAATATGCCGGGTCGCCGCCAGTGGCGGGCGTTGCCTCAAGTGTCTCACGAGCCCGCGGGTCCCTCGATCGACCCGCTGTTGTGGTTCGATAGAGCGGCAGGCTCAGGACGCCGGAACGAGTGGGGTGAAGATGGCCGAGGATGTTCGCGCGGAGATCGTGGCCAGTGTGCTCGAAGTCGTGGTCCACGAGGGCGATCAGATCGGCGCGGGCGACACCCTGGTGCTGCTGGAGTCGATGAAGATGGAAATCCCGGTGCTGGCTGAGGTCGCCGGCACGGTGACCGAGGTCAGTGTGTCGGTGGGAGACGTCATCCAGGCCGGCGACCTCATTGCCGTGATCTCCTAACCGGCTTGCCGGAAGCCCTGCCGGGAACGCCTGATGTCGACTCTCGGTGATCTGCTCGCCGAGCACACCGTTCTGCCGGGCACTGCCGTCGACCACCTGCATGCTGTGGTCGGCGAGTGGCAGCTGCTGGCCGACCTGTCCTTCGCCGACTACCTGATGTGGGTGCGTCGCGATGACGATGCGCTGGTTTGCGTGGCGCAATGCCGACCCAACACCGCTCCGACCGCGTTGCTGACCGACGCCGTCGGTACGGTCGTGGCCGCCGATGAGCTGCCGCTGGTCGCGGTGGCGTTCATCTCCGGGTCGATCGGCCGGGAAGGCGATGCGGGACAACAGTCTTGGGCCCAAGACACCGGGCTGAACGTCGAGGCCGTCCCGGTGCGGTACGGCAACCGGGTGGTGGCCGTGTTGACCCGTCAGACCGCGCTGGCGGACCGACGCAAGTCCAGTCCGCTGGAGATCGCCTATCTGGACTGCGCCGGCGACCTCGTGCACATGCTGTCCGAGGGCACCTTTCCCAACGTCGGTGACCTGGCGATGTCGCGCTCCAGCCCCCGGGTGGGGGACGGTTTCATCCGCCTCGATGTCGCCGGGAGCGTCGTGTTCGCCAGCCCGAATGCGCTGTCGGCCTACCACCGGATGGGCCTGACCTCCGAGCTGGAGGGGCACAACCTGGTTGCCATCACCCGGCCGCTGATCTCCGACCCGTTCGAGGTGCAAGAACTCGCCGAGCACGTGCGAAACTCGCTGGCCGGCGGGTCGAGTATGCGGCTGGAGGTGGATGCGGGCGGCGCGACGGTGCTGCTGCGCACGATACCGCTGGTGGTGCGCGGTTCACCGGTGGGCGCAGCGGTGCTGATCCGCGATGTCACCGAGGTGAAGCGTCGTGACCGGGCGCTGCTCAGCAAGGACGCCACGATCCGTGAGATCCATCACCGGGTCAAGAACAACCTGCAGACGGTGGCGGCGCTGTTGCGCCTGCAGGCGCGTCGGACCAGCAACGAGGAGGGGCGTGCGGCGCTGATCGAATCGGTGCGGCGGGTGTCGTCGATCGCACTGGTCCACGACGCGCTGTCGATGTCGGTGGACGAAGAAGTGAACCTCGACGAAGTGATCGACCGGATTCTGCCGATCATGAACGACGTCGCAACGGTGGACGCGCCGATCAGGATCAACCGGGTCGGCGCGCTCGGGGTGCTGGACGCCGACCGTGCGACGGCGATGATCATGGTGATCACCGAACTGGTGCAGAACGCCATCGAGCACGCCTTCGACTCGGTGGCCAAGCAGGGCTGCGTGACCATCCGCGCCGAGCGGTCGGCACGCTCGCTCGACGTGGTGGTGCACGACGACGGCCGGGGGCTGCCCGACGGCTTCAGCCTGGAGAAATCCGATAAGCTCGGTCTGCAGATCGTCCGCACATTGGTTTCCGCCGAGCTGGGCGGCTCGTTGGGCATGCACGACGCCCCCGGCGGCGGCACCGACGTGGTGCTGCGGGTCCCGATCCGACCCAGCGCCAGGCTCGCGCAATAAAGCCCCCGCGCCGGCAATTGAGAAACCCGGCAGCAGCGCGCAGAGTTACGGCCCCGACAATTGTCGGGGCCGTAGCTGCCTTAATCGCGAATCGAGGTCAGACCCCGCTGCGTGCCTTTGTCCGGGCGTTGCGACGCTTCAGCGCGCGCCGCTCATCTTCGCTCATTCCACCCCACACGCCGGCGTCCTGGCCCGAATCCAATGCCCAGGTGAGGCAGTCAGTGGTCACCGGACAGCGGTTACAGACAAGCTTCGCGTCAGCAATCTGCGCAAGGGCCGGACCACTGTTTCCCACCGGGAAGAACAGCTCCGGATCCTCGTCGCGACAGACCGCCTTGTGGCGCCAATCCATAGGTGTTACTCCTTACTGCGTGCGCAGCAATGCGCACTAGATTTTTGTTCGGCTGTTAACACGTGCACACGAAATTTTTCTGCACTGTTGGATCTGATCGTTTCACAGGCTCAACAGAAGTCAAGAGCGTGAGTTAACACGTGTGCAATCTCACTACAGGGGTCTGTCTCCAGATCCCTCACTCGTTTGTACTACACTTGAGCCACCTGCGCCCCGAATTGCCGGAGGCAAGTTGATTACTACAGGTCACGAGGGGTTTTTTGCGGGCGGTGCGACGACACCCAGGGCCTCCGGGACACTCCGGAACGTCATGTCGTCGCGCAATCCCAGGTAGTCGCCGTCGATCTGGCTGGCTATCGGCGTGTCGCCGCTGGTGACGCGCAACCAGGCCACGTCGTCCTCGCGGATCAGGTGTTTGGCTTTGATCTTCGGGTGCTTGGACAGCATCCGCCTGACCAATCCCAGGTTGGCCAGCACATTCATGCTGGTGGTCGCGAACACGCCAAGGCCCTTCTCGTAGGTGGTGCCCGGGTTGGTCCAGACCGGGCGTTGGTTGGCGTACGTCCAGGGGCTGGAGTTGGACACGAACACGAAATGCACGCCCGTAATCGGTTCGCGGTCGGGCAGATACAGCGTCAGGGTGGGCTCACGGCGTGCGCTGCGCAGCACCGCGGGCACCGCCGCCCGAACGTAGCGGCTCATCGTCACGCCGCGGCCCTTGCTGCGGCGGGCTTCCACCGCAGCGACCACCTCACCGTCCACACCCATGCCGGCACTGAACACCGCCCACCGCTCACCGCAGTCGATCAGCCCGATCCGCCGCCAACGCCGCGTGCGTCGATACTCGCCGAGCAGGTCGATGAGCTGGTTGGTGGCGTCGACCGGATCGTTCGGGATGCCCAGGGTTCGCGCGAACACGTTCGCCGACCCGCCGGGCACTACCGCGACCGCGGGGACCTGTCCCAGCGGCAGCGGCCCTGGGCGGCCGAGCAGACCGTTGACCACTTCATTCACCGTGCCGTCGCCGCCGTGCACGATGATCAGGTCAACGCCGTCCCGGGCGGCCGCCTCGGCGATCTCGACGGCGTGACCACGGTGGTTGGTGTGCTCGACGGTCAGCCGGACGCGGCTCTCCAGCGCATGCGCCAGTAGGTCGCGGGCGGCCGCCGTGGTGGAGGTGGCGTTGGGGTTGACGATCAGCACGGCGCGCACGAGGCATGAGCCTATCGGGCATCGGTGGCTACGCTGACGCTGTGACTGCTCGCCCACCGGCCACCGTGCGTGCAGCGGGGATCATTGTCGCCGCGCAGGGAGCCGCGGGCCTGGCGGTCGGCGCGGTGCTGGTGGCTCGCGGTCTGGCCGGAGCCGACCAGTCGAAGGTGAACGGCTACGGCACCGCGATCTGGTTCGCTCTGGTGGGCGGCGCCGTGCTGGCCGCCGGCTGGGCACTGCTGACCGGCAAGCGCTGGGGCCGTGGCCTGGCGGTGTTCACGCAGCTGCTGCTGCTGCCCATCGCCTGGTATCTCACCGTGGGCTCCGGTCAGCCGCTGTACGGCATCCCGCTCGCGGTCGTCGCGCTGGCCGCGCTGGCGCTGTTGTTCAGCCCCGCCACGCTGCGCTGGGCGGGGGAATCGGGCTAGTAGCCCGCCAACGCCGTCAGCTCCGGGCCCGACACCCGATACGTGGTCCACTCGCGTTGCGGCCGGCCACCAACCGAGTCGTACAGTGCGATGGCGTCGACATTCCAGTTCAGCACGGCCCAGGACAGGCGCGTGTAGCCTCCTGCTACGCATTCGCGCGCCAGCGTCGAGAGCAGCGCGCGGGCCAGCCCGCGGCGCCGAAACCGCGGACGCACATACAGGTCCTCCAGGTAGATGCCCGCCACGCCGTCCCAGGTCGAGAAGTTGAGGAACCACAGTGCCGCAGCGGCGACCTCGCCGTCGACCTCGGCGACGTGGGCCCGCACCGTCGGAGGGTCGCCGAAAATGGCTGTCCGGATCTGGGTTTCGGTCACCGTGCAGTCACCGGCGGCACGCTCGAATTCGGCCAATTCGTGGATCATGGCCGTGATGTCGGCCGCGTCGCGGGGCTCCGCGCGCCGGATGTGCTCGGTCACGGCTCAACTCCCAGCGCCGACAGGATGGTGGTGAACTTTGTTGTGGTTTCAGCCACTTCGTCGTCCGGGTCGGACTCCATGACGATACCGCCGCCGGAATGGGCGAGGGCGGTGCGACGGTCGGCGGACAGCTGGGCGCAGCGGATGGACACCACCCACCGGCCATCGCCGTCGGCGTTGCACCAGCCCACCGCGCCGGCGTAGAAACCGCGGTCACCTTCCAGTTCGCCGATGAGCGCAGCAGCGGTGTCGGCAGGAACGCCGCCGACGGCCGGGGTGGGGTGCAGGGCCAGGGCGAGATCAATTGCGGTGGTTGATGTTTCGCGTAGTCGACCGCGTATCGGCGTGCTCAGGTGCCAGAGCGCCGCGGTGCGGCTCAGCTGCGGGGTGGGTGCGATCTGCAGGTCGAGGCACAACGGGTCGAGGGCTTTGCGCATCGCGTCGACGACGAGCGCGTGCTCGTGGCGGTTCTTGCCCGATTCGGCCAGCGCGGCTCCGTTGGCGCTGTCGACGCCGGGGTCGGGGGAGCGGGGTGCCGAGCCGGCGAAGGGCTGACAGGTCACCCGGTCGCCGTCGCGGGCCACCAGCAACTCGGGGCTGGCGCCCACCAGGGCGGTGCCCGGGTAGGGGCCGCCGGCCGCGGTCAGGTCGACGAGGTAGACGTTGGCGCCGGGGTCGTTGGCGACCAGTCGGCGCAGCACGGCGCGGGCGTCCAGTGGTCCGTCGGCGACCAACCGCAACGCGCGGGCCAGCACCACCTTGTGCAGAACGGTGCCGGGTGCCCTCAGCTGGTCCAGCGCCCGCCGGATCCGGGCGCGGTGCTCGTCGGGCGGCGGTACCGTGGCGGCGATCCGCACCGCCGGCATCGGGCCGGTCGGCCATTCGGGAAGCGAGTCAGCGGACTCCCACGTCTGCGGCACCATCAGCGCGGCTGGCCTGTGAATGTCAAAAGGTAACGCGCCCAGCACTATTGGTGCTGCGCCCGACCGCAGCGCCGACTGCGCCGCCGTCACGTCGGAGTAATCGGTCCGTGCACCGTGGGCGATCAGGGTCCCGGTCGGCCCGCACAGCACGAAGGACGGCTCGGCGGAACCGGCCGTCACGATGCCGCGACCGGCTCGCGGTGGGTGGTCAACCCCAGCGCGGACAGCTGACGCAATCCGTACTCATAGCCGCAGACCGCAACCGACGCCGCGGCGAACGAGTAGCGGGCGCCCTCGGTCAGTGGCTGCTCCACCCAGCGGGTGACGATCGACCGGGAAAAGTGCCCGTGCCCGACGAAGACGACATCGCGACTCACCATGTGGTCCAACGCCAGCGCGAGCGCCTGGTCGGCGCGGGCACTGACCTGTTCGACGCTTTCTCCGCCCGGGCAACCGAACGTCCACAGCAGCCACCCCGGCGCCGTGGTGCGGATGTCGTGCGTCGTCATGCCTTCGTAGTCGCCGTAGTCCCATTCGGCCAGCAGCGGGGTCACCTCATCGACGTTCAGTCCGGCCAACTCGGCCGTGACCAGGGCGCGCCGCCGGGGGCTGCTGATCACCAGTGGGTCGTCCAGCGACAGCCTGTCCAGTGTCAGGGCGGCCTGCTTGGCCTGCTCGCGCCCTGCCTCGGTGAGATCCAGATCGGTGCGACTGGTGTGTTTGCGATCCCGCGACCACTCCGTTTCGCCGTGGCGAAGCAGAACCAACCGATGTGCGCCGACGCTCACGTCCACCGATTCTGCCCGATGACCATGTGCGGCGTCGCGCCCGGGACGGCAGCGGTGAGAACGCGGCGGGCACATGCCAGGATAGGCACCGTGACGGGGACGCGAATACTGGCGGTGGCCAACCAGAAGGGCGGGGTCGCCAAGACGACGACGGTGGCGTCGTTGGGGGCGGCGCTGGTTCAGAAGGATCGCCGGGTGCTGCTCGTCGATCTCGACCCGCAGGGCTGCCTGACCTTCTCGCTCGGCCAGGATCCCGACAAGCTCGCCGTCTCCGTGCACGAGGTGCTGCTCGGCGAGGTAGAACCGGCCGCGGCGCTGGTGACGACATCCGAGGGGATGACCCTGTTGCCGGCGAACATCGACCTGGCCGGCGCCGAGGCGATGCTTTTGATGCGGGCCGGACGCGAGTACGCGCTCAAGCGGGCGCTGGCCAAGCTCAGTGGCGACTTCGACGTGATCATCATCGACTGTCCGCCGTCGCTGGGAGTGCTCACCCTGAACGGACTGACAGCGGCCGACGAGGTCATTGTGCCGCTGCAGTGCGAAACCCTGGCCCACCGCGGAGTCGGGCAGTTCCTGCGAACCGTCGCTGATGTGCAGCAGATCACCAACCCCGAGCTGATCATGCTGGGTGCGCTGCCGACCCTGTACGACTCGCGGACGACCCACAGCCGCGACGTGCTGCTCGACGTCGCCGACCGCTATGACCTGCCGGTGCTCGCGCCGCCCATCCCGCGGACGGTGCGGTTCGCAGAGGCCAGCGCATCGGGCTCGTCGGTGCTGGCCGGCCGCAAGAGCAAGGGCGCAGTCGCTTACCGGGAGCTGGCCGCCGCGCTGCTGCGGCACTGGAGGTCCGGCAAGTCGCTGCCCACCTTCACCCCGGAGATGTGAAGCGGGCCTAGCGCCGGCCCAGCGCGACCACCGTGTCGCCCCGCTGTTCGAGCACCGTCGAGCCGGTGACGACCGGAACTATCGGGCCGCCCTGCCCGGGCGGCCGGCTCACCGGAATGTATCGCTCGTTCGCGCCGGTGGCCGGGTCGTACACGCCGAGCCCTCCGGTCACCGGTAGCAGCAGCCGTCCTGCCATCATCGCCGCCGGTCCCAGCGGTAGCTGTGATCCCGCCGGTGCCACGGTGTACCGGTAGTTCAGCTTTGCGTCGAACACCATCACACTGTCGCCGGTCCACCAGGTGATCAGGTCGCCGGGCCGCGACACCGTGCTGGCGGGTGACGGCGGCTTGGGCAGCGGGGTGCTCGCCACCGTGGCGCCGGTGTCATCGACCACGACCACCCGGGGTTGCGGTGCCGGAAGATAGATGGCCGTGGTCGTGTCCGAGACGACCAGCACGCGGGCGCCCGAGTCGACGGCGATCCCCGGCTCGGGCACATTGCGCAGCTCGGGTTCGTCCTCTTCCTCGCCGGGGCGCAGCAACGTCAGCCGCACGTCGGCTTGTTCTGGACACGATTCCAGCACCGAGACCGCCGACGAGCTGGCCGCCGAGGAGAGCAGGACGCACCCGGTGCCCACCCCCTTCGATGACGGCTTGATACGTGCGTCGATCTCGCCGTAGGCGAGCATCCGGACCAGGTCGGAGCGCCACAGCTCCAGCCGGGTGACCCCCGCCGACAGCACCGTCGTGCCGTCGGAGGACAAGACGACCTGCTTGTCGGCATAGCTGCTGCGGTTCGGTCCACGGCGGCCGGTCGAGCCGTCGATGGTGCTGACCTGACCGCAGCCGCGGCTGTCGGGGTACACCGCGACGGCGTAGTGGTAGACCCAGGAGACGCCGCACAGGTCCCTGTCCCTGGTATAGCTCCACCGGGCCTGGCCTGTGACCGGGTCGCGGCCCTCGACCTCGCGGCCAGCGCCGGTGACGACGGTGCCCGCCACCAGCACCGGGCTGGTGGTTCGTGGGCTGACCGCGGTCCACAGCTGGTCCAGTGCCGCCGGCACCTCGCGGGCCGGAGTCGGGTTCGGTGCCGGCACCACTGCGGGACGGCTGATGGTGGCCCGCGCGTCGCTGGTCCACCAGATCAACGCCGCCGCCACCGCGACGACCACCGCGATGGTCGCGGCGGCCAAGATGTCGGTCCTGGTGCGGCGTTCGGGTCTGACCATCAGGTGCGCGGGTGAATCTCTCGCTCAGTTGGTGCCGGCCGCGGCGCCGGCCACGTCGCGGGGACGACGACGGCGCCGACGACGCCCGGCGTGACCGGCATCGGCGGCCGGGGCCTCGGTGGCCCCGCCGGCCGATGCGTCCACCGGGACCTCGGCATCGGTGGCGACGTGTCCGGTCGCGGGTTTGCCGCCGCGGGTGCGTCGCCGTGACTTGCTGCTGTCTCGGGTGCGCGGCGCCTGCCGCCCAACGGCGGAGCCATCCCGAGCCGGCCGCTTGGCCTGCTGCTTCTTGGGGGCGCCGACGGTGCCGGCGGTGTCGTTGGGAATGTCGAGCTCGGCATAGAGGTGCGGCGAGCTCGAATAGGTCTCGGCCGGCATCGGGCAATCCAGGTCCAGCGCCTTGTCGATCAGCGACCACCGGGGCAGCTCGTCCCAGTCGACCAGGGTGACGGCGATCCCGGTACGCCCGGCGCGACCGGTGCGGCCGATCCGGTGGATGTAGGTCTTCTCGTCGTCAGGGCACTGGTAGTTGATGACGTGGGTGACGTCGTCGATGTCGATGCCGCGGGCGGCCACGTCGGTGGCGACCAGCACGTCGATATCGCCGGTGCGGAACGACTTCAGCGCCTTCTCGCGGGCCACCTGGCCCAGGTCGCCGTGCACGGCACCGACGGCGAAGCCGCGCTCGGCCAGATTGTCGGCGACCTTCTGCGCGGTGCGTTTGGTGCGGGTGAAGATCATCGTGGCGCCGCGCCCGCGGGCCTGCAGGATCCGGCTGAGCAGCTCGACCTTGTCCATCGCGTGGGCGCGGTAGACGAACTGCTCGGTGGCGTCGTGCACCGCGGAGGAGTGCGGCGCCTCGGCCCGGATATGGGTGGGCTGGTTCATGAAGGTGCGGGCCAGCGTGATGATCGGGTCGGGCATGGTCGCCGAGAACAGCATCGACTGCCGGTCGTCGGGGATCTGGCGCAGGATGCGCTCGATGTCGGGTAGGAAGCCGAGGTCGAGCATCTCGTCGGCCTCGTCGAGCACCAGCACCGCCAGGCCACCGAGCTGCAGGTGGCCCTGCTGGGCGAGATCCAGCAGCCGCCCGGGCGTGCCGATGACGACGTCCGCGCCCGCGCGCAGCGACTCGATCTGCGGCTCGTAGGGCCGGCCGCCGTAGATGGACACCACCGACAGCCGGCGTTCACCGTCAGCCCCGGCGCGCAGGTACTTGGCTGCGGTGGCCAGGTCTCCGGAGACCTGCAGGCACAGCTCGCGGGTCGGCACGACGACCAGCGCTCGCGGGATTCCGGACAGTGGGCGTTTGGTGTCGGTGGTGATGTTGTGCAGTAGCGGCACCCCGAATGCCAGGGTCTTGCCCATGCCGGTGCGGGCCTGGCCGATCAGGTCGTCGCCCGCCAACGCCAGCGGCAGGGTCAGCTCTTGGATGGCAAAGGAGTGTTCAATACCGTCCTCGGCGAGCGCACGCACGATTTCGTCGCGAACTCCGAGTTTGGCAAATGTAGGTGTGAGTGGGGTCATGCTGTGGCGGTTAGCCTTTCGGTGTCAGTTCCTCGTCGCTGTTCACGCGCGCACGAGTCCTGATCAGGAGCGGATCTGAAAAGAGATCCCGGCACCGTCACGGTGCCGATTCGCTGGGCCCTGCGCTGAGGTAGGCGGGCCAACCGCGTGCACACACATTTCCTTGGCAACGACCTCCTGCCGCCGCCTACCACCATGATAGCTGGTCGGCGGCCGCTGCCCGCCTTCCGGCCTCCGACTAGAGTGTGTCCATGAGCTCGACGCCGCCCGCGCCGGCCGCCGGCCGACTTTCGGACCCGGCCGTCCCGAGCGTGTCCGCCGACCATCCCGGCGTCAGCGAGTTGTTCGCGCTGCTTGCGTACGGGGAGGTGGCCGCCTTCTACCGGCTCACCGACGAGGCGCGGATGGCGCCCGATCTGCGCGGCCGGATCTCGATGGCCCGCATGGCCGCCGCGGAGATGGGGCATTACGAACTGCTCCGAGATGCGTTGGAGCGCAGGGGTGTCGACGTTGTGCCCGCGATGTACGGTTACGCGTCGGCGCTGGAGGACTACCACCGGCTCACCATGCCGAGCACATGGTTGGAAGCCCTGGTGAAGACCTTCGTCGGTGATGCGCTGGCCGCGGACTTCTACCTGGAGATCGCCGATGTGCTACCCGATGAGGTCGCCGGCGTGGTGCGCGCCGTCCTGTCGGAGACCAGTCACTCCCAGTTCGTCGTCGCCGAGGTGCGCGCCGCGGTGAATGCCAGCGAGAAGCAGCGCAGCCGGCTGGCGCTCTGGTCCCGCCGGCTGCTCGGTGAGGCGATCACCCAGGCGCAGTACGTGCTCGCTGATCACGATGAACTCGTCAACCTGGTGGTGTCGGGCACCGAAGGCCTCACCCAGCTCAGCGAAATCTTCGATCGACTGCAACGCACACACAACGACCGCATGCAGCAGCTCGGGCTGGCCTGATCACCGATAGCAG
>CAZDYH010000013.1:0-22246 GCA_964509355.1 uncultured Mycobacterium sp.
ACGCCAACCATCTCTCGAACATGTGTTCGAATCTACCCGGCGGGCCCGACAAGAACGCAGCCGAGCCCTAGAGTCCAAAGACATGCGCTTCGGACTGTTCATCCCGCAAGGCTGGCGTCTGGATCTGGCGGACATCCCACCCGAGAAGCACTGGACGGTGATGCGTGACCTCGCCAGCTACGCCGACGACAGCGCGTGGGACTCGTTGTGGGTCTACGACCATTTCCATACCGTGCCGATGCCGACCGGCGAGGCCACCCACGAGGCGTGGACACTCATGTCGGCGTACGCCGCGACCACATCACGGATCAAGCTCGGCCAGATGTGTACGGCCATGAGCTACCGCAATCCGGTCTACCTGGCCAAGGTGGCGGCCACCGCCGACATCATCTCGGGTGGACGGGTACAGATGGGCATCGGCGCAGGGTGGTATGAGCACGAATGGCGGGCCTACGGCTACGGGTTCCCATCGGCCGGTGTGCGGCTCGCGCGCCTCGACGAGGGTGTGCAGATCATGCGTGACGCCTGGCGGGACGGCAAGGTCAGCTTCGACGGTAAGCACTATCAGGTCGACGGAGCGATCGTGCAGCCAAAGCCCTTACAAGAAGGCGGGATTCCGCTCTGGATCGCCGGCGGAGGCGAGAAAGTGACGCTGCGTATCGCAGCGAAGTACGCGCAGTACACCAACTTCACCTCCGAACCCGAGGGGTTCACGCGCAAATCGGAGATCCTGGCGCAGCATTGCCGGGACGTCGGAACCGAATTCGATGCCATCGTCCGATCGGCCAACTTCAACGCGGTCATCGGCACGTCTGAGGCGGACGTCAAGGAGCGGCTGGATCGCATCCGTGGCCAGCTCAGCTCGGTGGTGGGGGACGGCGCTGCCGACAGCACCATCAAGGCGATCAGCGCGCCCGACTCCGTCACCGGCACAGCGGAACAGGTTGTCGAGAAGCTGCAGCGGATGCGCGACCTCGGCTGCGACTACGTGATCTGCTACTTCCCCGAGGCCGCCTACGACCGTTCCGGTATCGAGCTTTTCGAGCGCGAGGTCATCCCCGTGCTCGGCTAGATCGCCGGACCCAGAAGATCGTCGGCGTCCCTGATGACGTACCCGTAGCCCTGCTCGGCCAGGAACCGCTGCCGATGCGCCGCGTACTCGGCGTCGAGGCTGTCGCGCGCCACCACCGAGTAGAAGACCGCGCCACCGCCGTCGGCCTTGGGCCGCAGCAGCCGGCCCAGCCGCTGCGCCTCCTCTTGGCGTGAGCCGAATGTTCCCGAAACCTGCACCGCCACTGAAGCTTCCGGCAAGTCGATGGAGAAGTTGGCGACCTTGGACACCACCAGTCTGGACACCTCGCCGCGGCGGAACGCGTCGAACAATGCCTCGCGTTCTGCGGTCTTCGTCGACCCCTGGATCACCGGCGACTCCAGTTCGGCGCCGAGCTCATCGAGCTGGTCGAGGTAGGCGCCGATCACCAGCGTCGGTTCGTCCGGGTGGCGATCCAGGATGGACTTCACCACTGCGATCTTGGAATGCGCCGTCGAGCACAACTTGTAGCGCTCCTCGGGCTCGGCGGTGGCGTAGATCATCCGTTCGTTGTCGGTCATCGTCACCCGCACCTCGATGCACTCCGCGGGAGCGATCCAGCCCTGCGCCTCGATGTCCTTCCACGGCGCGTCGTAACGCTTCGGTCCGATCAGCGAGAACACATCGCCCTCGCGGCCGTCCTCGCGGATCAGGGTCGCCGTCAGGCCCAGCCGTCGTCGTGATTGCAGATCGGCAGTCATGCGGAACACCGGTGCCGGCAGCAGGTGGACTTCGTCATAGATGATGAGGCCCCAGTCGCGGCTGTCGAACAGCTCCAGGTGGCGATACTCGCCCTTGGTCCGCCGCGTGAGCACCTGGTAGGTGGCGATGGTGACGGGCCGGATCTCCTTGCGCTCTCCGGAGTATTCGCCGATCTCCTCCTCGGTCAGCGACGTGCGGGCGATCAGCTCCCGCTTCCACTGCCGGCCGGCGACGGTGTTGGTGACCAGGATCAGCGTCGTCGCACCCGCCTTGGCCATTGCCGCCGCTCCGACCAGCGTCTTACCCGCCCCGCACGGCAATACGACAACACCAGAGCCGCCAGACCAGAACGAGTCAGTGGCCATCTCCTGATAATCACGCAGATGCCAGCCATCCTGACGCAGGCTGATCGGATGGGCCTCGCCGTCAACGTAACCAGCCAAATCCTCTGCGGGCCAGCCGATCTTGAGCAGCATCTGTTTGACCCGGCCGCGCTCGCTGGGATGGACCACGACGGTGTCGTCATCGATCCGGGCACCCAACATCGGGGCGATCTTCTTGTTGCGCAGCACCTCCTCGAGCACCGCGCGGTCCAGGCTGACCAACGTCAGTCCATGCACCGGACTCTTGACCAGCTGCAGCCTCCCGTACCGGGCCATGGTGTCGACGATGTCGACCAGTAGCGGCTGGGGCACGGCATAACGCGAGTAGCTGACCAGCACGTCCACCACCTGTTCGGCGTCATGGCCGGCGGCGCGGGCGTTCCACAGGGCCAGCGGGGTGATCCGGTAGGTGTGGATATGCTCGGGCGCGCGTTCCAACTCGGCGAACGGCGCGATGGCCGAGCGCGCCGCGCCGGCCTGCTCGTGGTCAACCTCGAGCAGCACCGTCTTGTCGGACTGCACGATCAGGGGTCCGTCGGTCATCGGTCCATTATCTGTCGTCGGCCGACACGACCGACGTGACGCGGTGAATGGCGAAGTCGCGCACCCGGCCGGACGCCGGATCGAAGGCCAGCAGCTGGCCGCCGCGCACACTGACCGGCGCCACCACCCGCTGCGTGGCCACACCCGCCGGGTCGACGTAGCCGATCACCACCGAGGACTCCTGACGGGCGGCCTGCTGCAGCAGCGCCATCGCCACCGCGGGGTCGATCCGGCTGTTGGCGAACGGCGCGGCATTAATCTTGCGCAGCACCGCCACCACGGCGGCCAGCGTCTGGCTGCTCGGGCTCGGCAGCGGCCGGTGCAGCCGTCGATGTTGCGGAGCCGCCACCCGCGCGCGGCGCGGCCGGATGTCGACGATCGCGCCGGCGGAGTCCTCGGCGGCGGGGGCGAAACCGGCACCCCGCAGTGTGGCGAGCACCTCGGTGATCGGCGCCTGGGACACCGCAACCGTGGGCGCCAGCAATCGCAGCTCCAGGTCTTGGGCCGCGGGGAATGCCACCGCCTGCGCCAGCAGCGCGGGATCCTCACAGCGCACGAACGATGTGGCCATCCCGACCCGCAGCTGGCCGTGCCTGCGGGCGAGATCGTCAATGAGGTATGTCAAACCCTGCGGCACAGGTGTTTTGGAGTGTTTGTCGAAGAACGCATGAAGTGAGCCTGCGGTGCGCCCGGTGTCCAGCGCGTGCCGGATCGACTGCTCGCTGACGCGGTACACCATCGCCGCGCCCGCCGATTCGATGGAGGCAACCGCGGCGAGCTGTTCGGAGAGTTCGCGTTCCAGCGGCCCGGGAACCACCACCGTGTGGTCGGCCTGCACCAGGAAATGATCGATCGGTTTGGGCAGTGCCCGGGCCATCGCGGCGGTGCCGGCTTCCGGGTTGTCGCGCAGTAGCTCGCGGCTCGCGCTGGTGAGCGCGCCGCGCCCCACCATGCCCAGCGCGTGCGCCTCGTCCAGCAGGTGCGCGACCGGCCCGGGCTGCAGCCGCTTCGCCCAGCGCGGCCGTCGCCAGATCAGCGCCCGCGACGCTTCGACCGCGTCCACCCCCGAGCCCGGCGGCAGATCGCCGAGCAGCCCCAGCAGCAGCCGGCGGTCCAGTGGAGCTGCCGTCGAATATAGTGAATTAGAAAGCGCCGCATAGGGTTTGGCGTCGTGACCGCGACTGCCGATCAGCCCCGGCCGGGCGGGCAGGTCCAGCCACGTGCTGGCCAGCAGCTGCCAGCGTGCGGCGGTGGGCATCTCTACGAACCGGTCGGCAGCCACCGTCGGCGCCCAGTAGGGGGCGGTGCCGTCGGGCGGTTCGGGATCAGGCACGCCGCCGGCGATCAGCCCGGCCGCGGAAGCCACCTCCAGGATCAAGCCCAGCCGGTAGTCGTCGATACCGGTGAGTTTGGTCAGCCGTTTGACCTCGCGCACCCCGAGGCCGCCGCTGCGCAACTCGGGAACCGGTGCGGCTCCCAAGGTTTCGAGCACCAGCTCGAAGTCGCGCATCAGGTCGATAACGGCTCCGGCCGCCGCGGCGTCGGCGTCTGCGGTCGTCGTGGTGGCGACTACCGGATCGGGTGCCACCAGGTGAACCGGTCCGGGCTCCTCGCCCCGCAGCACCTGACCGACCTGGCGCGGCAGGATGACGGTGTCGGCATCGACCTGCCGCAGCAGCCCCGCCGCCAGCAAGCGCGGCACCGGTCGGTCCGGCGGTGCTCCCGGCGCGGCGTCGCGGGTCCGGCCGACGGGGGATCCCTCCAGCAGTCGGGTCAGCAGCTCGCGTGCCGGCTCGTCGAGACCGGCGATCAGCTGGGCGATTTCGGCGGCCGTGCGCGACGGGTCCTCGAGGATTACCTGGCCCGGATACCAGGGCAGCGCCGCGGCAGCCTCACCGGAAACGCGGACGGCGTTGTCACCCCAGGCCAGCGCGCGGTCCCGCAGGTCATCCAGCGCGTCGGTCACCGCGTCTTCCGGTGCCCGCTGACCGATCAGTGCGACGAGCTTTGTGACTGGAACGGGTGTCGTGTCGGCATGCAGTACCAGCAGTGCGTCGATCACCGCCAGCCGCAGGAAGTCGAGTTCGTCGGTCGCGGCCTTGACCGACTGCCGGGCCTGCGCCCGCGCGGCCAGGGCCGCAATACTGCCCGGCGGCGGCTGCGCGAGGTCAGGCCGCAGTTCCAGCAGGCTGATCAGCCGCTCGTCGGGCAAGTCGGCCAGCCAGGCGCCCAGCGGGATGCCTGTGGTGTGTTCGGTCATTGCTGACCAGCGTAAAGCAGCTACCCATGCTCGCTATCGGTGGTGAAGCCTGTCAGAATGGGTCCCGTGGCTGACAACGCTTATACAAAGTCGCAAAAGACCAGGTACGTAGACAACGGATGGCCAACCACAGACCCGGACGATCACGCGGTGAGCGAACTGGCGGCCGACCGGGCGGGGGCGCTCTCACCCTTCGGGGACCTGACCTTCCCGCTGCCCGTCGACGATCTGCCCTACCTGCACCCGGTCACCGTCGTCAACAGGTAGCGGTGACATCCGGCTCGGGAGCCGCTGGGCCGGCGACATCCGGCTCGGGAGCCGCTGGGCCGGCGGCCGGTTCGCTGTCGCACCTCGACGAGCGAGGGGCGGCACATATGGTCGACGTCACCGAGAAGGCCGTCACCAAGCGCACCGCTGTCGCAGCGGGCACCCTGCACACCTCCGCGGAGGTGGTTTCGCTCATCGCGGCGGGGGGGCTACCCAAGGGTGACGCGGTGGCCACCGCACGGGTTGCGGGCATCCTGGCCGCCAAACGCACCAGCGACCTCATCCCGCTGTGTCATCACCTCGCGCTGACCAGCGTCGACATCGAATTCGGCGTCGGCGCGGCGGATGTGGAGATCACCGCGACGGTGTGCACCACTGACCGCACCGGAGTCGAGATGGAGGCGCTGACGGCGGTCAGCGTGGCGGCACTGACCCTCTACGACATGGTCAAGGCGGTCGACCCGGCCGCGCGTATCGACGATGTTCGGGTGCTGCGTAAGGACGGGGGTCGGAGCGGCACCTGGGGGCGGCGATGAGCGCTTGCGCGAAGAGCAGAGGGCGGCGATGAGCGCTTGCGCGAAGAGCAGAGGGCGGCGATGAGCGCACGCTCGGCGCGGGTGGTGATCGCATCTACGCGCGCAGCGGCCGGCGTCTACGACGACCGCTGCGGGCCGATCATCGTCGAATGGCTTGTCGGCCGGGGATTCGCCGTGACCGATCCGGCGGTGGTCGCCGATGGCGGCGCGGTCAGCCGGGCGCTGCGGGCAGCGATAGCCGAGAACGTGGCCGTCGTCATCACTTCGGGCGGCACTGGTATCTCGCCGACGGACGCCACCCCCGAGCAGACCGTCGGCGTGCTCGACTACCAGATTCCCGGCCTGGCCGACGCCATCCGGCGCGCGGGCCTGCCGAAGGTGCCGACCGCAATACTGTCTCGCGGCGTCTGCGGAGTGGCCGGCCGGACGCTGATCGTCAACCTGCCCGGTTCCCCCGGTGGTGTCCGGGACGGCCTCGGCGTACTGGCGGATGTGCTGGATCACGCTCTCGATCAACTCGCCGGCGAGGATCACCGCAGATGACGTTGGTGCTGCGCGCCGCGCTGGCTGACGGGCCGATCTCACTGGCCGAGCACGAGGAGTTGGTGGCACACCGCGCTGCCGGGGCCGTGCTGGGGTTTGCGGGTGTCATCCGCGACCATGACGGCGGTCGTCAGGTGATGCGGCTGGAGTATTTCGCACATCCGTCGGCACAGCAGACCCTTGCCGATGTGCTCGCCGAAGTCGCCGCACAATGCGACGGCGTACGCGCCGTAGCCGCCAGTCACCGGGTCGGCACACTGCACATCGGTGATGCCGCCCTGGTGACTGCCGTCGCAGCAGATCACCGCGGGGCGGCATTCGACACCTGCGCACTCCTGGTCGACACCATAAAAGCGCGGCTACCAGTGTGGAAGCACCAGTTCTTCGCCGACGGAACCGACGAATGGGTGGGTTCGGCCTGAGCCGGACGGACCTACGGGATCAGTGGCGGAGGAACGTCCGCGGGAGCGGGAACGATCGGCGTGTTGGGATTCGCGGGGTCGCCCAGCTGCGGCGGCTGGGTGGCGGTCAGCGGGCGTTGGGTGAGTGCGAGCAGCGCATCGTTACCACTGACGTCTTGCGTCTTGATCGCCTGCCACAGTTCCCTGAGGTAGGTCATGTTGGCACCCTGCTGTGGGCCGAGCGGCGCATCAGTGGTGCCGGGGGGCAGGTTGTCCGGACTGGGCAGATGCGGAACCGCAGCGGGCAGCGCAGCCGGCGTCTCGCCCGAAGCGACCTGATTGGCGGCGTCGTAGACGGGTGCGGGGACGTCGATATCGGGCAGGGCGGGAGCCGCCGCCGCAACGGGTGCCGGCGGCAGCGGGGTGGGGGGTACCGCGGGATCGGCCGGAGCGGGGGCCAGCGGAGCGCTGTGCAGCGCCCACACCTCGGGCTGCACCGTCGCGGCGACAGTCTCGACGACGGTCCAGTCGTCCTGGGCTTTGAGCACTGGCGCGTCCACCGGCACGGCAGCTGGTTCTTCGACGGGTGCAGGAGCCGGTGCGTCGATGGGCGCCGGCGCCGGTGCGTCGAGCGGAGCGGGAGCCTGCAACGCGGCGTCGACGATCACGGGGGCGGGAGCCACGTCTTCGGTCGGCACCGCCGGTGGCACGTCGGCGGGCAGGGCGGCGTCGACGGGCTGCGGGAGATCAGCGGGGGCGGGCGGCAGCGCCTCGGGGGCGGGCGGCAGCGCCTCGGGCGCCGGCGCGTCAAGTGCCACGGCCTGGCCGTTCACCGCCTGGTTGTCGAGGGGCGCATTCAGCGGGGCCGGCTCAGGCTCGTTGACGACGTTGCGAGGTGTCGAGCTTGACAGCCCGCGGCCGCAGACCGGCCACGCACCACGGCCCTGCGAGGCCAGCACGCGCTCGGCGACTGCGATCTGCTCGTCTTTGCTGGCGAGGTTGGCCGCTGGCGCGTATTGACCGCCACCGTGGCTGGACCAGGTGCCTGGCGAGAACTGCAGCCCGCCCTGATAGCCGTTGCCGGTGTTGATGGCCCAGTTACCGCCGGATTCACACCGGGCCACCTGGTCCCATTCGCCGTCAGTCGCCGCGGCCGCCTGCCCCGCGAGGGCAATGCCGCCGCCACCGAGTACAGCCCCGGTGAAGGCGATCTTGGCGACCTTCTTGGCAGATGTCGTGGGCTTGCGATGCCGTCCACTCATAAGTCTGTGATGTCCTCTCTGTACGCGCCCACGAGGTCAGCTGTCGGGTTCGGGCTGGAGAGGTTGCCCGGCCGGCATCGTCTTCCCGGTGGAGAACGATGTCGGCTTCACCCCAGGAGCCGCTAACGGCCCCAGGTCCGATTTCGGCGGACCGGTTGGGTCCCCCGCCTCCATCCACGGTGTTCGTCGGTGTCCCCGCCCAACGGATGGAGCTCGGCGCGAAAGGGAGGGGAAGGCCTGCCGCTCGGAAAGCTCGGCTGGCCTGGCGACGACCGTATCGTCTTCGGCCAGTGCCGTCACCTTTTCGCGGAGTCGGCGTTTCGGCCGGCGGCAAATCCTAAAGGGGCTCTAAAGCCCCACGTGGAGTCGGCGTTTCCCCAGTTCCTGATGGCCCGCTACCGGCCTGTAGCCAGCTTGTGACCATTTCGTTATGTGACGTAAATCACTCTCAGCCGCCGGCGAATGGGGGCAGCACATCGATGGTTTGGCCCGCGCTGAGCACCACAGCCGGGTTCCGGACCGCTGTGCCGTCGCAGAGGTATGAGCATCGACCCAACACCCGGGCGAGTTCGCGGTCGCGTCCGCTCAACTGTCCGACCAGGTCAGCGACTGTGCTGCCGTGTGTGAGCGAGAGAGTCTCACGTTCCGCGCCGGCCGCCGCGCGTGCTGCCGCGAAGTATCGGACGGTGATCTGGACCGGGTCGGCCACTTCAACCGCCGATCGCGCTCATGGGCCGTCGCGGCTGGACGAAGCCGGGGTCGTTGATGCCGTGGCCGGCCGGTTTGCTCCACATGGCCGCACGCCACGCCGCCTCCACGGCGTCGTCGCCGGCGCCGCCACGAACCAGGGTGCGCAGGTCGGTCTCCCGGTTGGCGAACAGGCAGCTGCGCACCTGACCGTCGGCGGTCAGCCGGGTGCGGTCGCAGGCGGAACAGAACGCGTGCGACACCGAGGCGATGACGCCGACGGTTCCCGGGCCACCGTCCACCTGCCAAAGTTGTGCGGGCGCCGAACCTCGTGGCACGGGATCGGGCCGCAGCCGGAACTGCGAACGCAGCGCTGCCAGCACGTCATCCGCGCCGAGCGCCACATCCCGGCGCCACCGGTGCTCAGCGTCGAGTGGCATCTGTTCGATGATGCGCAACTGATAACCATGTTCGAGGCAGAACCGCAGCAGTGACACGGCGTCCGCACGGCCGGTGTCCGGGTCGAGCACCGCGTTCACCTTGACCGGGCTCAGCCCGGACTCCTTGGCCGCGGCGAGGCCGGCCAGCACGTCGGACAGCCGGTCACGGCGCGTGATGGCCGCGAACCGCGCGGCGTCCAGGCTGTCCAGCGACACGTTGACCCGGTCCAGCCCGGCGTCGGCCAGCGCGGTCGCGCGCTTCGCCAGCCCAACCCCGTTCGTGGTCAGCGCGATCTCCGGGCGGGGCCGCAGGCTCGCGGTTGCGGCCACCAGTTCTTCGAGATGCCGGGACAACAACGGCTCCCCACCGGTGAACCGCACCCGAGTGACACCGAGGCGGGTGACGGCGACGCGCACCAACCGCGCCACCTCGTCGGGGCGCAGCAGCTGATCGCCGGGCAGCCAGTCCAGCCCGTCGGCGGGCATGCAGTACGTGCACCGCAGGTTGCAGCGGTCGGTGAGCGACACCCGCAGATCGGTGGCCACCCGGCCGAACGTGTCCAGCAGGGGACCGTCAACGGGCACATCCCCGGTCACCCGGGGCAGCACCGACGGCAGGCCCAGGGCCGTCAGGGTCATGCCGGCGTCCGAACCTGGTCGACGGGAACAATCTCCTTACCGAGAGGCACCAGCGAGACCGGGATCAGTTTCAGGTTGGCCACCGCCAGCGGAATGCCGATGATCGTGATCGCCATCGCCACCGCGCTCACCAGATGCGCGATGGCCAGCCAGATACCGAACAGCAACACCCAGATGATGTTGCCGATCAGCGCGCCGGGGCGGGTCCCCGGCTTCTCGACGATGGTGCGCCCGAACGGCCACAGCGCGAAGGAGGCGATGCGCAGCGCAGCGAAACCGAAGGGGATGGTGATGATCAGCACGAAGCAGATGAGTGCCGCAAGCAGGTACCCGAGGGCCAGCCAGAGGCCGCCGAAGATCAACCAGATGACGTTCAGGATCAGGCGCATGTCTCCTCCAGCGGTCATGCCAGCCTACCGAGTAAACGGGGGTACTCGGCACTGCGCCGTCCGAGTAGGATCTGTCATTGCGTCCTGCACAGGCGGGACGCTTAGTTATGTTGCTGCCAGTGCCAGCGACCCGTGAGACAAGCAGGTGAGACCAGTGCCGACCGGCAAGGTGAAGTGGTACGACGCCGAGAAGGGCTTCGGCTTCCTGTCCCAGGAGGACGGCGAAGACGTCTACATCCGCTCGTCGGCGTTGCCCGCAGGTGTCGAGGGTCTCAAGGCGGGCCAGCGGGTGGAGTTCGGCGTGGCCGCCGGGCGCCGCGGGCCACAGGCGTTGAGCCTCACGTTGATCGACCCACCGCTGAGTATCAGCCGGACCCGTCGCGAAACAGTCCATGCCGAGCACAAGCACACACCGGACGAACTGCACGGCATGGTCGAGGACATGATCACCCTGCTGGAGGGCGCGGTGCAGCCGGAGCTGCGCAAGGGCCGTTACCCCGACCGCAAGACCGCCCGGCGCGTGTCCGAGGTGGTCAAGGCCGTCGCCCAGGAGCTGGACGCCTAGTTTTACCGGCGCCCGACGTCGACTTGGCGGACAAGCGAGAGACGTCAGGACCACGCCGTGCGCACGGACCATTCCGCGTGCGGGACGTCGCGCAGTTCGCCCGATTCGTCGACGACCAGGGTCAGCAGCTGCACGACCACGCCAGTCAGCCGTCCGCGATGCGGATCCACCGTGGGGATGGTGACCGCCAGCCGGGTGTCCGGCCGGAAGACGGTGGTCGTGGTGTCCGCCGGATCTTCGTAGACGCGCAGCAGCCGCCACGGCGCGCCCCCGATCGCGGCGGGCACCGACAGCTGGACCGGATCGTGGTCGTTGACCGGCAGCTCACCTTGGGTCTGCGACGCCTGACATTCATTGAGGTTCAGCACATTGCAGTAGAGGTAGGGGCCCACCCTGGTCAGGTGGCCGCGCGAGTAGGCACTGATCTCGGGTCGCTGCGGCTCCGTGTCGCGGGTGAGCAGCCAGGCCGTGAAACCTGCGCCGGTCGACGCCAGCACGACCGTGACCGCTGTCAGTCCGGCGACGACCCGCTTCACTCCGAAGCCATCACCGTCGTCGGGGCATCCGGGCGCCCACCCTCCGGCGCGACCATGACCGGACGATTGCCGCCGAAGCCCGGGATCAGCGAGTCGCCGCGGAAGCTGACGACGGTCTGCGCCAGACCGGGGATCAGCATCGAGGTGATCGCGGTGAAGCCGACCCACAGGTCGGTGTACACCAGCACGCCCATCGCGCCGCCCAGCACCCAGGCCAGCTGCAGTAGCGACTCCGAGCGCCCGAACGCCGATGCCCGCGACTGCTCGGGCAGGTCGTGCTGCAGTGAGGCATCCAGCGACGCCTTCGCGATCGCGCTGGATCCCGCCGTGATGAGGGTGGCGACGGCGGCCACCAGCAGGTTGCCGGTCAGCGCAGCGGCCAGCGCGACCACCGCGACCGCGATCGTGCAGCGCACCACCAGGACGGCCGGCCTGCCCAGTCTGAGGCGGGCGCTGGTGAAGTTGCCGGCGAAGTTGCCGATCCCCGCCGCGGCGCCGATCAGGCCCAGTATGCCCAGCTGTACCCAGCCGCTGGCGTCGTGCGCCTTGGCCACGAATGCCGGATACAGGAACAGGAATCCGACCATGACCTTGATCGTGCAGTTACCCCATAACGCGGTAATGATGTTGCGGCCCAGCGGTTGCCGGGGAGAACCGGATGTCTTCTCGATCCCCTCCGGCCAGCCGCGGCGCAACGGGCCGCTACGGCCGTGATAGGTCAGCGTCGTCGGGATCTCACCCGTGGTCACCTCGACCCACCGCGGGATCCGCATCGCCAACCACGCCCCGGCCAGCGTGACCGCCATGATCACGAAAACCGCGCCGGGCAGGTGAAACAGTTTGGTGAACGCGTACTCCACACCGGCCGCGATACCGCCGCCGACGATCGTGCCGCCCAACAGGCCGAAAACCGTCAGCCGCGAGTTCACCCGCACCAGGTCGATGGTGGGCGGCAACACCCGTGGGGTCAACGCGCTGCGCAGCACGCCGAACGACTTCGACAGCACCATCATGCCCAGCGCGCACGGATAGAGGACCCACGGCGGATAGCTGCCGGTGGCGCTGTCGTAGTTCATGACCAGTACCACCGCCAGGGCGGTGCGCAACAGGAACGATGTCGCGAGCGCCGCCCGGCGGCCGTGCTGCAGCCGATCAAGCGCGGGTCCGATCAGCGGCGCGATCACCGCGAACGGCGCGATCGTGATCAACAGGTACAGCGCTACTTTGCCCTTGCTTTCCCCCGAAGCCGCGGCGAAGAACAGCGTATTGGCCAGTGCCACCGCCATCGCGGAGTCGACAGCGAAGTTGGCCATCACCGGATACGTCAGTGCCGTCAGCCCGGACTTGTCCGCGCCATCGGCGGTGGCCGCGCGTTGGAACAGGCCGTACATCCGCGAACCCATTTCCCGGCTGCGTTGGGCCGCGGCGCGGGTGACGGTGACCCGCTGTCCGGCGGCGGCACCCACCCCGCGCGGCGGCTCGTTACGGTGATCGGGCTCCTCGTGCAGCGGAGGCAGGTGGCGGTTGGCGCTTGGCGTCGGCGTTGCTCTGCGTGGCCTGCGCTGGCTGGTCTCGGCACTGGGGTAGTTGGCCATTCCGGGGTGTTCGCCGGATGATCCGGCAGGGTCGGATCGCGACCCCGGACCCGCGCCCGGGTGATCTCGCCGCCTGCCAGCCACGGAGTCGATTGTCCCCTATGCCGACCACCCCGGCGTGCAGGCGACCGGTGTGGCTGGCCAACCCGGTGTTGAGGCAGTATTAGGGGCGATGGACAGCTTGACGGGCTCCGCCGAAAACACCGCCGACGCCACCCCCGCCGACCGGCCGGCAGGGTTGGCGGCGGTGCTCACCGGTGCCGTCGAGCAGGCCCGGACCGCGATCACCGAGTTCAGCGGCGACACGGTCGGCGAGTATCTGGGCGTCACCTACGAGGACATGACCGCGGCCACGCACCGGTTCCTGGCCAATCTGACCGGCTACCAGGGGTGGCAGTGGGCGGTCGTCGTCGCCGCCCACCCGGGGGCAGATCACGCCACCGTCAGCGAGGTGGTCCTGGTACCGGGTCCGACGGCGCTGCTGGCGCCGCAGTGGGTGCCGTGGGATCAGCGGGTCAAGCCGGGTGACCTGAGCCCCGGCGATCTGCTCGCATCGCCCGCCGACGATCCGCGGCTGGTGCCCGGCTACACCGCCAGCGGCGATCCCGCGGTGGACGACGTCGCCGTCGAGATCGGGCTCGGACGCCGCCAGGTGCTCAGCGCCTGGGGCCGGGCCGACGCCGCGCAACGTTGGCACGACGGCGACTACGGCCCCGGTTCTCCGATGGCGCGCGCCACCAAACGCGTGTGCCGCGATTGTGGCTACTTCCTGCCGCTGGCCGGCTCGCTCGGTGCGATGTTCGGGGTATGTGGCAACGAACTGGCCGCCGACGGCCACGTCGTCGACTTCGGATACGGCTGCGGGGCGCATTCGGACACCCCTGCGCCGCCGGGAAACGGTTCGCCGCAGTACGACCCGTACGACGACGGTGTCCTCGACGTCCTCGAGGTGGTAGTAGCGGAGCAGCCGGCCGAGCCGCCCAGCGAGCCCTCGGCCTAGCGTTCCGCGGCCGCCTTGATGCGCGCCAGCGAGGCGTTCATACCGTCGACCAGTTCGCGTTCGAAGTTTTCCACGCCACCGAGCAGCGTGCCCACCGTGAGGTTCGACACCGCCTTGACGCCGTTCTCCGCGTGCCGACTCTCGACGACACGGGTGCCCTCGGCGGTCGGCTCCAGTTCATAGCTCCACACCGTGTTGTTGGTGTTGACGCGGAAGGCCAGCTTTCGCTCCGGGATGACCTCGGTGACGGTGCAGGTGGTGGGCCAGAACAACCGGTTGCGACGGTTGATGTTGAACGTACGGGTGCCCTGGCGGAGCGGACCGAACGACTTCATCAGTCGGCATTGCGGACTCCATTGCGGCATTCGGTTGAAATCGCTGATCAAACCCCAGACCTTCGTTACCGGCGCATCGATGTCGATCTGCGCTTGCAGTAGCGGCGCTGCCATTGACCCTCCTCGGTCGCGAAATTTGGTTGATTTCAGTTCGGATCGTTATTGCGCCGGGCGGCAGCAAGTCCCGTTTGGGCTCCACGCGTGCCGCGCCGGGCGGCGTCCCGCTGCCACAGGAAGATCGAGGTGCCGAGCAACCCGACGCCGAGGCCGGCGACGGTCACGGGACGCCAGCTCGCCAGGGCCGGAATGGCGAACGCCGCAATGGTTGCGACGAGCCAGGCCAGGGCCCCGATGGCGATGACGGGCCACGGCTCCAGCAAGCTCGCGGGCAACGGCGGCGGCTCGATGGTTGCGCCGGACGGCCCGGACTCGTCAGTCGGCTCGGAAGGCATTGGTGCCAAAGGTAGCTGATACGTTTCGAAAGCGTTGGTTACCGGAGACTGGAAAGTTCGACGAAAGCGCGCGAGCGCGAGGTGGGAGACGATGGACCCCAGACACGCGATCCTCTTCGAGCCGCTGCAGGTCGGACCGAAGACACTGCCCAACCGGTTCTACCAGGTGCCGCACGCGTCGGGCTTCGGCTCGGCCAGGCCGCGCACGCATGCGGCGTTCCGCGCCATCAAGGCCGAGGGTGGCTGGGGCGGGGTCAACGTCGACTACGCCCCGGTGTCCTCGGACGCCGACGAGACGCCGGCAGTGGCCGCGGACTGCTGGGACGCCGCGGGCATGGCCGCGCTCGGCCTCGTCGCCGACGCCATCCACGCCCACGGTTCGCTCGCCGGCATCGAGCTCCACCACGGTGGCGCAGCGTCGAAGAACGGCGAGTCGCGCTATCACCGCATTGCGCCGAGCCAGCTCGGGTCGGCGTACGAGAAGGCCGGTCTCGCCAAGGAGATGACCCTCGAGGACATCCGGCGCGTGCAGGACGACTTCGTCACTGCCGCGCGGCGGGCACGCGACGTCGGGTTCGACATCGTCTACGTCTACGGTGCGCACGGTTATCTCATCACCCAGTTCCTGTCACCGTTCACCAACCACCGCACCGACGCCTACGGCGGGTCGCTGGCCAACCGCGCACGCTTCCAGCTCGAGACGCTGGAGCAGGTGCGCGACGCCGTCGGTGACGACTGCGCCGTCGCGGTGCGGATGTCGGTGCACGGCGGCCAGGGGCTTACCGGCATCGACCTCGACGAGATGCTCGAGGTGGTGCGGCTTTCCGACCCCCTGGTAGACCTGTTCGACGTCAACGTCGGCGGCTGGCCCGAGGACTCCGGGACGTCGCGCTACTACGCTGAGGGATCGCAGCGGCCGTGGACCAGCCGCGTGCGCGAGGCGACGGCGAAACCGATCGTCGGCGTCGGTCGCTTCACCAACCCCGACCTGATGGCCGCGATCGTCCGCAGCGGCGAACTCGACCTCATCGGCGCCGCCCGTCCCGCGATCGCCGACCCGTTCCTGCCGACCAAGATCCGGGAGGGCCGGCTCGACGAGATCCGCGAGTGCACCGGCTCCAACCTGTGCATCCTGCGCGAGGAGACCTTCAACCACGTCGGATGCATCCAGAACGCCACCGCCGGCGAGGAGTACCGACGCGGCTGGCACCCCGAGCTCTTCGAACCACCCGCCGACCCGGCGAGGTCGATCCTCGTCGTCGGTGGCGGTCCTGCGGGCATGGAGTGCGCAATGGTGCTCGGCCGGCGTGGGTACCACGCCGTGCACCTGGTCGACGGCGAGCCCGAGCTCGGCGGCAAGCTGCGCTGGACGCGGCAGCTCCCGACGCTGGGCGACTGGGGGCGCGTCGTCGACCACCGCGTCATCGGTCTCGACAAGCTCGACAACGTCTCGGTGATCGTCGGCCGGCGGCTCACTGCCGCAGACGTGCTCGACTACGGCGCCGACACGGTGATCGTCGCGACCGGCTCACACTGGGTCACCGACGGCACGCAGCCCTTTCGGCTCGAGCCGATCGCCGGGCACGAGCGGGCGCTCACTCCCGAGCGGGTCATGGCCGGGGAGCGGCCGCGGTCGGGGCGCGTGGTCGTCTACGACTGCGACGGCTACTACGTGGCCCCCGGGCTCGCCGAGCTGCTCGCGCTGGAGGGCTACCAGACGCACCTCGTGACGACGGAGTCGCGCGTCTCGCCGATCTCGGACCAGGCGATCGAGGGCGACATGCTGCGGCGGCACCTGCACGGTCTGGGCGTCGTCTTCCACACCGGCGTGACGCTGCTGGAGATCGGCGACATCTCCGTGAGCGGCGAGACCGAGTTCGGCGACGCGTGGTCGCTACCGACGGACGGCGTCGTGCTCGTCACCCAGCAGGTCTCTGACGACGCCCTGCACCGTGAGCTGGTCGCGGACCCCGATGGGCTCGCCGCCGCTGGTATCACCGCCGTCCACCGCATCGGCGACGCGGTGTCCCCACGCATGCCCAGCGAGTCGGTGTTCGACGGTCACCGCCTGGCGCGCGAACTCGACGGCGCCGACCCGGCGTATCCCCTGCCCTGGCTCCGCGAGCGTCCGTCGCTGTGACGCTACGCTCGGGCCGTGGCCGACGACTCCACGCCCTGGGCGACCGGACTGACGGTGGCCGGGTTCGTCGCGGCGGTGACCGCCGCCGCCGTCGTGGTGCTGAGTCTGGGTCTGATCCGCGTGCATCCGCTGCTGGCCATCGGGCTCAACTTCGTCGCCGTGGGCGGGCTGGCGCCGACGCTGTGGGGATGGCGGGGTATCCCGGTACTGCGCTGGTTCGTGCTGGGCGCCGGTGTCGGCGTGACGGGCGCGTGGCTCGCGCTGGTGGTGCTGGCCGTGTCGGGAGCCCTTTGAGCTCAACGCTCACTCTCCGCTGGAGCGCACCCCCAGCAGCACGTCTTCCCACGCCGGAACGGTCGGCTTGCTGCGGCGGCTGCGGGGCGGCCGCTCGGGCTGGTCTTCGGGTGTCACCCCGGGCTCGGGTGCGTCGAAAGCGAGCTGCGCCACCGGCGCCACCGGCCGCAGTGGGCGGTCGAAGTTGGGGTCGACCAGCTCGCTGGCGTTGTCGTCGACGGCCGTGACGGTCCCGCCATGGGCTCCTGGGACGAAGCGGAAGTGCGCGACATTGTCCGAGCGGCCCGCCTTCCAGGCCAGCTGCACCGTCCAGCGCCCGTCCTCGTTGCGCCACGCGTCCCAGTTGGTGGCGTCGGGGTGGAGCCCACGGGCGACCAGCGCGGTCGTGACGGCCTCCAGCAGGGTCAGCACCGCCGGACCGTCGGTGAGAACCGGATGCGCGGCGGTTGCCAGCTCAGCGGCGCGGGAGCGTTCCAGCAACACCGGGTGGGCAAACCGTTCGACCCGGGCGATGTCAGCCCCGGCCGACGCGGCTACCTGTTCGACGGACGCGCCCGCGCGGATCCGGGCCTGAATATCCTTGGGACGCAGCACGCTGGTGACCTCGATGTCGATTCGGGTTTGACCCGACCGGGACTGGTCGCCACGCACGGCGGCGCGCAGCCGGTCATCGGCGAGCACTACGAACTTGTCGCCGGGGTCGTCGCCCTCGCAGATGATGTGTTTGCCATCGACATCGAGTCCAACGACTTTCAGTTCCCGCATGTCGACCTCCTCCGGGCCACGGAACGGGGCCCGTCAGCGGGTCACTCTAGTGCAGCGGGTGGCCGCAACCGCGCTGACACGCCGCGTCGATGCCCTTCGCGAGAGCGGCTCATCGCCCCAGCTCAGAGGCGTTCGACAACCCAGTCGATGCATTGGGTGAGTGCGGTGACGTCGTCGGGTTCCACCGCGGGGAACATCGCGACCCGCAACTGATTGCGGCCGAGTTTGCGGTACGGCTCGGTGTCGACGATGCCGTTGGACCGCAATATCGCGGCAACAGCCCCGGCATCCACGTCGTCGGTGAAGTCGATGGTGCCGACCACCTGCGAACGCAGCTCCGGATCGGCGACGAACGGCGTTGCATACGACGAAGCCTGCGCCCAGGAGTACAGCCGCTGCGACGAATCGCCGGTGCGCTTGACCGCCCAGTCCAGCCCGCCGTTGCCCAGCAGCCAGTCGATCTGCTCGGCCATCAACACCAGCGTGCCGATGGCCGGGGTGTTGTAGGTCTGATTCTTCAGGCTGTTGTCCACCGCGATCGGCAGCGACAGGAAGTCGGGCACCCATCGACCCGAGGCCGCGATCGCCTCGACCCGCGCCAGCGCCGCCGGTGAGAGGATCGCCAGCCACAGCCCGCCGTCGCTGGCGAAATTCTTCTGCGGCGCGAAGTAGTACGCGTCGGCCTCGGTCATGTCGACGGGCAGACCACCGGCCCCGGAGGTGGCATCGATGAGGATCAGCGCGTCGCCGGAGCCGTCGGGCCGGTGCACGGGGACGGACACCCCGGTCGACGTCTCGTTGTGTGCCCAGGCGATGGCGTCCACCGACGGATCAGACTGCGGCCTGGGTGCGCTGCCGGCCTCGGCCTTGATGACGATCGGCTCGCCGATGAACGGGTTGGCGGCGACGGCCGAGGCGAACTTGGAGCTGAACTCGCCATAGGTGAGGTGCAGCGACTTCTTGTCGATCAGGCAGAAGGCCGCGGCGTCCCAGAACGCGGTCGCACCGCCGTTACCCAGGATCACCTGGTAGCCGTCGGGCACCGAGAAGAACTCCCGCAAACCGTTGCGGACGCGGCCCACGAGGTTCTTCACCGGCGCTTGCCGGTGCGATGTGCCGAACAATCCGGCGGCTGTCGTGGTCAGCGCCTGCAGTTGCGCGGGGCGCACCTTGGACGGACCGCAGCCGAAGCGGCCGTCGCCGGGCTTGAGGGCAGCGGGGATCGTGAGCACGTCAGCCATGCCCCCAAGCCTAGGAGCCGGCGGTGCCAGTCCAGAAATCGAGGCGTTCAGCAAACCTCGGATTGGGGTATGGACAGTTAGACGATACCTGCGGTACCGTTTGTACATCAACCGCCCCAATGTAAAGCCGCACGGGAGGCTTGTCATGGCTAGGACCCGGATGATCAAGCGCTGGCGTCGCAACATGGATGTGCGGGATGACGCCGACTATGTCGACATGCTGGCCACACTCTCTGCGGGGTCGGTACGGCGCAGTTTCAATCCCTACACCGACATCGACTGGGATTCGCCAGAGTTCGCTGTGGTCGACAACGACGAGCGCTGGATCCTGCCCGACAGCGATCCATTCGGCCGCCACCCCTGGTACCGGGCGCAGCCGGTCGAGCGTCAGATCGAGATCGGCAGATGGCGCCAGGCCAATGTCGCCAAGGTCGGCCTGCACTTCGAGTCGATCCTGATCCGCGGTCTGATGAACTACTCGTTCTGGGTGCCCAACGGCTCCCCGGAATACCGGTACTGCTTGCACGAGTCCGTCGAAGAGTGCAACCACACCATGATGTTTCAGGAGATGGTGAACCGCATCGGCGCCGACGTGCCCGGCATGCCGCGCCTGCTGCGCTGGCTGTCACCCCTGATCCCGCTCATCGCCGGGCCGTTGCCGGTGCCGTTCTTCTTCGGCGTGCTCGCCGGTGAGGAACCGATCGATCACACCCAGAAGAACGTGCTGCGGGAAGGCAAGTCGCTGCACCCCATCATGGAGCGGGTGATGGCCATCCACGTGGCCGAGGAGGCACGCCACATCTCGTTTGCCCACGAGTACCTGCGCAAGCGTTTGCCGCACCTGCGGGCACGCAAGCGGTTCTGGCTCTCGCTGCACGTGCCGATCATCATGCGGGTGCTGTGCCAGGCGATCGTCGTGCCGCCTCGCAGCTTCTTCCGGCAGTTCGACATCCCACGCGAGGTCCGCAAGGAGCTCTTCTTCCGCGCCCCGGAGTCCCGGCAGATGTTGCGCGACATGTTCGCCGACGTGCGGATGCTGTGCTACGACACTCATCTGATGAACCCGCCGGCAAAGATGATGTGGCGGATCTGCAAGATCGAGGGGCCGCCCAGCCGCTTCCGAAGCGAGCCGCAACGTCGGCACGTGGTCACCGCCGCCTGAGCTCACATGCCGCACGTCATCACCCAGTCGTGCTGTAGCGACGGGTCCTGTGTCTATGCCTGCCCGGTGAACTGCATCCACCCGACGCCCGACGAGCCGGGCTTCGCCACCTCGGAGATGCTCTACATCGACCCGGTGGCGTGCGTCGACTGCGGGGCATGTGTGAGCGCCTGCCCGGTCGGTGCCATCGCTCCGGAAAGCCGCCTGACAGCGCGGCAGCTGCCGTTCGTCGCGCTCAACGCCGCCTACTACCCACCTCGTCCCGACGAGGTGAAGCTGCCGCCCAGCTCCAGGCTCGCGCCGGTGCTGCCCGCGCCGCAGGTGCGGCGGAGCGCTGCGCCGTTGACGGTGGCAATCGTCGGCTCCGGGCCCGCCGCGATGTACGCCGCCGACGAGCTGCTCACCCAAAAGGGGTTGCGGGTCAACGTCTTCGAGAAACTGCCCACCCCGTACGGCCTGGTCCGCGCCGGCGTCGCGCCGGACCACCAGAGCACCAAGGGAGTCACCCGGTTGTTCGACCGGATCACTCGCCGACGGGGTTTCACCTTCTACCTCAACGTCGAGATCGGCATGCACCTGTCGCACGCCGACCTACTCGAGCATCACCATGCGGTGCTCTACGCCGTAGGCGCGCCCACCGACCGCAGGCTCGACATCGACGGCATGGGCCTGCCCGGCACCGGGACCGCCACCGAGACGGTCGCGTGGTTCAACGGCCATCCCGACTTCGCCGACCTGCCCGTCGACCTGGACCACGAACGGGTGGTGATCATCGGCAACGGCAACGTCGCCCTCGACGTCGCGCGGATCCTGACCGCCGACCCTGACCACCTCGCCCGCACCGACATCTCGGGCACCGCATTGCACGCTCTGCGGAACTCGGCCGTGCGGGAGGTCGTCATCGCCGCGCGGCGGGGCCCGGCCGACTCCGCTTTCACTCTGCCCGAACTGATCGGGCTGACCGCGACCGCCGAGGTCGTCCTGGCCGCGGGCGACCACGACCTGGTCCGAGGTGACCTGGCCACCGTCGACGACGCCGTCACCGCGGCGAAGCTGGAGATCCTGGTCAAGCTGCCGGTCGCCTCCGGTCCGGCCGCCGGTCCCCGAATCCGGTTGGCCTACCGGCTGATCCCGCACCGGATCGTCGGTGCCGACCGGGTGAGTGGTATCGAGTTCCGCCGCACCGGAACCGGGGAGCCGGTTGCGGTCGACACCGGCCTGGTGCTCACCTCGATCGGCTACCGCGGCAAGCCGATGGCGGGTCTGCCGTTCGACGAGAAAGCGGCCGTCGTGCCCAACCGGGACGGCCGGGTGGTCGATCCGGTCACCGGCCGGCCCGTCGCCGGGGTGTACGTCGCGGGCTGGATCAAGCGTGGCCCCACCGGCTTCATCGGCACCAACAAGTCCTGTGCCATGCAAACCGTCTCGCTTCTCGTCGACGACTTCAATGCCGGCCTGCTGCTCGACCCCGTCGCGCGGCCGGCGGTGCTGGACCGCCTGGTCCGCACCCGGCAGCCCGAGGTCGTCGATGCCGCCGGCTGGCGTGCGATCGATGCGGCCGAAACCGCCGGCGGTGAGACCAGTGGCCGCCCGCGGGCGAAGTTCACCGCGGTGCCCGACATGGTGGCCGCGGCGGCGAGTGCACCGCCACCGCCGGTCGGCAAGCGGCTTCAGGCCTTGGTGCGCAGAAGGCCACCACGGCCGTGGGCGATCAGATCCCAGCCCTCGACTGACTCCGGGCTGCGCGGCGCGGGTCCGACATAGATCGCCGATGGACGCACCAGCTTGCCCAGCTGCTTCTGCTCGAGGATGTGCGCACACCAGCCGGCGGTGCGCCCGCAGGTGAACATGGCCGGCATCACCTTGGCCGGCACCTTCGCGAAGTCCAGGATCACCGCCGCCCAGAACTCGACATTGGTTTCGATCGCCCGATCGCGCCGCCGTTCCCGCAGTTCGGTCAGCGCGGCCTGCTCCAGTGCGGCGGCCGCCTCGTATCGCGGCGCGTCCAGTCGCTTCGCG
>CAZDYH010000013.1:22346-30087 GCA_964509355.1 uncultured Mycobacterium sp.
GCGAGCAGCTGGCAGCGATGCGGGTGGAGTACGGGTCGACAGAGAAAGACGGTAGTGGCGACCTTGACGCGGACTGGCTCGATCAGGGCTGGCTTGCGTTGCTGCGCAGGTGGATCGGCGATGCCGCGCAGGCCGGCGTCACCGAGCCGAACGCCATGGTGCTGGCCACCGTCGATTCGGGAAGACCTGTCGGGCGATCGGTCCTGTGCAAGAGCGTCGATGAGACGGGAATCACGTTTTTCACCAATTACGACTCCGCCAAGGGTGCCGAATTGGCCGCGACGCCGTACGCGTCGGTGACGTTCCCGTGGTACGACCTGGGCCGCCAGGTGCACATCCGCGGACCGGTCACCAAGGTCAGTCCCGAGGTCACCGAGGACTACTGGTCCGCGCGACCGCGCGGCTCACAGCTGGGCGCCTGGGCATCGAACCAGTCCCGGCCCATCGCTTCGCGCGCAGCGCTGCTCGACCAACTCAGCGAAGTCACCGAACGCTTCGCCGATCTGGACCGGGTGCCGGTACCGCCCAACTGGGGCGGCTACCTCATCGCGCCTGAGGTCGTTGAATTCTGGCAGGGCCGGGAGAACCGGATGCACAACAGGATTCGCGTCATCGGAGCCGCCGGGCCGGCGACGTCGGGTAGAGCTGCCAGAATCGAACGCCTGCAACCCTGAGCCCGGTGAGGCTGCGGGGTGGCGCCTGGGCCGACGCGATGGACCGGCGCATCCTGCTGATCGTCGCCTACAACGACATTCGACGAATGATGGACAGCCCCCCGGTGGCCGTGCCGCCCGGTAGACGACTACCTTACCTATACGGACAGCCTTGTCACTGTCGAACAGCTTAGAAGGGGTTCTTGTGGCCGACGAAGCATCATTGGTTGACGACACCGCCACTCTCCGGTACCCGGGGGGAGAGCTGGATCTGCAGATCGTTCATGCGACCGAGGGGCCCGATGGCATCGCGCTGGGTTCCCTGCTGGCGAAAACCGGGTACACCACGTTTGACGGCGGCTTCGTCAACACCGCCTCCACCAAGAGCGCCATCACCTATATCGACGGCGATGCCGGGATCCTGCGGTATCGCGGCTATCCGATCGAGCAGCTGGCCGAGAAGTCGACGTTCATGGAGGTCAGCTACCTGCTGATCAATGGTGAGCTGCCGGACAAAGAACAGCTCGACGTCTTCACCACCCAGATTCAGCGGCACACGCTGCTGCACGAGGACCTCAAGCGGTTCTTCGACGGGTTCCCGCGCAACGCGCACCCGATGCCCGTGCTGTCCAGCGCGGTCAACGCACTCTCCGCCTACTACCAGGACTCCCTGGACCCGGCCGATCCCGCACAGGTCGAGCTGTCGACCATCCGGCTGCTGGCCAAACTGCCCACCATCGCCGCCTACGCCTACAAGAAGTCCGTCGGGCAGCCGTTCCTGTATCCGGACAACTCGCTGACACTGGTGGAGAACTTCCTGCGAATGACCTTCGGGTTCCCGGCCGAGCCGTACGCGGTGGACCCTGAGATCGTGCGGGCCCTCGACATGCTGTTGATCCTGCATGCCGACCACGAGCAGAACTGTTCCACGTCGACCGTCCGGCTCGTCGGCTCCTCTCAGGCCAACCTGTTCACCTCGATCTCCGGTGGCATCAACGCGCTGTGGGGGCCGTTGCACGGCGGCGCGAACCAGTCGGTGCTGGAGATGCTCGAACGCATCCGTGTCCAGGGTGGCGACGTCCGCGAATTCGTCCACCGCGTCAAGAACCGCGAGGGCGGTGTGAAGCTGATGGGCTTCGGGCACCGGGTGTACAAGAACTACGATCCTCGGGCGCGCATCGTCAAGGAACAGGCCGACAAGATCCTCGGCAAGCTCGGCGGCGACGACGACCTGCTCGACATCGCCAAGGAACTCGAAGAGGCGGCGCTGACCGACGAATACTTCATCGAGCGCAAGCTCTATCCGAACGTCGACTTCTACACCGGTCTGATCTACCGGGCCATCGGCTTCCCGACCCGGATGTTCACTGTGCTTTTCGCGCTCGGCCGGCTGCCCGGTTGGATCGCCCACTGGCGTGAGATGCATGACGAGGGCGACAGCAAGATCGGCCGCCCGCGCCAGATCTACACCGGCTACGGCGAGCGGGACTACGTAACGCTCGACACCAGATAGGCATCGGCCGTCGGGCCGCTAGCTCGCCGACAGCACCGCCATCGCGGCGTTGTGCCCGCTGACACCGGACACCCCGCCACCGCGGCGAGAGCTTGCGCCGCACAAGATGATTCGCTCATGGTCGGTGGCCACACCCCACTGCTTCGCCGGTGTGTCAAGCGGATCGTCGTCGTCGGCGAACGGCCAGCTCAACTCGCCATGGAAGATATTGCCGCCCGTCATCTGCAGCGTGCGTTCCAGGTCCAGGGTCGTCTTCGCCTCGATACAGGGTCGGCCGTTGGCGTCGGTCATCAGCACATCCTGAATCGGCTCGGCCAGAACGGAATTCAGCGAAGCCAGGACAGCCTCGGTGAGCCGGTCGCGCATGGTGTCCGGGTCGGCGTTGGTCAGTAACGAGTGCGGCGTGTGCAGCCCGAAGACGGTTAACGTCTGGGCGCCGGACTCGCGCAGTCCGGCGCCCAGGATGCTCGGGTCAGTCAGCGAATGACAGTAGATCTCGCACGGAATCGGGTCGGGAATCTCACCGCGCGCCGCCTGGGAGTAGGCGGCATCGAGCTGGGTCCATGTTTCGTTGATGTGAAATGTCCCACCGAATGCCTGCTCGGGGGTCACGCCCTCGTCGCGGAGTCGCGGCAGCCGTCGCAGCATCAGATTGACCTTGATCTGTGCGCCCTGGGCCAGCGGCGGCGCGGACTCACCCAGCAGACCGGCCAACACCACCGGCGTGACACCGGCCAGGACGAAGCGGCCCCGGACGCGGCGCTCGTCATCGCCGAGCCGGTAGCGCACATCACCGTCCGGATCGATCGCGTAAACCTCAGCGCCGGTGACGATCTCGGCACCGTGGCCAACGGCCGCCGCGGCCAGTGCGGCAGTCACCGCGCCCATGCCGCCGACCGGAACGTCCCAGTCTCCGGCGCCGCCGCCGATCAGGTGGTACAGGAAGCACACGTTCTGCGCCAGTGACTCGTCGTCGGCGCGGGCGAAGGTGCCGATCAGGGCGTCCGTGGCCACCACGCCACGAACCAGATCGTTGCTCACGGCGTCGGTGATGGCCTGACCGATCGGCCGATCCACCATGGCCTGCCACGCTTGCCCTGCTTCGCGGTCCCGGCCGGCGAGGACGTGCCGGCGCGCCTGCTCGCGGGTGCGCAGCGGTTCGATCAGCGTCGGCCACAGCGGCTCGGTCACCAGCCGGCAGCGCCGGTAGAACTCCGCCAGCGACTGCTCGTCGCTGCCGGCACCGACCGCGCCGAAGGTGCTCTGCGGTCCGATGAGCAGACCGGTCCGGCCCGCGGTGGCCGGGTCGGGGGTGTAGGACGAGTAGCGGCGCCGGGCCACGCGCACCGGCGCACCCAGGTCGTCGATGATGCGGGGCGGCAGCAGGCTGACCAGATACGAGTACCGCGACAGCCTGGCGTCGACGCCGTCGAAGGCCTGGGCCGACACTGCCGCGCCGCCGACCTGCTCCAACCGCTCCAGCAGTCGCACCCGCAGGCCGGCGCGGGCCAGGTAGGCGGCCGCAACCAGGCCGTTGTGCCCGCCGCCTACCACTACCGCATCCACGTCCGGGGATGTATCGGGAGTGGGTTCTGTGTCCGGTGCCACGGCTACAGTGTGCCCGACTAGGGTGGCTGCGATGACGAATAAACCCGAGATCGATTTTCCGGGCGGACCGGCCCCGACCGCACTGGTCATTCAAGACCTGGTGGTCGGTGCCGGGCCCGAAGCCGTCCCCGGAGGCACCGTCGAGGTGCACTACGTCGGTGTGGAGTACGACAGCGGAGAGGAATTCGACAGTTCCTGGGACCGCGGGGAGTCCATCGAATTCCCGTTGCGCGGCCTGATCCAGGGCTGGCAGGACGGCATTCCCGGGATGCGGGTGGGCGGGCGGCGCCAGTTGGTGATACCCCCGGAGCAGGCTTATGGTCCGGTGGGCTCCGGGCACCGACTCTCGGGCAAGACGCTGATCTTCGTCATCGATCTGCTCGGCACGCGATAGAGCGCCCCGTTTTAGACCGAATTTTTTGGCAAAGGGGTGCCGCCTGATCCGCCAACGACATAGGGTCGTAATTCGAGAGCAAGATGCTGTCTACTGACGGAGGTGGGCTCATGCCGGGTTTCGAGGAAACTCGCACAACAACCGAATGGCGAACAGCCTCCAGATTCTATCGGCGGCCGCCGGGGCTGGGTTGGTTGCTGTCGTTGCTGCTGGTTCCGCTCCTGCTCGGGGCGATCGGTTACGCCGCACGCGACAGATCCACGACGGACATTGACGTCACCGTTCCCAGCGTGGACGCATCGGCGACCCTGACGGTGCCCACGGTGAGCGCCCCGAACGTCAACCTCCCGGCGATATCACTGGCGCCGCTGTCGATCACCCGAAACGGCAACGACATCACGGTCAGCGGTGAACTGCCCGACGCAGCCGCCAGAACGTCGCTGCTCGACGCATTGAAGGGAGCGTTGGGGTCAGGTGTCAATCTGATCGACAACCTCAACATCAAAGCCGGCGTCAGTGCGCCCGATTTCTCCGGGGCAGGCGAGGTTTTCAAGGCCGAAGCGGCCATTCCCGATTTCAGTTTCAAGCTCGACGGCGACACGCTCACCCTCACCGGGACCGCGCCATCGGAGGACGCGAAGTCTGCTGTCGAAGCGGCGGCGAAAGTCGCTTGGCCAAATCTGAAGATCGTCAACGAGATTCAGGTGACGGCCGCGCCCGGCCCCAGCGGCACCTGCGCCAATTTGCAGGCGGATATCACCAGTGCGCTCAAGGCACCGATCAACTTCGAAACCGACGGGTTCACGCTGACAGCGGGCACCCAGCAGATGTTGACTCAGGTCGCGGACAAGCTGAAGGCCTGCCCGGACGCCGACGTGGCGGTAAGCGGCTACACCGACAACACCGGCAATGACGCGATCAACATTCCGTTGAGCGGCAACCGGGCGAAGTCGGTCGCCGACTTCCTGACATCGCAGGGTGTTGCCGGAGACCACATCACGTCGAAGGGCTTCGGTTCGGCCGATCCGATCGCGAGCAACAACACCCCCGAGGGTAAAGCGCAGAACCGCCGCGTCGTCATCGTCGTCAGCTAAGGAGAGTTCGACATGGATTTCGTCATCCAGTGGTTGTGGTATCTGCTCGCTTTCGTGGTGGGCTCGGTGGTCGCTTGGCTGATCACGATCATCTCGATCAGGCCCACGAGTAGGGAAGAGGCCCTGGCGGAGCTTCCCGGCTCACGTGAGATAGGAGCACGGTGATGCATGACGTGAACTGGTGGTTGATGGCGCTGGCTTTTGTGCTCGGGCTGGCGCTGACGTTGGTCTTCATGGTTCGCCGGGTCACCCGTGAGGTGCCGGTAACCTTGGCGCACACCGTTCGTGGCGGTGCCGGCCTCAAAGGTCCCGACGTCGAGGTGCGCGGTCCCGATGTCGATGTGCGGCATCCCGACGTCGACGTCCGAGGTTCCGTGCACGGTCTCGATGCGGGCGCGGCCGCGGCCGGTGTAGCTGCGGTCGGGGGTGCGGCGGCGGCGAAGTTCGCCGGCGGCGAGTCGAGTTTGGAATCCGAGACGGCGAAGTTCGCGGTGGTGGGAGACGACGAGCCGTACGGTGCGGGTTCCGCCCGCGCCGGGACCGGCGGCAGCGGGCCGGCGGGGTGGCCGATCAAGGGCAACGAGGACTCGATGCTCTACCACACGCTGGACAGCCCGTCGTATGACCAGACGATCGCCGAGATCTGGTTCTCCGACGAGGTGTCCGCTGAGCGGGCCGGGTTCACCCGGTGGGACAAGGGCAGGGCGGCAGCTGGTGCGGCGAAGTTCGCCGACGTGCTGCCAGGGCCCTACGGCGTCGGCTCGGCGAAGCCGAATGCGGACGGCAGTGGCCCGTCGGGGTGGACGATCAAGGGCAACGAGGACTCGATGCTCTATCACACGCCGGACAGCCCGTCGTACAAGCAGACGATCGCCGAGGTCTGGTTCTCCGAGGAGGCGACCGCCGAGCAGGCCGGGTTCACGCCCTGGCACAAGGGGCGAAAGAAGTAGCGCTGAAGCTGGCCCGGCCCGCGCTACTGCGGGCCGGGTAGCCGCAGCAACAGCCGGGCTCCGCCCAGCGGACTGTTCTCCAAAGAGGCTGTGCCACCGTGCAATCCGGCTTGCTGCGCCACCAGCGCCAGGCCGAGACCCGATCCGGTGTGCGAGGCCGTCGAACCCCGGGAGAACCGGTCGAACACCACGCGACGTTCCTCCTCGGGCACGCCGATGCCGTCGTCGTCGATTGCAATCTCCACCCCGGCGCGGGAGCTGACCGCGGACAGCTGAACCCGGGTGGCGCCGCCGTGCTTGACCGCATTGGCTATCGCGTTGTCGACTGCGAGCCGCAGACCGGCCGGCAGCCCGACGATGATGCATGTCGGCGACGGCACCAGCGACACGTCCAGATCGGGGTAGACCCGCATCGCATCGTGGGCGGCCCGGTCCAGCAGCTCGGTGATGTCGACGGGGACATGGTCGTCAGCGGTGGACAGCTCGCCCTGGGCCAGCCGCTCGAGCGCGCCGAGGGTCGCCTCGATGCGTGACTGCGTGCGGATGACGTCATTGATCACTTCTTTGCGCTGTTCGTCGGGCAGATCCAGGGTGGACAGCACTTCCAGGTTGGTGCGCATGGCCGTCAGTGGGGTGCGCAGCTCATGGGACGACACCGCCGCAAAGTCGCGGGCCGACGCCAACGCATCCTTGGTGCGGTCCTGCTCCTTCCAGATGCGTTCGAGCATGCCCCGCACGGCATCGGCGATCTCCACGGCCTCGGTGGCCCCGGAGATCTTCACATCCGGCGCCTCGTCGCCGGCGTCGATCTGCCGGGCCTGCTGCGCCAGCCGCTTGAAGGGCCGCACCGCGAACGCGGCCAGCAGCCAGCCCAGCACGGCGGCCGCACCGATGGCGAACACGCAGATGACCAGCACGCGTCGATGCAGGTTGTTGATCTCACTGTAGGTGTCGTCGAAGGTGGCCCCGACGGCCACCGACATAGGTTCGGGCGTGCGTATTTCCACGGTGCGCACCCGGTAGCGCACCCCGTCGATATAGGTGTCGGCGTAGTCGGCGTCGAGCTTGGGCAGCACGACGCCGGTGTTGGACTTGACCTGATCGCCGCTGCGCACCGTGATCACGGCGTCCTGGTCGTTGGGGGAGCGCGGAATCTCGCCGAGGTCGCGCGGCAGGAACGGGATGGCGAAGCCCGCCGCCTCGTCCAGGCGGCGGTCGAGCCGCTCCTTGCGGTCGTTGGTGATGCCGACCCAGACGATGGTGCCGACGATCACGACGACGATCGCCGCGCCGATCGCGGTGGCGAACGCGACGCGGGTGCGTAGCGACGGTGTGCGGGCAACTATCCGCGACAGCAAGTCCATGACAGAAGATTCGTCACTGCGTGCGCAGCACGAATCCCACTCCACGGACCGTGTGCAGCAGCCGCGGGCCGCCGCCGGCCTCCAACTTGCGCCGCAGGTACCCGATGAACACGTCGACGACGTTGGTGTCGGCGGCGAAGTCGTAACCCCACACCAGCTCCAGCA
>CAZDYH010000014.1:0-1190 GCA_964509355.1 uncultured Mycobacterium sp.
ACTCGTTCCACTGCGACAGACCCCAGTAGAGATACTGCGGATCCTCGGGAGTCCCGTCGGGCTTCTTCAGCTGATCCGTGCCCGACCAGGGATGAATCATCGGCGCGTACAGACCGGGATACTGCGCGGAGGTGGCCAGCGTCTTGGGCGCGGACCACGTACCTTGCGGCGTCGACGATGTCCGCATCACGACGTTGTTGTTGTTGTCCGCGTAGAGCATGACGTACTTCTTCAGGTACGGGTTGTACTGCACCGACATCTCGCTGACGGTGGGGTAGGTCGTCGTCTTGATCAGACCGAAGAAACTACTCTTCGTCGTCCCCGGCAGGATCGGGGTGGCCGCCGACGGCTTGTTCTTGACCCAGGTCGACCCGTTCCAGTATTCATACTTGGTCTGGTCGAGTATGTCGTTCTGGTTGACCCGTGACACGTAGACGGTCCCGCCGCGTCCCGCCGGAGTGCCGTACGAGTAGACCCAGCCCGCAGCGGCTTCCGGTGAGCCCGCCGGCGGCTTGACGTAGGCGCCCTGCTGGAAATTCTGGTTGCCGGAGACATACGGCACAGTCGCCCGCCCGGCCGCTGCGGTGCGGACGGACGACGCCGGCACCACTGTCCAGTTCTGGCCGTTATCGTCCGAATATGCGATGGCCGAGTAGTTCGTGGTCCACCGGCCCGGCGTATCCCAGGACCTGACGGCCATGAAGTTCACGTACTGTCGCGTGGCCCCGTTCACGCCCGCGCCCGGCACCGAGACGCCGGCGGTCGGGATCATCGTCACTTCGGGTCCGATGCCGTAGTGGTAATTGCCGATGATCTCTCTCGAGAAGTTGGGGTAGGTCATCGGTGAGCCGCTGTAGGCGCCCGGGTCGTGGATTATGCCGTCGGGCACATACAACCCGTCGGACAGCACGGGGTCCGCGCTGCGCAGCAGGGTGTTCATCCGCCAAGTCCCGGTCATTCGGGGACCGCTGTACGTGTCACCGAACGCCATCAGAACCTGGCGCTGCTCGACGATGGTGGTGGCCGGGTTGTCCCCGGTGACGCCGTTGTCCCACATGACCCCGACATCGGTACCCGCGATACCGAAGCGGTTCACGGTGTCGTTCAAGCTATTAGCGCCGGTCAGCCAGCCGACGCGTGTTGTCACAGGCGTCGTGACCGCCGCGGCCGCGAGCGGCGCAGCGGTGCGC
>CAZDYH010000014.1:1290-2396 GCA_964509355.1 uncultured Mycobacterium sp.
GGGGTAGTGGTCGTACCGAGGCTGGAGAACGATTGCTCGAACTCCCGTCGTGACCCCCAGGCCAGCAATGCCAGCAACGCCGCCGGTTCGGCGGGAGCCAGCGGAGAATTGGCGGCCAGCGGGCTGAAACCGAAGGCAGCCAGCACACCGGACACCACCCTGGTCACCGTCGCGGGTACGGCGGTGTCGGCGGCGGGCGCGGCCTCCTCGACGGGCCCGGCGGCCTGCATTGTCATGACCGGGGCCTGCACAGCACGGGTCGTCGACACAACGGTGTCGGCGGCCCGTTGTGCGGCCGTGTCGACTGCCTCTTTGGCGGCAGTGACCTTCACGGCGACCTTCTCGGCGACGACCTCAGCGGCGCGCACGGGGGCTGCCGGCGCCGGCGTCCGGGTGAACGGCGCCTGAGCCGGCGGCACATCGAGCCGACCAGACGACTTCCTGGTGCCGCGATCGGTGCGCGTTACCGGGGTCGGTGTCGGTGACTGTGTCGGTGGGGCCACATCTTGGGATCCTCCGGACCCGACGACGTCGGTCTCCACCACGGCAGGCTCTTCGGCTGGGGCCTTGTCAGCGGGGGGCTTCTCAGGTGGGGCCTTGTCAGCGGGAGCCTTGTCGGGGTCCTTGGAAGTCTTTGCGCTGCCTAGAGCACCACCCGTGCTCACCGCCACACCCCTGTCGACGTAGCGCCGGATGGTGGGCCCGAGATCGAAACCGCCGGGCTTTGAGGTCTTTCTCGATCTAGACGACTCATTCACTGGGGAATCGGTCGTTGACGATCCGGCTTGCGAATCCGCAGACACGGATGGCTTCGAATCAGACGAATGACCTGACGTGTCGTCAGCCGACGCCACCCCGTAGCCGGTTGCCACGGCGACCCCGACCCCCAGGACGACCGCCAAACCCCCCACGCGACCTACATATGCTGCTGGACCCATCATTACCCCTCGTAGGAAAGCCCCCGTCGTTGACAATTGGCTCCCCAATCGAACACCGCGCGCTTCCGAAGGGAGAGGGCTTATGGTCCCACCGTCAACAGCCTTTGGTCGTCGATTGCGTGAAGCACAGAGCAAGATGAAGCCTTCCGGGCAAGACGTCAGCATTCG
>CAZDYH010000014.1:2496-21152 GCA_964509355.1 uncultured Mycobacterium sp.
TCCGACGCGTCCAGCACGCTGACCGCGATGCCGTAGGGCAGGAACCGCACTTTGCGCCGGCAGTCCGTGTTGTGCTTGTTCGCGCGCAGCGCATCGAGTTCGGTCGCATACACCTCTTCGACGTGGGCACCGCCGTCCTCATCCACGGTGTATATCGCCCACACACCCTCGCCGGCCTCGCCGGTGGTCTCCGGCTCGGCCCTCGGCCGCGAGGACCGCGCGAACTCGTCGAAGAGCGTGGACCACCCTGACCGCTCACCGCTGGTGTCGAGCAGCCTGCCGAGCGGGCCGAAGGCGTCGCGCAGTGCCTCCCCCGCCTCACGGACCACTCGATCAATGTCGTCGGGATCGAACCCGAACGGCCCGTTGTTGCCCATGGCGATCCTCCTGACGGCTCGACCCGCAGCTCTTGCGGTAACACCCAGTGTGCCCGCAGCCGGGGAAGTCCGCCACGACGTCAACGTTTGCGCGGCGCCGGCCGTGACGGGTCGATGAGGCCCGACTGCACGAGCGCGGCCTGTACGAACCGCTGCACCGGCCGCGAGCGGAAGAATCCGGTGTGGCCGCCCTTGTACCAGACGATCTCGGGTCTGCCCCAGTGCTCCCACAGTCGTTTGACCTGGTCGCGTGGGTGCACGAGTTGGTCGGCGATCCCGGCGTAGATGAAGCGGCCCTCGATCGGCACGCGGGGAGTCAGCGCAAGCGGCGATATCATCCGACTGAGGGGCTTCGCCAACTTCACCACGTCACGGCGCGGGTCGTTGTGACTGAGGCCGGCGTGGCGCCCGAGCAGGTCGATCAGATCGGCGACCGGGACACCGAGAATCGCACACGTCAGGCCATCCTCGAGGCTGGCGACCAGGGACGTGATGTAACCCCCGAGGGAGATGCTGTTCATGCCGATCGCTGAGTCCGGCTCCTGCGACCGGATCCAGGACAGCAGGCGGCGGATGTCCCAGACCGCCTGAGCTGCTGCGTGGACATCGTCGAGAATGTCCTCACCGGGGAACGCTGCGCCCTTCGGGAGACCGCGCGCACGGGGGCCGTGCATCGGAAGGACGGGAAGGACGACGTTCAGGCCCAGATCCTCGTGCAGCTGCCAGGCCCGGAACAATGTGAGGTCGAGGGCCGGTCGGCCCATCACGGCGCCATGCACGCACACCAGCCACGGTCTTGGCTCGTCGTGTCGCAGCAGTAACGCATACTCCCGGTTGTTGGCGGTGTAGCCCAGCCACCGTTCCCGGCCCGGTTCGCCTGCATGCGGCTGGTAGCCGCTGTCGAAGTAGATGCGTTCGTGGGTGCGCCCCCGGGTCTTCGCCGTCCTGACCGTGACGTCCGTCAGAGGCGGGGGTGCCGCGAAGAACCCTTCCGGGTTGTCGAGCCACCCTGCCTGCTCGTACATCTCGAGCGCCGCGGTCACTTCGCGTTCGACTCGCGCGAATGCGCTCGGATCTTCGCTGACCGGCCGGAACAACCGGAACCCCAGCAGGACGATCTCGTCACGGAATGCTTCCGTCGCGAGCGCGATGGTGGGTCGTGCGACCGGAAGCTCATCTGCCTGACGGTCGAGATAATCGCCCCAGGATCGAGCGTAGAAGCCGCCGGTCCGGGTGAACGGCGTGACCACGTTCTGCAGTGGCCCGCCAGTGCCAGCCCGCTGCTGAGGAACGCCGGGTCGCCCTTCGGCGGCATGATCTGGCGCGGCAGCCGAAGCGCTCGTCGGCTCGATATCCGCCATGCGACGTCTACCTCCCCGGATACGGTCGGTCGGTTACTGCCATGCTGTCCACGCTAGGAACCCACCAGCCGGCCGGATAGAGACTTAGGTCCCGATCCTCATCTTGCCCGCACTAGGGTTCGAGTCGTGCTCCTGGCCAGCCGTGAGATCCGGCGCGCGCCCGTGCGCTTCGGTCTGCTGGCCGGGGCCATCGGCCTCCTCATCTTCCTGGTGTTCTTCCAGCAGACGCTGCTGTCCTCGCTGCTCAACAGCTTCACCGGGGCCCTGCAGAACCAGTCGGGCACCGTCCTGGTCTACAGCTCCGAAGCTCGCACGAACGTCGAAGCCAGCGTGCTGAGCCCGGACATCGTCGCCAAGGTGGCCGCGGTACCGGGGGTGGGCCAGGTCGGACCACTGGGCGTGGCCACCCTGACCTTCCTGGCCAGAGGCCAGCAGGTCGACGTGGCCGTGATCGGAGCCGAACCGGGCAAGCCCGGCCAGCCCACCAAGCTGATCAGCGGCCGACCGGCCACCGCGGCCGGCGAGGGGGTGGCCAGCTCCGAGGCACAGGACTTCGCCATCGGCGACACGGTGACCACCGCCGCCGGGAGGTCGCCGGTCACCATCGTGGGTCTGACCGAGCAGAGCCAGCTCAGCGTGCTGCCGACGCTGTTCGTCGCCTACGACACCTACACGACATTGCGCAAAGCAGCGAACCCCGACGCGACCGCGGTGCCGGCCTCAGCGGTGGCGGTGATCCCGTCGTCAGGGGTGAGCCAGCAGGCGGTCGCCGCTTCCATCAACGCCAACGTGCCAGGGGTGACCGCGCTGACGCGCAGCGACGCGGTGGCCAACGCGCCCGGCGTCTCGTCGACGAAGGGGTCGATCGCCATCGTGCTGGCGCTCGCGGTCGTCGTGGTCGCCCTCGTGACCGGGTTCTTCTTCCTGATCCTGACCGTTCAGAAGACCGCATCCCTGACGCTGCTCCGGGCGGTGGGGGCGCCGGCCAGCTATCTGGTTCGAGGCCTGTTCCAGCAGGTCAGCCTGGTGCTGGGGGTGGCGCTGCTGGTCGCCGTGGGTTTGCTCCTGGCGGCCACCGCAACGGCCAACGCCGGCCTCCCGCTGACCATCGAACCGCGCGCGCTGGTCACCAGCACGGTCGTGATCGTGAGTCTTTCACTGCTGGGCGTGGCCTTCTCGGTATGGCGCGTGCTGCGCATCGAGCCGATCCAGGCGGTAAGTCGCCCGGGACTCGGCGGCATCGAATGAAGGTGGCACTGCTGGAGCTGCGCCGCCGCCCCTGGCGGTTTGCGCCTGCGGTCATCGCCCTGGTGCTCCTCACCGTGCTACTGCTGGTCCTGGGCGGCTTGCTGGACGGCCTCTACAACGGATTCACCGGGGCGCTGCGGGCCCAGCCGGGTGAGCTGCTGACCTACGCCGCCGACGCCAAGCTATCGGTGGTCCGCTCGCGGATCGACACCGGCACGACGGCCGAGGTCAAGCGCGTGCCGGGCGTCGAGCAGGTCGGCGGCCTCGGAGTCGCCCTGGTCGGGGCCAAGGTACCCGGCCAGGCCACGGAGGCCAGCGTGGCGCTCTTCGGCTATGAACTTGCGCCGCACGGTGTGCCGGCACCGCCCCGACAGGCCGGCCAGGTGTACGCGGACACGAGCCTGAAGGCCTACGGGGTCAGGGCGGGCCAGACTTTGCTGCTGGGGCCCACGCAATACCCGGTGTCAGTCGTCGGCTGGGTGTCCGACACCAACTTCCTGATCCAAGGCGGCTTGTGGGGCAATGTCGACACCTGGCGGGCCGCGCTGGCCTCGGCCCGACCCGACCAGGTGCTGGCGCCCGGCACCTATCAGGTGCTGACGGTCTCGACCGCTGCCGGTGCGGACCCCACCCGGGTTGCGGCCGCCATCGACGTTGCCACCGGCGGAACGACCCATACTGTGACGCGCTCCTTCGCCGTCGACTCGCTGCCGGGCATCAAGCAGCAACGGTCGACGTTCAACGCCATCATCTACACGACGTTCTTCGTGGCGGCGCTGGTGGTGGCGCTCTTCTTCGCCCTGCTCACCCTCGAACGCATCGGGATGTACGCCGTGTTCAAGGCCATGGGCGCGTCCAGTGGCCAGGTCTTCAGCCAGGTGGTCCTGCAGGCGATCGTGATCGCGGCCCTGTCCTTCGTGCTGGGCGCCCTGCTGGCCCTGGCTGCCCGGGGTGTGATCCCGGCGCAGGTGCCGCTCCAACTCACTGTCAGCCGGGCAATCGAGGTCGCGGTGGGCCTGATCGTCATGTCGACCCTCGGCTCCGCGCTCTCGCTGCGCCGCGTCATCCGTATCGATCCCGCAACCGCCATCGGCTGAGACCAGGAAACCCATGACCGCGCTGCAACTCGAGAACATCCGCAAGGTCTACCAGTCCGGAGACGGCGAGATCGTCGCCGTGGACCGCGCCTCCCTCGAGGTGGGCGACGCGGAGATCGTCGCACTGGTAGGACCTTCGGGCTCGGGCAAGACGACGCTGCTGTCCATTTCGGGGGGCCTGTTGTCGCCGTCGGAGGGCCGGGTGGTGGTGGCCGGGGACGATATCAGCGGGTACGACCCGAAACGGCTCACCAAGTTCCGGCGCGAGAACGTCGGCTTCGTGTTCCAGAGCGTGAACCTGGTGCCCTTCCTCACCGCCCGCGAGAACCTGCTGTTGGTTGCCGACTTCGGCAGGCGTGACAAGAAGAAGTCGGCGGCTCGCGCCGATCAGTTGCTCGCCGAGTTGGGGCTCGACAAGCGCAAGGCCAACCTGCCCGCCCAACTCTCCGGCGGGGAGCGTCAGCGGGTGGCGGTGGGCCGGGCGTTCATGAACGAGCCCGACCTGGTGCTCATCGACGAGCCCACGTCGGCGCTCGACACCAAGCTGGGTGAACAGGTCATGGAGCTCATCGTGACCGAGGTCCGCGCCCGCGACACCGCCGCGGTCATCGTCACCCACGATCTGAGGATGACCCACTATGCCGACCGGACCATCAACATCATCGATGGGGTCCTCGGTGCTGAACCGCGGTCGTGACGTGCATTGCGCTGAGAGGCCGGCGCGGACCGGGGTCGAGGCCGTCGGAGCCTCTACGATGCAGTCATGCAGACCCGCCGACGCTTGTTCGCAGCCTTTGCCGCCCTCAGCACCGCCGCTGTCCTGGTCGCCGGCTGCTCCTCGTCCTCCAAGACCTCAACTGAAGCGCTGCCCGAGGCGGCGACGCTGCTCACGGACTCCAGCCAGACCACCAAGGACCTCGAGAGTGTGTACCTGGACCTCACCGTCACCGGGAAGATCGAGGGCCTGCCGGTCAAGAAGCTGACCGGCGACCTGACCAACGTCCCGTCGGTCGCCGCGCAGGGCAACGCCAGCATCACGATGGCGGGCTCCGATGTCGACATCGAGTTCATCGTCTTCGACAGCGTGCTCTACGCCGCGCTGACCCCCGACAACTGGATCGACTTCGGGCCGGCCGCCGATATCTACGATCCCTCGGCGATCCTCAATCCCGACACCGGGCTGGCCAACATGCTGGCCAGTTTCGCCGACCCCAAGTCCGAGGCCACCGAGACCATCAACGGCGTGCAGACCGTCCGCGTCACCGGGAAAGTCAGCACCGACGCGGTGAACAAGCTGGTACCTCAGCTGAAGGCGACCGCGCCGGTACCCGGGACGGCGTGGATCCGCAAGGACGGCAACCACGACCTGGTCCAGGCCAAGCTCGATCCCAGCGCGGGCAACGATATCGAGATGACGCTGTCCGACTGGGGCAAGACCGTGACCGTCACCAGGCCTGCGGTGTAATGCCGGCGGACTACCGGGCCGGGAAGCCGGCGACATCCAGCCGCAAGGTCGCCATCGCGGCAGGCAGCCTGGCTGTCCTGCTCGGTGCCCTCGACACCTATGTCGTGGTCACCATCATGACCGACATCATGCGCAGCGTCGGCATCCCGATCAACAAGATCCAGCAGGCCACGCCCATCGTCACCGGCTACCTGCTCGGCTACGTGGCGGCCATGCCGCTGCTGGGCCGGGCGTCGGACCGGTTCGGCCGCAAGCTGCTGTTGCAGGCCAGCCTGGCCGGGTTCGCCGTCGGATCGGTGGTCACGGCACTGTCGAACGACTTGACGATGCTGGTCGTGGGCCGGGTCATCCAGGGTGTGGCCAGCGGCGCGCTGCTGCCGGTGACGCTGGCGCTGGCCGCCGACCTGTGGTCGGTAAGCAGCCGCGCGGCGGTGCTGGGCGGGATCGGCGCCGCCCAGGAGCTGGGCAGCGTGCTGGGCCCGCTGTACGGCATTTCGGTGGTGTGGCTGCTCAACAGCTGGCGCGACGTGTTCTGGATCAATGTGCCGCTCGCCGCGATCGCGATGGTGATGATCCACTTCAGCCTGCCGTCCCGCGAGCGCGGTACACACCCGCCGGAGCGGGTCGACGTGGTCGGCGGCGTCCTGCTGGCAGTTGCGCTGGGCCTGGCCGTGGTGGGGCTGTACAACCCCGCACCCGACGGTAAGCAGGTGCTGCCGAGCTGGGGGTTCCCGGTGCTGGCCGGGGCGCTGGCGGCCGCGGTGGCGTTCGCGGTGTGGGAACGCTTCGCCCGCACCCGCCTCATCGACCCGGCCGGCGTGCGGTTCGGCCCGTTCCTGGCAGCGCTGGGGGCATCGGTGTGCGCGGGCGCGGCACTGATGGTGACGCTGGTGAACATCGAGCTGTTCGGCCAGGGCGTGCTGAGCATGGACCGGAACCAGGCGGCGGGTCTGCTACTGCGCTTCCTGGTCGCGCTGCCGATCGGCGCACTGCTGGGCGGCTGGATCGCGACGAAAGTCGGCGACCGCGCGGTCGCGTCGGCCGGAATGCTGATCGCCGGGGCCGGGTACTGGCTGGTGTCGAAGTGGCCGGTCGACGTGCTTTCCGCCCGCCACGATCTCGGCTTCCTGACGTTGCCCACGATGGACACCGACCTGGCGCTGGCCGGTATCGGCCTTGGCCTGGTGATCGGGCCGCTGACATCCGCGGCGCTGCGGGTAGTGCCGTCCGCCCAGCACGGCATCGCCTCGTCGGCAGTGGTGGTGGCCCGGATGACGGGCATGCTGGTCGGGGTGGCCGCGCTGAGCGCGTGGGGTCTGTATCGCTTCAATCAGATCCTGGCGACGCTGCCCAGCCCGGGCGGTGACAGCCTGGCCGCCAAGATCGCCGGTGAGGCCGCCAGGTATCGCACCGCGTTCTCGATGCAGTACGGCGAGATCTTCGGTATCACCGCGATCGTCTGCGTGGTCGGCGCCGCACTCGGGTTGTTCATCAGCGGCCGGAAGACACCTGCCGCGGACTCCGAACCTGATGAGCGGCAGGCGGTCTCGGTCCCCTAAGCCCAACCCGAATCGGTGACGCTCCGATGTCGCTGCAGCGCAGCATACTGTGCATACACAGTAGGATGTGTGTACTTCGTTGCTCCGCCGTTTTGGAGATGTTTCGAGGACTTTCGAGTAAGTATTAACTCAGCGGGGGACGCGAGGGAGGGTGATGTCAGCATCCGACCACGGTTCGTCTGCAGTTCCGGCTGCCGATCGCAAACTCCGCTATCAGCACGTATACGACATCGTGCTGGGCATCGTGGCAGATCGCGGCCTACAGCCCGGTGACCGACTGCCCTCCACCACCGAACTTGCCGAGATCGCGGAGGTCAGCTCGATATCGGTGCGCCGCGCTCTCGACGAACTCGAGCGGTCCGGGAAGATCACGCGTCACCAGGGGCTCGGCACCTTCGTCGCCAAACCGCGCATCGCCAGCGACCCCACCCGCCCCGGCGAACTGCTGCACACCCTCATCGACGAAGGCGGACTACCCGCACTCGCCACCTCGTTGATCGCCGTCGGAGTGGGCCTGCCGAGCACGACAATCGCAGCAGCCCTCGGAGTTGACGCCGGGCAACCGGTGTGGGAGATCTGGCGCACGCGCAGTATCGACGGCACCGACAAGATTCTCGAACGCGCGGTGCTCCCGCTGAGCCGGGTACCCGCGATCGATCGGGACCTTCTCGCGCGCGGCGAGTCGCTGTACCGGTTCCTCGAGGAACGCTACGGACTCACCGATGCGTACACCGAGCAAGCCATCGAGGTCGACACTCCCGGCAGTTGGGAGGCCGAACAGCTCGAACTCACGCCAGCAGATGTGATCGTCCGGGTGCGAGGTGTGAGCTTCGACGCCGACGGACACGCGTTCGATTGTTTCGAGCAGTGCTACCGCGCCACCAAGTTCACGTTCTACACCGCGGGCCAGACCAGGCATCGCCTCCTCGGACCCGCTGAACTGTCCAACTGGTCCGTCGCCCCGCTGACGGATCCCGCGAACTGACGCTGGTCGTGCGCCCGCCGGAGCCTAGTTCGGCGCCAGGCTCAGCAGCAGGTCGGGCCCGACCGGTTCGATACCGTCGTATCGCCACCGCAACGCCCGCGCGATACTCGCGACACCGACGTCGTCGACCGCGGTGATGGGTCCGCCGAGCAGAATCGGGGCGACATAGGCCAGGATGCGGTCGATCACCCCGGCCCGCAGGAACGCCCCCGCCAGGGTGGGACCGCCCTCAACCAGCACGTCCGTGCGGTCGGACAACGCCCTGATGACTTCATGCGGATCGTGGGTACGGATAATCATGGTGCGCGAGTCATCGTTCAAAACCTTTGATTCCGAGGATATTTCGCGCTCCCCCACGACGACGCGCAGCGGCTGCCGGTCCGCCAGGCTGCCGTCGGGCAGCCGCGCCGTCAGCGCCGGATCGTCCGCGAAAACCGTCCCCGTGCCGACCACGATGGCATCGGCGGCAGCCCGGCGCCGATGCAGGTCAGCGCGCGCGGCCTCGCTGGTGATCCACTGGCTGGAGCCGTCGGCGGCGGCGCTGCGGCCGTCGATGCTGGTGGCGTACTTCCACGTCACGTGCGGCAGCCCGGTGCGCTGTTTGTGCAGCCACTCGCGCAACGGCCCGGTCGCGACCCGATCGGCCCCGATACCGGCGACGACCTGCACACCGGCCGCGGCCAGCCGGCTCGCGCCCCCTGCCGCGACCGGGTTCGGGTCCACGACGGCATAGACCACCGACGAAATGCCCGCGGCCAGTAGGGCATCCACACACGGCGGGGTCCGCCCGTGGTGGTTGCACGGCTCGAGGGTCACCACCGCGGTGCCGCCGGCCGCCAATCCCCCAGCGCGGCGCAGCGCCACCACCTCGGCGTGCGCACCGCCTGCCGGCTCTGTGCTGCCGACGCCGGCGACCTCGCCGGTGCGGTCCAGGATGACCGCTCCCACCGGCGGATTGGGGTAGGTACTGCCCTTCACCTGTTCAGCGTGCTCGACGGCCAGCAACATGGCGGCCCGGACGCTCATAGCTGCAGGTGCGCTGACGCCGCCCCGGCCTGCCGTCGTAACTTCTCGACCGCGGCGGCCGGGTCGTCGGCGCCGTAGACGGCGGATCCGGCGACAAAGCAGTCGACACCGGCCTCGGCGGCCTCCTCGATCGTGTCGGCATTGACGCCGCCGTCGATTTCGACGAGCACGGTCAGCTCGCCCGCGTCGACGAGTTTGCGGGCAGTGCGCACCTTGCTGAGCACCTCGGTCTTGAAGCTCTGGCCCCCGAACCCGGGCTCGACCGACATCACCATCAGGGTGTCGAAGTGCCGGAGGATCTCCAGGTAAGGCCCCAGCGGTGTCCCGGGCTTCAAGCACAGGCCGGCCCTGGCACCGGCGGCCCGGATGTCGCGGGCCACGCCGATCGGGTTGTCGGTGGCCTCGGCGTGGAACGAGACGTTATAGGCGCCCGCCTCGGCGTAGCCCGGCGCCCAGCGGTCGGGGTTGTCGATCATCAGATGGCAGTCCATCGGGATGTCGGTGGCCGCGAGCAGGCTCTCGACAACGGGCAGGCCGATCGTCAGGTTCGGGACGAAATGACCATCCATCACATCAACGTGCAACCAGTCGGCGCCGGTGACGGCGGCGGCCTCATCGGCCAGCCGGGCGAAATCTGAGGACAGGATCGACGGCGCGATAAGCGGGCCAGGCATGTACTCACCCTACTTGCAGGACGGCGGCGAACATGGCGTCGGTACCGTGCCGATGCGGCCACAGCTGGACATAGGGCCCGTCACCCAGACCGTCAGCGGGGGCGAACAGCGGCCGGGCGTCCAGCGCCTGCACCGGGTGGCGGCGCAGCGCGTCGGCGACGACACCGACGGTTTCGGCCAGGTGCGGTGAGCACGTCGCGTACAGCACCACGCCGCCCGGCCGGGTCAGCGCGATCGCCGAGGCGAGCAGTTCGCGCTGCAGCTTGGTCAGCGCCGGCACGTCGGCGGGCTGTCGCCGCCAGCGCGCCTCCGGCCGCCGGCGCAGCGCGCCCAGGCCGGTGCACGGCGCGTCAACGAGTACCCGGTCGAAGCCGCCTTCCAGGCCGGACTCCCGGGCGTCCACGCGCAGCACCTCGACGGGCAGGCCGCGGGTGTTCTGCTCCACCAGCTCGGCGCGCCGCGGCGCGGGTTCGATCGCGGTGACCCGGGCCCCGGACCCCGCGCCGAGCGCCGCCAGCAACGCGGTCTTACCGCCCGGCCCCGCGCACAGGTCCAGCCATCGGCCGCCGTCGGTGCCGTCGACGGGTGCCAGCGTCAGTGCGCGGGCCACCAGTTGGCTGCCCTCGTCCTGGACCATCGCGGCGCCGTCGCGGATCGCGGCGAGCCGGCCCGGGTCGCCGCCGGGGAGGTAGACGGCGTACGGCGAGTAGCGGCCCACGGTGCCGCCGACTGCCTGCGCCAGGTCGTCGGCCGTCAGCACGCCCGGGCGTGCCGCGAGGTGGACCAGCGGCCGCTCGTCATCGCTGGCCAGAACCGCCGCGAGTTCCCCGGCGTCGGAGCCCAGCGCGTCGGCGAAGGCCTGCGCGATCCAGCGCGGGTGGGCGTGCACGAATGCGAGATGCCCGATCGGATCGCCGGAAAACGGCGGCGCGAGCTCCTCGACCCACGAGGCCTCGTCGCGGCCGGCGATGGTGCGCAGCACGCCGTTGACGAAACCCGCTCGCGCCGAATCGAATTCGATACCAGCCTGCTCGACGGTGGTGGACACCGCGGCGTGGTCCCCGACCCGGGTGCGCAGCAGCTGGTAGGTGCCCAGCCGCAGCAGGTCCAGCAGTACGGGGTTGATGTCTTCGGTCGGGCGCCCGGCGGCCCGCGCGATGACGGCGTCGAGCAGCCCGCGGCTACGGCAGGTGCCGTAGGTCAGCTCGGTCGCGAACGCCGCGTCACGTCCGGTGATACCGCGTTCGCGCAGCACCGCGGGTAGCGCGAGGTTGGCGTAGGCGTCGCGGTCGGATACGGCGCGCAGCACGTCGAAGGCCGCCTGGCGCGCCGGGTCGAGCGGCTTGCGCCGCGGCCGTCGGGCAGGTGGGCCGTCTCTCCGGCGCTCGGTCACGACGCCCGCGCGGTGTGGTCCAGGCGCGCCCCGCGCGCCCAGTCAGCGGCGTTCATCGCCTTCTTTCCGGGCGGCTGGATGCGGCCCAGCAGCAGTGGATCCGAACCGGTCCCGACCCAGACGTCCTGGCGGTCGACGTGAATTGCGCCGGGCGGCAGGGTGTTCGGCGCGTCGGCGAGTGTGACGGGCCCGATCTTGACGCGCAGATCCCCGATCATGGTCCACGCTCCGGGGTTGGGGGTGACCGCACGGATGCGCCGCTCGACGACGTGGGCCGGCAGCTCCCAGCGCACCCGCGCTTCCTCGACGGTGATCTTCGGCGCGACGCTGACCCCGTCGGACGGCTGCGGCACCGGCGTCAGCGATCCGTCGGCGATGCCGTCCAGCGTCGTTTCCAGCAGCGCCGCCCCCGAAACGGACAGCCGGCCAAGCAGATCCCCGGCGGTGTCGGTCGGCCGAATGGTCTCGGTCACCACACCGTAAACGGGCCCGCAGTCCAGGCTCGGCTCGATCTGGAACGTGGTCGCACCGGTGACGGTGTCACCCGCGGCGATAGCGGCCTGCACCGGTGCCGCGCCGCGCCAGGCCGGCAGCAGCGAAAAGTGCAGGTTGACCCAGCCGTGCTCGGGCACCGCGAGCAGTCCGTCGCCGAGCAGCGCGCCGTAGGCCACCACCGCACAGCAGTCGGGTGCCAGCTCGGACAGCTCGGCGACGAACTCCGCCGAGTTGGGCCGTGACGGCTTCAGCACCGGAATACCGTGTTCGAGGGCCAGCTGCGCCACCGCGGACGGCGCCGGACGGCCGCGCCGGCCCGAAACCGCGTCGGGGCGGGTCAGCACCGCGATCACGTCGTGACGTGACGAGGCGATCAGCCGCCGCAACGACGGCAGCGCGGGTTCGGGCGTGCCGGCGAAGACGAGGCGCACCGGCACAGTGTAGGAACCCGGCACCCGACGCACCGTCATCGGTGCTAGTTGGACGCTACGATTATCGGTGCGTACTGGGGGTTAGACGGGTCGGGGTTCGGAAAGGTGGGAAGGTCCTATGACTACAGAGGCGACCTCGCTCGACACAACGGCGCTCGACAAAGCGCTTGATGACCTGCACGCTGGTGCGCCCGCCTGGGTCGCCCTGCCCCTCAAGGACAAAGTGGCGCTGCTGGAGGCCTTGCCGCAGAAGATCCTCGACCTGGGCCCGCAGATGGTGGCTGCGGCCGGCAAGGCGAAGGGCATTGCCCCGACCTCCGGCTGGGTCGCCGAAGACTGGTTGACCGCCGTGTGGGCCTTCATCCAGGGCGTCAACTCGCACATCCTGGTGCTGAAGCGGGTACTTGCCGGGAAAGAGCCGATCAAGGCCGACGCGGTCCACACCAGGCCGGACGGCCAGGTCGTCGTCGACGTCTTCCCGGTCACCGCATACGACCGGTTGCTACTCAACGGCTGGAAGGCGCAGGTCTGGATCGAGCCCGGGGTCAGTGCTGCGCAAACTCGCACGGACGCCGCCAAGATGTACAGCGGTGCCGGCTACGACCGCCCGGGAGTCTCACTCGTTCTCGGCGCAGGCAACGTGGGAAGCATTACCACGCTCGACATCCTCGACCAGTTGTTTGCCCAGGGCAGTGTCTGCCTGGTGAAGATGAACCCGGTCAACGACTACCTCGGCCCGTTCTACGAGAAGATCTTCAGCGAGTTCGTCTCGCGTGGCTGGCTGCGCTTCGTGTACGGCGGCGCCGATGTCGGCGGCTACCTGGCACACCATCCGAAGACTGACTCCATTCACATGACTGGTTCGGCAGCGACCTACGACGCGATCGTGTGGGGTACCGATGCCGAGGCCGCGACCCGTAAAGCCAACAACACGCCGATACTGCACAAGCCGATCTCGGCCGAACTGGGCGGCGTCAGCCCGTTGATCGTCGTGCCGGGCGATTGGAGCGACGCCGACATCAGGTTCCAGGCCGAGCACATCGCGTCGAGCAAGCTCAACAACGCCGGCCACAACTGCATTGCGACCCAGATTCTGGTCGTGTCGGAGGATTGGCCCCTCGCCGACAAGCTCATCGCCGAAGTTCGCAAGGTCATCCGCGAGGTTGAACCCCGCTCCACGTACTACCCGCGCTCGGCAGAGAAGACCGACAAGGCCTGCGACGGGATGAGCGGTGCCGAGTTCCTCAGCAACGACAAGACCCGCGCCCTCATCTCGGATGTCGACCCGCAAAGCGGTGCCAGCATCTTGCGCGACGAGGTCTTTGCCAGCGCCATGGGAATCGTGCGCCTTCCCGGCAAGACCGCACGCGAGTTCATGCGCAATGCCGTTGAGTTCTCCAACGACGTTCTGCCCGGCACTCTCGGGGCGACCATCGTCATCGACCCGAAGACGCGCAAGACAAATGCGACGGCCTTCGACGAAGCGATCTCCAACCTGCGCTATGGCGCCATCGGCGTCAACGTGTGGTCGGCGATGAACTTCTTGCTGGGCTACGCGCCCTGGGGTGCGTTCCCCGGGCACACCCCGCAGAACATCGAGAGCGGCACCGGAGTGGTGCACAACGCTTTTTTGTTGCAGCACGTGCAGAAGGGCGTCGCCGAGATTCCGTTCCGTCCGTCGCCGCGCGCCATCACCAAGGGCGAGTTGACGATCTCACCGAAACCGGTCTTCTTCGTCACGAACAAGACGGCTGAGACCACGATTCGTCGACTGGTCAAGTTCCTGGTGGACGGCAAGCCCACGGCGCTGCCCGGAATCTTTGCCTCCGCCCTGCGTGGCTGACCACCAGGCGTCAGCCTCGGTGATCGCTCATCGGGGCGTCTGGTAGTACTCGCGCTGCGACGCCCCGGCCATGCCGGCGACGAACATCCACGGGATGGTGCTGATCAGGCGGTTCGAGGTGGCCACCGCGTCGTTGTAGTACTGGCGGGCGAACGCCAGCTTGTCCTCGGTGTCGGCGAGGTTGTTCTGCAGGTTGAGGAAGTTGTTCGATGACTTGAGGTCCGGGTAGGTCTGTCCCAACGCCAGCACCTGCCCGACGGCGGTGTCGAGTTCCTTTTCCGCGGCGCTGCGCTGCGCCACCGACTTCCCGCTGGTGGCCGACGTCAGCGCAGCGCGGGCATCGGTGGCGTGGTCGAGGATCGCCCGCTCGTGCGAGGCGAACGACTGCACCGTGCTGACCAGGCTCGGGATCAGCGCCGCTCGCCGGGTCAGCTGCACATCGATGCCGCCCAGCGCCTCGTCGACGCGGACGTCGGCGGCACGGACCTTGTTGTAGCCCACCACGAAGCCGATCAAGACCAGCACCGCGATCAGCAACACCACTATCAGCAGGAACCTCACCATGATCCTCCTCCTCCTCCTCCGCCTCCGCCGCCGCCACCGCCGCCACCGCCGCCGCCACCGCCGCTGCTGGACGAGGACTGCGACGCGGTGTAGGCGCCGATCGACGACGACAGCGCTGACTCGAAACTGTCGAAACTCGGTCCGTCGGATCCGCCGGCCAGCCCATAGCCGACACCCGACGACGTGTGATACCAATCCGGTTGTGGCGCAGGCGAACCCATGGCCCTTTCGTACTTGCGGGCCCACAGGGCGGCGACACCGCCGGCGACCGCAAACGGGACGTACGCGGCGTACAGATCCTTACGTGCAGCGAAGTCGAAGCGCGACTCGGCCGAGTCCGTCGACAGCATCCGGTAGAAACCACCTGCCCGCGACCACAGTTCGCGCCCCTTGGCGGTGCGGCGCGATCCGACGCCGGGCCGCCAGGCCCGCAGGCCGGCCAGGAAGAAGACGACGAACGGGATACCCCAGATGGTTGCGGGGAAAGGCCAGAAGCGAATGAAGCCCGCGATCGCCAGCAGCAGCGCCACCAGGTCGGCGACCCGCACCCACCACTCCGACCGCTTTGCGACGATCAGATCTTCGTCACGTGCCCATTTCGCCACCGACGTTGCGATATCGAGCTTGGCCCGCTCCAGTTTCTTGCCGGCGCTGACGGTGCCGTTCGCGCTGAACTCGCCACCGGGCTCGAGCAACTTGAGGGCTGACGCCGCATCCCTGCTGACCACGTCGACATCCGCCCACGCCCCCCGGTCGGCGGTGCCGCGCAACTCCCATTTCTTGTCGCTGACCTGCCTCAACGTGATCAGTGACCGCTCCGCCAGGTAGAGCAGGGCGGCCGTGAGCGCATTCTTGCTGACGGCCTCGGTGCGGATGTATTCGCTTTGCACCGGCCCGATTCCGTCAGGTGGTGCGTATTGCACCGGGAAGCCCGGTGACGGCTCGACGGTGGTGCGCCACCACATCAGCGCGCCGATGGCGGCCGCCACGGTCAGGGCTGCCACCCACAACACGCCGGGCACCGATTGTCCGAGGATCCGGTCGAAACGCTGCGACCACGGCAGGGTCTCGCGTGCCGGCGTGGGCACGTCGACCCCGGCGCGGACCGTGACCGGGGTCCGCGGCTCCAGATGACCTGCGCTGAGCCGCAGCCGATTGCCGTCGATGCTCAGGTCCGCGCACGGTTCGCCGACGCCGTACCCGATCGAGCATTTCGCGCCGGCAACGGGCGCGGGCAGGGTCACGGTCACGTCGGCCTGCTCGATCTCGTTGTTCCAGCCGGGTGGGATGACGTTCCAGAAGAACGCGGAGTCGGTGGCGGCGTTACCGCCCGCCGACGAGGCGAAGGTCTTGTCCGCGCCGACGCCGCCTGGGTCGAGCACCCCGGGCACGGTGTAGCGGATCTGGAAGACGTGCGTGCCGTAGTCCAGATAGCGATCCGGGTCCCCGATCTTGGCGACTCTGAAACGCCCGCCGTTGTCCCAGCTCAACGATGTCGGGATGGGCCGGTCGTCCATCAGAACCGAGATGTCGGTGGGCGCCTGGCGGATGCCCGCGTTGTTGGAGTTGGTGATGTCCCAGTACCGGAAGAGGCCATGCCGGCCGCCGGGGAAATCGGCGGTGATGGTTTCGACCGCATCGAGTCGTCCGGTCGCGTCGACCGTGTAGTCGGCGCGGTACTGCACGAAGGTCACCGGATCGGGCGCCGGCGACGCACCGCCGGACACCGACGAGCCGATCAGCGGCCACAACACGCCAACGGCGATGAGCGCCAATGCAATCGACCAGCCAATGATTCGGCCGACCCACCGCATACCCACCTCCTCGCCGTGCTGCCCGCTGAAAGCCTAATTGGGCGCGGTACGCGCCTACCCTATGTGCAACGGGTCGATCTGCACCCGAACCGGCGGTTGGTCGTGGCGGGCGCTGAGCACACCAGCGGCACGGCGCAGCGCGGCCGCCAGCGCCAGACCCTCGTCGCGGGTGACGCGGACCAGCATCCGGGTCACCCGTTCGCCGGTGACGGTGCCCGCCGGCCTGCGCGCACCGGGCGGCAGTTCGACCGGGCCGAGCAGGTCGGCATCGTCAGGCAGCCGAGCCTCATCCAGCAGCGCCGCCACCGCCGCCGCGCCGCCGTCGACGACGGCGATGTGCACGCTCGGCGGCAGCCCGACCTCGGCACGGGCTGCCAGCTCGGCCTCGGCGTGGCCGACGGGATCCCATTTGATCAGCGATTGCACGGTCGGGATCGACGAGTCCGCGACGACCGCAACGACCCCGCCGTCACCGCGGGCACGCACCAGCGCCGCGGCGGCCAGCCAGTGCCGCAGTGCGTCCTCGGCCGCGCGCAGGTCCTGTCTGCCCAGCAGCGCCCAGCTGTCCAGCAGCAGCGCCGCGCCGTACCCGCCGGACGCCCGCGGCTCTGCGCCCGGTGTCGCCACCACAAGGGCCGGTCCCGCCCCGACCACGGGCACGATCGCCTCGCCCGCCGAGGTGACTACGGCGGTGCCCGGGAAGGCGCGACCGAGTTCCTCGGCGGTGCGCCGGGCGCCGATCACAACCGCGCGCACCGCATCGGAGCCGCACCGCACGCACCGCAGCGCGGGGTCGACACGGCCACACCAGCGGCAGACCACGCCCGCTGAGTCCCGGCCCGACAGCGAGAGCGGACCGGTGCAGTGCCGGCAGCGCGCGATCGTCCGGCACCGGGCGCAGGCCAGTGACGGCACGTATCCGCGGCGCGGTACCTGCACGAGCACCGGACGCCCGGCGTCCAGCGCGGTCCGGGCGGCACGCAGCGCCACGGACGGCAGCCGCGCCGTCCGCGCCGCCGGGTCCCGTTCCTCGGCGTAGCCGCCGTCGTCGAGAGCCACCACGCGCGGGGCGCGCGCACGTACGACCGGCCGGGCCGCGACCAGATCATGCGCCCAGCCGCTGCGGACCAGCGCATGGGCCTCCGCGGTGCGGGCGTAGCCGCCGATGACCGCCGCGCAGCGCAGCTGGTGGGCGCGCAGCATCGCCACCTCGCGGGCGTGCGGATAGGGCGCCCGCGGTTCGGCCAGGGTGTCGTCACCGTCGTCCCAGACCATGACCAGGCCGAGGTTGTTCACCGGCGCGAACACCGCGCTACGGGTACCGATGACCAGCCGGGCGCTGCCGCGCAGCACCGCCAGCCACCGCCGGTACCGGGCGGCCGGTCCCAGCCCCGCCGACAGTGCCACCACACAGCACTCGTCGACGTGCGCGGTGCTGCTCTGCCACAGCGCGTCGACGTCACGCTGGTCGGGCACGATCGCCAGCACGCTGCGGCCACCGCGGACCGTCGCGGCCGCGGCCTCGGCCATCCGGTCGGCCCACTGCTCACCGGGCAGTGCCTGCCAGACCGCGCGTGCCGCGCGTCCCTCGCTCAGCGCTGTCAGGAACTGCTCGCCGCGGCTGTACACTGCCCACGCGGCGGGGTCGACCGGCTCGATCATCGGTTGGGTTGGCACAGTGGCGGTTTCGCGCTCAACGCGGGCATGCCGGGGCGGCACCGCCAACCGCAGCACATCGGCGCGGGTGCCGGCGTAACGCGCCGCGACAGCGTCGACCAGTCGGCGTACCTCGGCGGTGAGCACCGGTTCGGCGGAGATGACACGGTCCAGCCAGCCCAGCTTGCCGACGTGATCGGTTTCGGAACGCCTTTCCAGGACGAACGCGTCGACCAGACGGCCGTGGAACCGCACCCGCACCCGGACGCCGGGCTGGGCGTCGTCGGACTGCTCAGCGGCCACCAGATAGTCGAACTCGCGATCCAGATGCGGCACCGACAGCAGCGGCAGCACCCGGGCGATGGGTTCGTGCTCGGCGGGCTGCCTGGCCGTGGTGGTCACACCGACGGTCTAGCAGAGCAGGCCGACACTCCCCGATGCTCTTCGCCCGGGCGGCTCATCGCTCTGCCGAAGAAGAACCCCGCCGTGATCAGCACCTGCGATACCGCGTACGCCCACCAGATCGGCACCGCGAGCGCCTCGGATCCCAGGCCCGATGTCGCCGGCCCGGCGGCTCCGAGGCCCGATGTCGCCGGCTCGGCGGCTCCCAGGCCGAAACGGCCGATCCCGATCATCGCGTCCGATACCGCGAAGCACACCGCGCCCAG
>CAZDYH010000014.1:21252-26760 GCA_964509355.1 uncultured Mycobacterium sp.
TTGACGGCGGGCTGCAGGCCGAACTGCCCGGTGAGCTCAGCACCCGCCGGCAGCCGCATCGCGGTCACGCTGAGGAACACGCCGTACCCGGCACCGGCGACGGCGCCCGCCAGCCAGCGTGCCGTCGGTGTCCGCATCCTGCAGAAGTTACTGGACGCGGTGCGGAGCGCCGCCGTCGTGTCTACGTTGGTGCCATGCCGGAACCGACGTCAACCCGCCCCGAAATCGATACGACGCTCAAGGCGTTGATCGACTTCTACCCATTCCACTTCAGCGCCGAGGACGGCGTGGAACCCGCCCGACTGCTGATGCGGCAGTTGGAGCCGCCCGCCGAGCTGCTGCCGGACATGCGGATCGAAGAGCGCACGATCGGGCACGGGGAGCTGAGCGACATCCCGGTGCGCATCTACTGGCCGCCGGTTGCCGAACACGACAACCTGCCGGTCGTGGTCTTCTACCACGGCGGCGGATGGTCGCTCGGTGACCTGGACACCCACGACGCCCTGGCCCGCGGCCATGCGGTCGGCGCGGAGGCCATCGTCGTTTCGGTGGACTACCGGCTGGCGCCCGAGCATCCCTATCCGGCAGCGATCGACGACGCCTGGGCGGCGCTGCAGTGGGTCGGTGCGCATGCGGCCGAGTTGGGTGGCGACCCGGCGCGGCTGGCCGTGGCGGGTGACTCGGCGGGCGGCAACATCTCGGCGGTGATGGCACAGCTCGCCCGCGACCACGGCGGACCGCCGTTGGTGTTCCAGTTGCTCTGGTATCCGGTCACCGCCGGCGACCTGTCGCTGCCATCCTTCACCCAGAACGCCACCGGCCCGATCCTGGACCGCGACGTGATCACGGCCTTCCTCACCTGGTATCTGCCCGACACGGACCTCAGCGAGCCGGAGAAGCTGCCGACGACGCTCGCGCCGGCCAATGCGGCGAGCCTGGCGGGCCTGCCACCGGCGTACATCGGCGTTGCCGAATACGATCCGGTCCGTGACGACGGCATCCGCTACGCGGAGCTGCTCAACGCCGCCGGGGTGGCCGCCGAGCTGCACAACGAGCCGACGATGGTGCACGGCTACGCGCAGTTCGCGCTGGTGGTACCCGCGGCCGCCGAAGCGACCAACCGGGGCCTGGCGGCGCTGAAGGCCGCGCTACACCCTTAGACCGCAGACTTCAGGGCGTCGGCCTTGTCGAGCTGCTCCCACGGCAGCTCGATGTCGGTGCGGCCGAAGTGCCCGTAGGCGGCGGTCTGGGCGTAGATCGGGCGCAGCAGGTCCAGGTCGCGGATGATGGCGCCGGGCCGCAGGTCGAACACCTCGCCGATGGCCTTCTCGATCTTGACGGGGTCGACGGTCTCGGTGCCGAACGTCTCGACGAACAGGCCGACCGGGGCCGCCTTGCCGATGGCGTAGGCGACCTGCACCTCGACCCGCTCGGCCAGACCCGCCGCAACGACGTTCTTTGCCACCCAGCGCATCGCGTAGGCGGCCGACCGGTCCACCTTGGACGGATCCTTGCCGGAGAAGGCGCCGCCGCCGTGACGGGCCCAGCCGCCGTAGGTGTCGACGATGATCTTGCGGCCGGTCAGGCCCGCGTCGCCCATCGGTCCGCCGAGGACGAACTTGCCGGTGGGGTTGACCAGCAGCCGCACCGACGTGGTGTCCAGGGTGTCGTGGCCCAGGTCGTCCAGAACGGTGTTGAGCACCTTCTCCCGGATATCCGGGGTGAGCATGTTCTCCAGGTCGATATCGGCTGCGTGCTGGGTCGAGATGACGACCGTGTCGAGCCGCACCGGGGTGGTGCCGTCGTAGGCGATGGTGACCTGCGTCTTGCCGTCGGGGCGCAGATAGGGCAGCACGCCACCCTTGCGCACCTCGGTCAACCGCCGGGCCAGCCGGTGGGCCAGCGCAATCGGCAGCGGCATCAGCTCGGGGGTGTCGCTGATGGCGTAGCCGAACATCAGGCCCTGGTCGCCGGCGCCCTGCGCGTCGAGCGGGTCCGCGGCGCCCTCGACACGCGCCTCATGGGCGGTGTCGACGCCCTGGGCGATATCGGGCGACTGCGCGCCGATGGCGATGTTGACGCCGCAGGAGTTGCCGTCGAAGCCCTTGGCCGAGGAGTCATAGCCGATCTCGAGCACCCGGTCGCGGACGATCTTGGGGATATCGGCGTAGGCCTTGGTGGTGACCTCACCGGCGACGTGCACCTGGCCGGTGGTGACGAGCGTCTCGACCGCGACGCGCGAGCGGGGGTCCTGCTCCAGAAGTGCGTCGAGCACCGAGTCGCTGATGGCGTCACAGATCTTGTCGGGGTGCCCTTCGGTCACCGACTCACTGGTAAACAGCCGACCTTTGCTCACGGTTTCATCCTTCCGGCTCATGCCTTTTCAACAAATTTAGTTAGACGAATTATATCGTTGCCGCGCACAAGCCTTCGCGCAGCATGACGCTGGAACGGCCGAACGCTACCCGCTGCCGGCCTGGCGGCCACCGTGCAGGAACGTGGCGATCGCGTCCACGATACGACTCGCCATCAGCGTCTTGGAGCCGTGCTCCAGGGCGGCCTCGGTCCCGTCGGACGCCAGCAACCAGCCGTCGTTGCTGTCGACCTCGAACGCCTTGCCGTCGCCGACCGCGTTGACCACCAGCAGGTCACACCCCTTGCGGCGGAGTTTCGCCCGGGCGTGGAACAGCACGTCGCCGTTGGCGTCGCCGGTCTCCGCGGCGAACCCGACGATGGCGCGCATATCGGGCAGCTGCCCGTCGGCGCGGGCCCGGACGGCGCCGGCCAGTACGTCGTCGTTGCGGACGAGTTCGATGGTGGTCGGCTCCGCGGCGCCCTTCTTGATCTTGCTGGTCGCGCAGTGCGCCGGCCGGAAGTCGGCGACCGCGGCCGCCATCACCAGCACGTGCGCGTCGGGCGCGTGCTTGGACACCGCGTCGCGCAGCTGGGCGGCGGAAGTGATGTGGACCACGTCGACCCCGGCGGGATCGGCCAGGCCGGCCGTGTTCCCGGCGATCAGCGTCACGTCGGCGCCGCGCTGGGCGGCGACCCGGGCGACCGCGTAACCCTGTTTACCCGAGCTGCGGTTGCCGATGAAGCGCACCGGGTCGATCGGCTCACGGGTGCCCCCGGCGGTCACCAGTATCTTGCTGCCGGCCAGGTCGTGAGGCATCGCGTCACCGCGGGCGAGCAGCAGCTCGGCGAAGGTGGTGATCTCTTCGGGCTCGGGCAGTCGCCCCGCGCCGCTGTCGGCGCCGGTAAGCCGTCCCGATGCGGGTTCGAGGACGACGGCGCCGCGACGGCGCAGCGTGGCCACGTTGTCGACCGTCGCCGGGTGCAGCCACATCTCGGTGTGCATCGCGGGCGCGAACAGCACTGGACATCGCGCGGTGAGCAGCGTTGCGGTGAGCAGATCGTCCGCGCGGCCGGCGGCCGCCCGGGCCAGCACGTCGGCGGTAGCCGGAGCGACGACGACCAGATCGGCCTCCTGGCCGATGCGCACGTGCGGCACCTCGGGGACGTCGTCGAAGACGCCGGTGTGCACCGGTTGTCCGGAGAGCGCCTCGAACGTGGCGGCGCCGACGAAACGCAGCGCCGACTCGGTGGGGACGACGCGAACCTTGTGACCGGCTTCGGTCAGCTGACGGACCACCGAGCACACCTTGTAGGCGGCGATGCCCCCGGCGACACCGACGATGATCCGCTTCCGGTCCACGGGGCTAGCCTCCCACGGGGCTCATCGGGGGCTACTCGCCTTCGGTGTGCTCGAGCAGGTCGGCGTGGATCTCGCGCAGCGCGATGGACAGCGGCTTCTCCTGCAGTCCGGGCTCAACAAGCGGACCGACGTATTCGAGAATGCCGTCGCCAAGCTGGTTGTAGTAATCGTTGATCTGCCGGGCCCGCTTGGCCGCGTAGATCACCAGGGCGTACTTGCTCGAGGCGCGTTCCAGCAACTCGTCGATGGGCGGATTGGTGATACCCAGCGGCGTGTCGTAGGCACCTATCGCACCTGACGCCGGATCGAGGTGATCCCCGGCGGGGAGGGCGGCCCATGCCGCGTCGGCTTGCGGGGTACTCACGTAGAAATTCTCCTGGCAGTTGTCGACTGGGGACTCAAAGATCTGTCCGGGACTCTGGTCGAGGCGAAGACGCCGTCTTCGACGCGTTTCCCACCAGCAAGGATACCAATTCCGCGCAGGCATTCTCCAATTGGCTGTTCACGACGACTGCATCGAAGTCGCCCTGAGCTGCCAGTTCAGCCCGGGCGGTGGCGAGCCGCCGCCGCATGACGGCGTCCGTTTCGGTGCCGCGACCGGCCAATCTCTTTTCCAGCGCCGCCCAGTTCGGCGGTGCCAGGAAGACTGTCACGGCCTCGGGCAGCGCTTTCTTCACCGCTCGGGCGCCGGCGAGGTCCACCTCGATCAGCACCGGTCTACCGGAAGCGGTGGCGGCACGAATGGGCCGCGCCAGCGTCCCTGACCGGTGTAGACCGCCGTGGATCTCCGCCCACTCCAACAGGTCACCCTCGTCGATGAGCTGCTGAAAGCGGTCGGCTGTCACGAAGTGATAGTCGACGCCGTCCACTTCACCGGGGCGGGGCGCCCTGGTGGTCGCCGAAACGCTGAAGTGCAGGTCTGGGACCCGCTCGCGCAGACAGCGCACGACGGTGGACTTGCCGACCGCCGAGGGTCCGGACAGCACCACGACGCGGCCTGACGCTGTTGGCCCGGGAGGCTCATCGGCATCCACGGGCCCTGCGCCCGAACGGCTCATCGGTCGCTGTCCGGTCCCCGCCGGCGCTTACGCCGTGAAGTCGAACTTTTCCAGCAGTGCCTTGCGCTGACGATCGCCGAGGCCGCGCAGGCGGCGGGTCGGGGCGATCTCCAGCTCAGTCATGATTTCCTGCGCCTTGACCTTGCCGACCTTCGGCAACGCCTCGAGAAGCGCGGAAACCTTCATCTTGCCGAAGACCTCGTTGGTCTCGGCGTCCTTCAGCACCTGCGCGAGGTTGGTGCCGCCGCGCTTGAGCCGGTCTTTGAGTTCGGCTCGCGCTCGACGTGCGGCAGCAGCCTTCTCCAACGCTGCCGCGCGCTGCTCGTCGGTCAACTGGGGAAGGGCCACGGGTTCCTCCGTCTCATCACCATCATTGTGTTTTCTCACGGCCGGGGTACTCCAGCCAGCGACGACGACCGTACCCACGCTGCCTGACGAAATCTAACCCCACCCCCCTGGTTGGGGCTACAAAGCCCCAGCGTGCAGGGCCGACACGCGGTGGGCAGACACCGCCGTCGGCGGGCCGCCGCGGCGCGAAATCGTCCCCGACTGCCGCAGTGACTACTCCGGATCGTGCTGTCTGCCAGTCTTTTTCGTCCGAATGGATGAAGTTCTGCGACGCCGCCCGCAGCTCGGCCGGCGCGTTCCGGCTGCCCAAACGGGCCGCAAACATTGCGCGCGCCCCCTTCGCGGCGTGTCGCGCGTGTCGCACTACAGCGCCCACAACGCCACCGA
>CAZDYH010000014.1:26860-29971 GCA_964509355.1 uncultured Mycobacterium sp.
GTCGGGTTGAGGTAGGCCACCGCGTCACGCATCCGTTCCCCCGCAGCACGTATCGCGGCGACCCCGGGACCGGCGCGCAGCACCTCGCGGGACACCGCCGGCAGCAACTGGCCCGGAACCGCCCCGCCCAGGCCCTTCAGGGTGTCGGGGCGGCCGCCCTGGGCCCCCACACCTGGAACCAGCACCGGTCCGCCGAGGGCGCTGAGGTCGGGCACCTCGGCGAGTGTCGCACCGACAACCACCCCGACGGACCCGCGCTCCGGCAGCGCGCCGCGGTTCAGCGCGGCCGCATCGTCGACGATCGACTGGGCGACCGTCCGGCCGCCACCCGGGCCGGGTTGGACGGCGCGCTGCACCGAGGCGCCTTCCGGATTCGAGGTCGCGGCCAGCACGAAAACCCCGCGGCCACCCGCGGCGGCGATATCGAGCAGCGGTTGCAGCGAGCCGAATCCCAGGTAGGGCGAGGCCGTCACGGCGTCGGCCGACAGCGGGGAGTCGCCGGCCCACGCGGCGGCATAGGCCGCCATCGTGGAGCCGATGTCGCCGCGCTTGGCATCGGCCAGCACCAGCACCCCGGCGTCCCGCAGGGCCGCGATGGTGCGCTCCAGCACGGCGTACCCCGCGGCGCCGTAGGCCTCGAAGAACGCGACCTGCGGTTTGACGACGGCGAAGCCGGCGTACGCCTCGACACAGGTCTCACAGAACGCGGCGAGACCATCGGGCGTGGTCGGCAACCCCCAGGCCCGCAGCAGTTCGGGATGCGGGTCGATGCCCAGGCAGAGCGGCCCACGCCGGGACATCGCCTCGTGCAGCCGCGCGCCGAAACCCGTCACCGAGCCGCGCCGAGGTCGCTGTGCAGCTCCTGCAGGGAGCGGACACCGATATCGCCGCGGATCGCGGCCTCGATGCCCTGCACCGCGGCCGATGCCCCCTGCACCGTCGTCACGCACGGGATGTTCATCGCGACGGCAGCCGAGCGGATCTCGTAGCCGTCGATACGCGGACCCGAGTTGCCGTAGGGCGTGTTGATCACCATGTCGACGTCACCGGCACGAATCGCGTCCACCGCCGACAGCGCGGGCCGATCCGCGCTGGGCTGCTCGAAGTGCTTTCGCACTTCGTCGCACGGAATGCCGTTGCGCCGCAACATCTCCGCAGTCCCCTCGGTGGCGAGCACCCGAAAGCCCAGATCGGCGAGCCGCTTGACCGGGAAGACCAGTGATCGCTTGTCCCGGTTGGCCACCGACACGAAAACCGTGCCTTCGGTCGGGAGCGAGCCGTAGGCGGCGGTCTGGCTCTTGGCGAACGCGCTGCCGAAATCGCGGTCGATGCCCATCACCTCGCCGGTCGACTTCATCTCCGGTCCCAGCAGCGAGTCGATACCGGAGCCGTCGGCGCGCCGGAACCGGTGGAACGGCAGCACCGCTTCCTTGACCGCGATCGGGGCGTGCGGGGCGACGCTGGCGCCGTCACCGACCCGGGCCAGCAACCCTTCGCCGCGCAGCTGGGCGATCGTGGCGCCCAGCATGATCCGCGCGCAGGCCTTGGCCAGCGGCACCGCGGTGGCCTTGGACACGAACGGCACCGTGCGGCTGGCCCGCGGGTTGGCCTCCAGCACGTAGAGCACGTCGTCCTTGAGCGCGTACTGCACGTTGAGCAGACCCACCACGCCGATGCCGTGCGCAATGGCCTCGGTCGCGTGGCGCACCGCCTCGATGTCCTGGCGGCCCAGCGTCACCGGCGGCAACGCGCACGCGGAGTCGCCGGAGTGGATTCCGGCCTCCTCGATGTGTTCCATCACCCCGCCGATGTAGACCTCGGTGCCGTCGCACAGCGCGTCGACGTCGATCTCGATGGCGTCCTCGAGGAAGCGGTCCACCAGTACCGGGTGCTCAGGCGACAGCTGGGTCGCGCGGGTGATGTAGCCGTGCAGCGTCTCGTCGTCGTAGACGATCTCCATACCGCGACCGCCCAGTACGTAGGACGGCCGGACCAGCACCGGATAGCCGATTTCTTCGGCGATCTTACGGGCCTGCTCGAAGCTGGTGGCCATGCCGAACCGCGGCGCCGGCAGCCCGGCCGCGGCGAGCACATAGCCGAACGCGCCGCGGTCCTCCGCGAGGTCGATGGCCTTGGGGCTGGTGCCGACGATCGGCACGCCGGCATCGGCAAGCCGTTGCGCCAGACCCAGCGGGGTCTGGCCGCCCAGCTGGACGATCACCCCGACCACGCCGGGTCCGCCTGCGCCGGAACGGGATTCGGCCCGGAAGACTTCGAGCACATCCTCGAAGGTCAGCGGCTCGAAGTAGAGCCGGTCGGCGGTGTCGTAGTCGGTGGACACCGTCTCGGGGTTGCAGTTGACCATCACGGTCTCAAAACCGGCCTCCGACAACGTCGTCGCGGCGTGCACGCAGCTGTAGTCGAACTCGATGCCCTGCCCGATGCGGTTCGGTCCGGAACCCAGGATCAGCACCTTGGGCTTCTCGGTCTGCGGCGCAACCTCGGTCTCGGCGGCCGGGTCCAGCTCGTAGCTGCTGTAGTGGTAGGGCGTCTTGGCCTCGAACTCCGCGGCGCAGGTGTCGACGGTCTTGAACACCGGGTGGATGCCGAGGCGCCGACGAAGCGCGCGCACGCCGACCTCACCGGCCAGTTCCGTTCGCAGCGCGGCGATCTGGCGATCCGACAGCCCGCTGTGCTTGGCCCGGCGCAGCAGCTCGGCGTCCAGCACCGGCGCGTCGAGCAGTTCGGACCGCAGTGCGACCAGTCCGTGGATCTGCTCGACGAACCACGGGTCGATGCCGGAGGCTTCCGATACCTGTTCGACGGTGGCGCCCAGGCGCAGCGCGTACTCCACGTCGTAGAGCCGGCCCTCGGTCGGTGTCCGCAACCCGGTGAGCAGCTCGTCGACCCACAAGTCGGAGTCCGGCGCGGTCCAGAACCCGGCCCGGCTGGTCTCCAGCGAGCGCATCACCTTGCCGAGTGCCTCAATGAAGTTGCGGCCCAACGACATCGCCTCGCCCACCGACTTCATGGTGGTGGTCAGGGTGCCGTCGGCGCCGGGGAACTTCTCGAACGCGAACCGCGGCGCCTTGACCACCACGTAGTCCAGCG
>CAZDYH010000015.1:0-2722 GCA_964509355.1 uncultured Mycobacterium sp.
GAAGACGCCGCCCTGTTCCGGTGCGTTGGACAGCGCCTCGGGCAGCTGGAAGCCGAACAGGTTGCCGAGGAACTGGTTGAGGTACTCCGACCACCCCACCGCGACGGCCGCGCCGGCCACACCCCACTCGAGCAGCAGACAGGCTCCGACGCACAGCGCCGTCAGCTCGCCCAGGGTGGCGTAGGCATAGGAGTACGACGACCCCGCCACCGGGACCGCCCCGGCCAGCTCGGCGTAACACACCGCCGTCAGGCCCGCCACAATGGCGGCGAGGACGAACGACCAGATCACCGCCGGTCCAGCGATCGGCACCGCCTGGCTCAGGATGAAGAAGATTCCGGTCCCGATCGTGCCGCCGATGCCGATCGCGGCCAACTGCCACAGCCCGATGGTGCGTTTGAGCTCGCTGCGGCCCGAGTCAGCCCCGGTCTCGGCCGCCATCTCGCGAACCGGCTTGCGTCGTAAGACCTGCTCTCGTAAGGACGCCATTGCTCCTCCTTAGTTGAGGCAAAGCGGCCGGTCGCACGGAACCGCAGGTCACCGCTGAACCGATTTGACCACAGGGAAACTGCTCGCCGATGCCAAACCGGCCAGCCCGATGGTGCGGTAATTGCGGCGGGTCAGCAGCTGACGGTGGCTGGCGTCAAGCGGGTGCAGCCCGCCGCACCAGCGAGAGCACCACCGCAGCAGTCGCGAACAGTGCCGAAAACACCCGCTTGAGCAGCGTCTGCCGCCGCGGCGTTTGCAGCCATTTCAACAGGTGAGACGCCAGCCCGGTGTATCCGCCCATCACGACGAGGTCTACAGCGACCATGGTGGCCGCGATGACCAGGTACTGCTGCGGCAACGGCGCGGCCGGCACCACGAACTGCGGCAGCACCGCGAGCAGGAACACCAGACCCTTCGGATTGGTGACATTGACCAGGAAGCCGCGGACGAGCAACGACACCCGGCCGCCGTCGGCGCTCCGGCCCAACTGCTCGCGCAGGTCGCGGCTGGTGATGCGCCATTGCCGCACCGCCAGGTAGATCAGGTAGGCCACGCCGATCCACTTGACGACGCTGAAAGCCAGCACCGAACTTGCCAATGCGGCGCCCAGACCCACCGCAACCAGGGCTAGTTGGACCATGAGCCCGATCTCCAGGCCGACGATGCTCCAGTAGCCGCCGCGGACGCCGTGGGTCAGACCGGTGGCCATGGACTGAATGGCGCCGGCTCCCGGCGACACGCTGATGGCTATCGAGGCGCCGACGAACGCCGGCCACAGGTCCCACTCCATTGCCGCAGTGTGGCAGCGGTGGGCGGCGCTGCTCAAGCGATTTTAATCCGCTGGACCGATCGGGGACAATTGAGCCGATGGCCACCTTTGAGATGTCCCGGATCGACCTGCGCAACCGCACCCTGACCGCGGCGCAGTTGCGCGCCGCGTTACCGCGCGGCGGTGTCGATGTCGAGTCCGTCATACCGAAAGTCCGGCCAATCGTCGACGCTGTCGCCGAGCGTGGGGCGGTCGCGGCGCTGGATTACGGCGAATCGTTCGACGGCGCACGGCCCGCTGCCGTCCGGGTGTCACCGGCCGACCTCGACAAGGCCCTGGCGGAATTGGATCCCGAGGTTCGGACGGCACTGGAAGTGGCGGTCGAGCGCACCCGCGCGGTGCACGCCGGGCAACGCCGCACCGACACCACCACGCTGCTCGGTCCGGGCGCGACGGTCACCGAACGGTGGGTTCCGGTCGAGCGCGTCGGCCTCTACGTGCCCGGCGGAAACGCCGTCTACCCGTCGAGTGTCGTGATGAACGTCGTGCCCGCGCAGGCCGCGGGCGTGGCGTCGCTGGTGGTGACCAGCCCACCGCAGGCGCGGTTCGGTGGGCTGCCGCACCCGACGATCCTGGCCGCGGCCCGACTGCTCGGCGTCGAGGAGGTGTGGGCGGTCGGCGGTGCCCAGGCCGTCGCACTGCTGGCCTACGGCGGTACCGACACCGACGGCGTCGAGCTGGCCCCGGTCGACATGATCACCGGCCCCGGCAACATCTACGTCGCCGCCGCCAAGCGGATCTGCCGCTCACAAGTCGGCATCGACGCCGAGGCGGGGCCCACCGAGATCGCGATCCTCGCCGACCACACCGCCGACCCGGCGCACGTCGCCGCGGACCTGATCAGCCAGGCCGAGCACGACGAGATGGCCGCCAGCGTGCTGGTCACACCGAGCGTCGAACTCGCCGATGCCACCGACAGAGAACTCGCCACCCAGCTGGAGACCACGGTGCACCGGCAGCGGGTGAGCGCCGCGCTGAGCGGACGCCAGTCGGCGATCATCCTGGTCGACGATCTCGATGCGGGCGTCCGTGTGGTCAACGCCTACGCCGCCGAACACCTCGAGATCCAGACCGCCGACGCGCCGACGGTGGCAGCCCAGATCCGTTCGGCCGGTGCGATCTTCGTCGGCCCGTGGTCACCGGTCAGCCTCGGTGACTACTGCGCCGGCTCCAATCACGTGCTGCCCACCGCGGGCTGCGCGCGGCATTCCAGCGGGCTGTCGGTGCAGACCTTCCTGCGCGGTATCCACGTCGTCGACTACACCGAGGCGGCGCTCAAGGATGTCTCCGGCCACGTCATCACGCTGGCCAAGGCCGAGGACCTGCCCGCGCACGGCGAAGCGGTCCGACGGAGGTTCGAGCGGTGATGAGCGCTTGCGCGAAGAACAGACAACGGTGATGAGC
>CAZDYH010000015.1:2822-7870 GCA_964509355.1 uncultured Mycobacterium sp.
GGTGACTGGGCCTGGACAGCGGATCACACTCGCCGACCTGCCGCTGCGCGATGATCTGCGCGGCAAGTCGCCTTACGGTGCGCCGCAGCTCACCGTGCCGGTCCGGCTCAACACCAACGAGAACCCGCACCCGCCGACCCAGGCGCTGATCGACGACGTGGCGCGGTCAGTTCGCGAGGCCGCGGCCCACCTGAACCGATACCCCGACCGCGACGCGGTTGCCCTGCGTACCGACCTGGCCGCCTACCTGACGGTGCAGACCGGGATTCGGTTCGGCGTCGAAAACCTCTGGGCGGCAAACGGTTCCAACGAGATCCTGCAGCAGCTGATGCAGGCGTTCGGCGGTCCCGGCCGCACCGCGATCGGCTTCGTGCCGTCGTATTCGATGCACCCGATCATCTCCGGCGGCACCCGGACGGAGTGGACCGAGACCTCCCGCGCCGACGATTTCAGTCTCGACGTCGATGTCGCCGTCACCGCGATCACCGAGCGCCGACCCGATGTGGTGTTTGTCGTCAGCCCCAATAACCCTTCGGGACAAAGCGTTCCGCTCGACGATCTGCGTGGCCTGCTCGATGCCATGCACGGTGGAATCCTGATCCTCGACGAGGCCTATGGTGAGTTTTCCGCTACCCCGAGCGCGGCTGTGCTCATCGAGGAGTATCCGGCCAGGCTCGTCGTCACCCGCACAATGAGCAAGGCCTTCGCCTTCGCCGGGGGCCGGCTGGGCTACCTCATCGCTGCGCCCGCGGTAATCGACGCGATGCTGCTGGTGCGCCTGCCGTATCACCTGTCGTCGGTCACCCAGGCCGCAGCGCGGGCCGCGCTGCGCCACGCCGACGACACCCTGGGCAGCGTCGCCACGCTGATCGCCGAGCGTGAGCGGGTCTCAGCCGCATTGACCGGCATGGGATTTCGCGTCATCCCCAGCGACGCCAACTTCGTCCTGTTCGGGCAGTTTTCCGACGCGACCGCCGCGTGGCGGCGCTACCTGGACACCGGCATCCTGATCCGCGATGTGGGTATCCCCGGGTACCTGCGCGCCACCACCGGACTGGCCGAGGAGAATGACGCGCTGCTGGAGGCCAGCGCCAGACTTGCCGCCACCGAACTGGCCCAGCCGCTAGGAGCATCATGACCACCAACCGCCGTGCGCGCATCGAACGCAAGACCCGCGAATCAGATATCGTCGTCGAACTCGACCTCGATGGCACCGGGCAGGTCCACGTCGACACCGGCGTGCCGTTCTATGACCATATGCTGACCGCGCTGGGCAGCCACGCCAGCTTCGACTTGACGGTGCGGGCCAAGGGTGACGTCGAGATCGAGGCACACCACACCGTCGAGGACACCGCCATCGTCCTGGGCCAGGCGCTGGCGCAGGCCCTCGGCGACAAGAAGGGCATCCGCCGCTTCGGGGACGCGTTCATCCCGATGGACGAGACGCTGGCGCACGCCGCCGTCGATGTGTCGGGGCGGCCCTACTGCGTGCACACCGGTGAGCCAGATCATCTGCTGCACACCACAATCGCCGGCTCGCAAGTTCCCTATCACACCGTCATCAACCGCCACGTCTTCGAGTCGCTGGCGATGAACGCCCGTATCGCGCTACACGTGCGCACCCTCTACGGACGCGACCCGCACCACATCACCGAGGCGCAGTACAAGGCTGTCGCCCGGGCGCTGCGCCAGGCCGTCGAACCGGACCCCCGGGTGTCCGGCGTGCCGTCCACCAAAGGGAGCCTGTGACAGCCGGTACGGGCCAGAAGAGTGTGGTGGTGCTCGACTACGGCTCGGGCAACCTGCGTTCGGCGCAGCGGGCGCTGGAACGCGTCGGCGCATCGGTCGAGGTGACCGCCGACCGGGACGCCGCTGCGGCCGCCGACGGCCTGCTGGTGCCAGGCGTGGGTGCGTTCGAGGCCTGCATGACGGGCCTGCGCGGGATCGGCGGCGACCGCATCATCGCCGAACGGGTGGCGGCCGGCCGGCCGGTGCTCGGTGTCTGCGTCGGGATGCAGATCCTGTTCGCCCGCGGCGTGGAATTCGGGGTGGAGTCGGTGGGCTGCGGCCAGTGGCCCGGGGCGGTCACCCGGCTGGACGCCCCGGTGATCCCGCATATGGGCTGGAACGTCGTCGACGCAGCCCCGGGCAGCGCGCTGTTCAAGGGCCTAAACGCCGGCACGCGCTTCTACTTCGTGCATTCCTATGCCGCGCAGCATTGGCAGGGCGACCCCGACGCGCTGCTGACCTGGGCCACTCACCACGTGCCGTTCCTGGCTGCCGTGGAGGACGGCGCGTTGGCCGCAACGCAATTCCACCCGGAGAAGAGCGGCGACGCCGGCGCCACCCTGCTGGGCAACTGGGTCGAGGGGCTCTGAACGCTCCGGTGGGCAGGAGCGAGAAGCGACTAGGGTTGTCTGACGTGCCTCTCATTCTCCTGCCCGCCGTGGACGTCGTGGAGGGCCGTGCTGTTCGGCTGGTACAGGGCCGGGCCGGAAGTGAAACGGAGTACGGCTCGGCGCTGGATGCCGCGATGACCTGGCAGCGCGACGGCGCCGAGTGGATCCACCTGGTCGATCTCGACGCCGCATTCGGCCGCGGCTCCAACCGCGACCTGCTCGCCGAGGTCGTCGGCAAGCTCGACGTGCAGGTAGAGCTGTCCGGCGGCATCCGCGACGACGAGTCGCTGGAGGCTGCGCTGGCGACCGGCTGTACCCGGGTCAACCTCGGGACCGCGGCGCTGGAAAACCCGCAATGGTGCGCGAAGGTGATCGGCGAGCACGGCGACAAGGTGGCCGTCGGGCTCGACGTGCAGATCGTCGACGGCGAGCACCGGCTTCGCGGCCGGGGCTGGGAAACCGACGGCGGCGACCTGTGGCAGGTGCTGGAACGCCTTGACAGCGAGGGGTGTTCGCGTTTCGTTGTCACCGACGTCACCAAGGACGGCACCCTGACCGGACCCAATCTCGAGCTGCTCGGCAGCGTCGCCGAGTGCACCGACACCCCGGTGATCGCCTCCGGCGGGGTATCCAGCCTGGAGGACCTGCGCGCGATTGCGACGTTGACCGAAGGTGGCGTCGAGGGCGCCATCGTCGGCAAGGCGCTGTACGCGGGGCGATTCACCTTGCCGCAGGCGCTGGCCGCGGTGCGACAGTAGGGCCGCGATGGCGCTGGATGCCGCGGATCTCGACGCACTGGTCGCCGAGGCGTCGCTGATTCTGGACGCGGCGTCGAAACCGTTCGTCGCGGGCCACCGCGCCGACTCGGCGGTACGCAAGAAGGGCAACGACTTCGCCACCGAGGTCGACCTCGCCATCGAGCGCCGGGTTGTCGACGCGCTGGTGGCGGCGACCGGTATCGGGGTGCATGGCGAGGAGTTCGGCGGTGCCGCCCTCGATTCGCCGCTGCTATGGGTGCTCGACCCCATCGACGGGACGTTCAACTACGCGGCCGGTTCGCCGATGGCCGCGATCCTGCTGGGCCTGTTACGCGAGGGCGAACCGGTGGCCGGGCTGACCTGGCTGCCGTTCACCGATCAGCGCTACACCGCGGTGGTGGGTGGGCCGCTGGTGAGCAACGGGGTGCCGCAACCGCGACTCGCGAGCCCCGAGTTGGCCGACTCGATCATCGGCATCGGCACGTTCAATGTCGACTGGCGTGGCCGGTTTCCGGGACGCTACCGGCTCGCGACACTTGAGAATCTGAGCCGGGTGTCGTCGCGGCTGCGGATGCATGGCTCCACCGGGATCGACCTCGCGTATGTCGCCGCCGGGATCCTCGGTGCGGCAATCAGTTTCGGTCACCACATCTGGGATCACGCCGCCGGTGTGGCGCTGGTGCGCGCCGCCGGCGGTGTCGTCACCGACCTGGCCGGCGCGGAGTGGACGATGGCTTCGCGCTCGGCGTTGGCCGCCGCGCCGGGCGCGCATGAGCAGATTCTGGCCATCCTGGACTCCGTTGGCGCACCGGAGGATTACTGACGGTGGACCCCGAAAGCGGACTGGCGGTGCGTGTCATCCCGTGCCTCGACGTCGACGACGGCCGGGTAGTCAAAGGTGTCAACTTCGAGAACCTGCGTGACGCAGGCGATCCGGTCGAACTTGCGGCCGCCTATGACGCCGAGGGCGCCGACGAGCTGACCTTCCTGGATGTGACTGCGTCGTCGTCGGGCCGGGCCACCATGCTGGACGTGGTGCGCCGCACGGCCGACCAGGTGTTCATCCCGCTCACCGTCGGCGGGGGTGTGCGTGCGGTCGGCGATGTCGACGTGTTGCTGCGCGCGGGCGCCGACAAGGTCGCGGTCAACACCGCCGCCATCGCGCGGCCCGATCTGCTCGCCGAGATGGCCCGCCAGTTCGGGTCGCAGTGCATCGTGCTGTCCGTCGATGCCCGCACCGTGCAGCCCGGATCGCCGCCGACGCCGTCCGGCTGGGAGGTCACCACCCACGGCGGGCGGCGCGGCACCGGCATCGACGCCGTCGAATGGGCGGCCCGCGGCGCCGACCTGGGGGTCGGTGAAATTCTGCTGAACTCGATGGACGCCGACGGCACCAAGGCCGGATTCGACCTGAGGATGCTGCGCGCGGTGCGCGCCGCGGTCACGGTGCCGATCATCGCCAGCGGTGGTGCGGGCGCGGTGGAACATTTCGCCCCGGCCGTTGTTGCAGGTGCCGACGCCGTGCTGGCCGCCAGTGTCTTTCACTTCCGGGAGCTGACCATCGGCGAGGTGAAGGCGGCCATGGCGGCAGAAGGGATCACCGTCCGATGATGCTCGATCCGGCCATCGCGTCGCGGCTCAAGCGCAATGCCGACGGCCTGTTCACCGCTGTCGCACAGCAGCGCGGCAGCGGCGATGTGCTGATGGTCGGCTGGATGGACGACGAGGCGCTGGCCCGGACCCTGGCCACCCGGGAGGCCACCTACTACTCGCGCTCCCGCGGCGAGTACTGGGTCAAGGGCGCCACCTCCGGGCACACCCAGCACGTGCATTCGGTGCGACTGGACTGCGACGGTGACGCCGTGCTGCTCGAGGTTGACCAGGTCGGCGG
>CAZDYH010000015.1:7970-24266 GCA_964509355.1 uncultured Mycobacterium sp.
CGCACGAAACTACACAGAACGGCGCGCCTGCAGCACCTCGAGCGCTTTGTCAGCGTGCGTGTCCATGCTCAACTCGCTGGAGATCACCTCGAGGATCTTGCGGTCGGTGTCGATGACGAACGTGGTGCGCTTGACCGGCATCAGCTTTCCGAGCAGCCCGCGCTTGACGCCGAATGCGGTGGCCACCCTGCCGTCGCTGTCTGACAGCAGCGGATAGTCGAATCGTTCCTTGTCGGAGAACTGGGCCTGCTTGTCCACGCTGTCCGTGCTGATTCCGACCCGCTGGGCGCCCACCGCCGCGAATTCGGCTGCCAGGTCGCGGAAATGGCATGCTTCCTTGGTGCAGCCCGGTGTCATCGCGGCGGGGTAGAAGAACAGCACCACCGGCCCGGCGGCCAGGAAATCGCCGAGTCTGCGCTCGGCGCCGGTCTGGTCGGGCAGCACGAAGTCGTCGGCGACATCACCAGGTTTCATGAGGGTCAGGCTACGCCGGGCCGTCCCACCGGGTCTGGGAGGATGGACCTGTGCAAGCCAACCTCGCCACCACAATCTCGCGGGAGGACTTCCGCGAGATGGCGGCCGAACACCGTGTGGTTCCGGTGACCCGCAAAGTGCTGGCCGACAGCGAGACACCACTGTCGGCCTACCGCAAGCTGGCCGCCAACCGCCCCGGCACCTTCCTGCTGGAGTCGGCGGAGAACGGCCGGTCGTGGTCACGGTGGTCGTTCATCGGCGCCGGTGCCCCGTCGGCGCTGACGGTGCGCGACGGCGAGGCGGTGTGGCTTGGCGTGACGCCGCAGGACGCGCCGAGCGGCGGCGACCCGCTGCAGGTGCTGCGCGCCACCCTGGAACTGCTGGCCACCGGGCCGCTGCCCGGCCTGCCTCCGCTGTCGGGCGGCATGGTGGGCTTCTTCGCCTATGACCTGGTGCGGCGGCTGGAGCGCCTGCCGGAGCTGGCGGTCGACGACCTGAAACTGCCGGACATGCTGATGCTGCTGGCCACCGACCTTGCTGCTGTCGACCATCACGAGGGCACGATCACGCTGATCGCCAACGCCGTGAACTGGAACGGCACCGACGCGCGGGTCGACTGGGCCTACGACGACGCCGTCGCGCGGCTGGACGTGATGACCGAGGCGCTGGGCCAGCCGTTGCCGTCGACCGTGGCGACCTTCAGCAGGCCCGAGCCGCGGCCCCGCGCGCAGCGCACTGTGCAGGAGTACGGCGCCATCGTCGAACGGCTGGTGCGGGAGATCGAAGCCGGCGAGGCCTTTCAGGTGGTCCCGTCGCAGCGCTTCGAGATGGACACCGAGGTCGATCCGATCGACGTGTACCGGATGCTGCGGGTGTCCAACCCCAGCCCCTACATGTATCTGCTGCATGTACCCAACGAGGCTGGCGGAACGGACTTCTCGATCGTCGGATCGAGCCCCGAAGCCCTGGTCACGGTGCAGGACGGGTGGGCGACCACCCATCCCATCGCCGGGACACGCTGGCGGGGGCAGACCGAGGAGGAGGACCATCTGCTGGAAAAGGAGCTGCTGGCCGATGACAAGGAGCGTGCCGAGCACCTGATGCTCGTCGACCTCGGGCGCAACGACCTGGGCCGGGTGTGCGTGCCCGGAACTGTGCGGGTCGAGGACTACAGCCATATCGAGCGCTACTCCCACGTCATGCATCTGGTGTCCACGGTGAGCGGACTGCTGGCCGAGGGCCGGACCGCCCTGGACGCGGTGACCGCCTGTTTTCCGGCGGGAACGCTGTCGGGCGCACCGAAGGTGCGGGCCATGGAGCTCATCGAGGAGGTCGAGAAGACCCGCCGCGGGCTCTATGGCGGCGTGCTGGGATACCTGGACTTCGCGGGTAACGCCGATTTCGCGATCGCGATCCGGACGGCGCTGATGCGCGACGGCACCGCATACGTCCAGGCCGGGGGTGGTGTGGTGGCCGACTCCAACGGCCCCTACGAGCACAACGAAGCGGCGAACAAGGCGCGTGCGGTGTTGAACGCGATCGCGGCCGCCGAGACGTTGACGGCTCCACAGGCGGGACCGTGATGGCCGAGGCGCAATCAACAGGACGAGGCCGGCTGACGATCCGGATCGCACAGCTGCTGCTGGTCCTTGCCGCGGTCGGCCTGTGGGTGGCGTCCCGGTTGCCGTGGGTGGTGGTGCGGTCGTTCGACGGGTTGGGACAGCCGAAAACCGTGACGCTGTCCGGGGGGTCGTGGTCGACGGCACTGCTGCCGCTCGCACTGCTGCTGCTGGCCGCGGCGATCACGGCGTTGGCGGTACGGGGCTGGCCGTTGCGGGCGCTGGCGGTCCTGGTGGCGGCGGTCAGTCTGGCGACTGGCTATCTCGCCGTCAGCATGTGGGTGATCCGGGACGTCGCGGTGCGGGCCGCCGATCTCGCGCAGATTCCGCTGATGGCACTGGTGGACAGCGAGCGGCATTACCGGGGTGCGGTGATCGCGCTCGCGGCCGCGGTGTGCGCGCTGCTCGGTGCGGTGCTGTTGCTGCGGTCAGCGACATCCGGCCACGCGGCCACGACGAAGTATGTCGTTCCGGCAGCCCGCCGGACGATGGCACGACGCGACGATACCGGCGCTGCGATGTCAGAGCGGATGATCTGGGATGCCCTGGACGAGGGCCGCGACCCGACCGATCGACCGGCCGAGGCGGCGGGCACACCGCGGCCCGAATCCGACACCGAGGGTCGGTGACGGGCGGTGCCGCTGCGACGGCTACCCTTCGTTGAACGTCATCGAGATCGGCTGGGGACTGCGGGAAGGAACCGACAGGCATGAGTTCGGCAACCGTGCTTGACTCCATCATCGAGGGAGTCCGCGCTGACGTTGCCGCCCGCGAGGACGTCGTTAGCCTGGCCGAGATCAAGGCCGCCGCGAAGGCTGCGCCGGCACCGCGCAATGTCATGGCGGCCCTTCGCGAGCCCGGTATCGGCGTGATCGCCGAGGTCAAGCGCGCCAGCCCATCACGCGGTCAGTTGGCGGCCATCTCTGATCCCGCGGGCCTGTCCCGTGCCTACGAGGCCGGCGGCGCGCGCATCATCAGCGTGCTGACCGAGCAGCGACGGTTCCACGGCTCGCTGGCCGATCTGGATGCGGTACGGGCAGCCGTCTCGATTCCGGTGCTGCGCAAAGACTTTGTGGTGCGGCCGTACCAGATTCACGAGGCGCGCGCGCACGGTGCCGACATGCTGTTGCTCATTGTGGCGGCGCTGGAGCAGCAGGCGCTGGTCTCGATGCTGGACCGTACCGAGTCGCTGGGCATGACCGCGCTGGTGGAAGTGCACACCGAGGAGGAGGCCGACCGGGCCCTGCAGGCCGGTGCGACCGTGATCGGTGTCAACGCCCGTGATCTCAAGACGCTGGAGGTGGATCGGGATTGTTTTGCGCGAATCGCCCCGGGGCTGCCCACCGATATCATCAGGATCGCCGAATCCGGGGTCCGCGGCACCGCCGATCTGCTGGCCTACGCCGGCGCCGGCGCTGATGCCGTGCTGGTCGGTGAAGGACTGGTGACCAGCGGCGATCCCCGCAGTGCGGTCGCGGATCTGGTTACCGCAGGCACCCATCCGTCCTGCCCGAAGCCGGCGCGCTAGGGCCCGGTGAGCCGCTTGCGCGAAGAGCGATGAACTCGATGTGCCGTTTGTGCGAGGAGCGAATGAACCTGACCACCCCGTTGCGCGTTGAGCGTGGATGATGGCAGATTTCTCCAGCCCGGTTCTGCCGCGCTCCAGCGCGGCCATCGCCGAGCCCACCAGCCACGAACCTGATCCACGGGGCCATTTCGGTGTGTTCGGCGGGCGGTACGTCCCCGAGGCGCTGATGGCGGTGATCGAGGAAGTCACCGCCGCCTACGAGAAGGCACGCACCGACCAGGAGTTCCTCGACACCCTCGACAACTTGCAGACGCACTACAGTGGGCGGCCGTCACCGCTGTACGAGGCCACCCGGCTCAGTGAGCACGCCGGTGGCGCGCGGATCTTCCTGAAGCGGGAAGACCTCAATCACACCGGCTCGCACAAGATCAACAATGTGCTCGGACAGGCCCTGCTGGCCCGGCAGATGGGCAAGACACGGGTTATCGCGGAAACCGGTGCGGGCCAACACGGGGTGGCCACCGCGACTGCGTGTGCGCTGTTCGGCCTGGAGTGCGTGATCTACATGGGCGCCGTCGACACCGCGCGGCAGGCACTGAACGTGGCCCGGATGCGGCTGCTCGGCGCCGAGGTGGTCTCCGTCGAGGCGGGCTCGAAAACCCTCAAGGACGCCATCAACGAGGCATTTCGCGACTGGGTGACCAACGCCGACAACACCTACTACTGCTTCGGCACCGCGGCCGGGCCGCATCCGTTCCCGATGATGGTCCGCGACTTTCAGCGGATCGTCGGGTTGGAGACGCGCGTGCAGATCCAGGCTCAGGCCGGTCGACTGCCCGATGCGGTGACGGCCTGTGTCGGCGGCGGATCCAACGCCATCGGCATCTTCCACACCTTCATCGACGAGCCCGAGATTCGCCTCGTCGGGTTCGAAGCGGCCGGCGACGGCGTCGAAACAGGGCGGCATGCGGCGACCTTCGCCGGCGGATCGCCGGGCGCGTTCCAGGGCTCGTACTCTTATCTGTTGCAGGACGAGGACGGCCAGGCCATCGAATCGCATTCGATCTCGGCCGGGCTGGACTACCCCGGTGTGGGCCCAGAGCACGCCTGGCTCAAGGACATCGGCCGCGCTGAATACCGTCCGATCACCGACACCGAGGCGATGGATGCGTTCCGCCTGCTGTGCCGCACGGAGGGCATCATCCCGGCCATCGAGTCCGCGCACGCGGTGGCCGGTGCACTCGAACTGGGAGTCGAGATGGGCCCCGGATCCATCATCGTGGTGAATCTGTCCGGCCGCGGCGACAAAGACGTCGAAACGGCGGCCAAGTGGTTCGGCCTGCTCGACGGCGGGGACAGCGGCGCGTCATGACAGTAGAGCAGAGTGAAACCAGTCGCCTCGCACCGCTTTTCGACTCGTGCCGACAGGACAGCCGCGCAGCTCTGATCGGCTACCTGCCGACCGGCTACCCCGACGTCGCGACCTCGATCAACGCGATGACCACACTCGTCGAATCCGGTTGCGACATAGTCGAAGTCGGTGTGGCGTACTCGGACCCCGGGATGGACGGACCGACTATTGCCGCGGCCACAGAGGTGGCGCTGCGCGGTGGTGTCCGGGTGCGGGACGCGCTGGCCGCTGTCGAGGCGATCAGCAAAGCCGGCGGTCGCGCGGTGGTCATGACGTACTGGAACCCGGTACTGCGCTACGGGGTTGACGCGTTCTCGCGAGACCTGGCTGCCGCCGGTGGCCTGGGCCTCATCACGCCGGACCTCATTCCCGACGAGGCTGACGAATGGCTGGCGGCATCGGAGACACACCGGTTGGACCGCATCTTCCTGGTTGCGCCTTCGTCAACACCGCAGAGGTTGGCGGCCACCGTCGACGCCGCGCGCGGATTTGTATATGCCGCATCGACGATGGGCGTCACCGGCGCCCGGGACGCGGTTTCGAATGCAGCGCCCGAACTGGTGAGCCGGGTCAGGGCGGTGTCCGATATCCCGGTTGGGGTGGGTCTGGGCGTGCGCTCGCGGGAGCAGGCCGCTCAGATCGGCTCCTATGCCGACGGCGTGATTGTGGGCTCCGCACTGGTGTCGGCGTTGGCTGACGGCCTGCCCGCGGTTCGGGCACTGACCGAAGAACTCGCCATCGGTGTGCGAGAGAGGGTCTCCGCGTCATGACGACCACGCTGGCCTACTTCCCGAGCCCGCCCCAGGGTGTCTGGCATCTCGGCCCCGTTCCGATTCGCGCCTATGCCCTGTTCATCATCGTGGGCATCGTGGTCGCATTGCTGATCGGCGACCGGCGATGGGAAGCCCGGGGTGGTGAGCGCGGCGTCGTCTACGACATTGCGTTGTGGGCCGTACCCTTCGGGCTGATCGGCGGCCGGCTCTATCACGTGATCACCGACTGGAAAACGTATTTCGGTGATGGCGGTGCCGGCCTCGGCGCTGCGTTCCGAATATGGGACGGCGGCCTGGGCATCTGGGGTGCGGTGGCCCTCGGCGGTGTGGGCGCGTGGATCGGGTGCCGGCGTCGGGGCATTCCACTTCCGGCCTTCGGGGACGCGATCGCGCCCGGGATTGTCCTCGCACAGGCGATCGGCCGGATCGGCAACTACTTCAATCAGGAGCTCTACGGCCGCGAGACGACGATGCCGTGGGGCATGGAGATCTTCTACCGCCGCGATTCCTCCGGCATGGTCGACATCCACTCGCTCGACGGTGTCTCGACGGGCCAGGTGGCACAGGTAGTCCAGCCGACATTCCTGTACGAACTGCTCTGGAATGTCCTGGTATTCGTCGTCCTGATCTACGTTGATCGGCGGTTCAAGATCGGCCATGGCCGGCTGTTCGCGCTGTACGTGGCCGGATACTGCGTGGGCAGGTTCTGCGTTGAGCTGTTGCGTGACGACGCGGCCACGCACATCGCCGGTATCCGGATCAACTCCTTCACGGCGACGTTCGTGTTCATCGGTGCGGTGGTCTACATCATGGTGGCGCCGAAGGGCCGCGAGGACCCGGCGACTCTGGGCGGCACCCGACCAGAGGACGAGGCCGCGGAAGAGTCGCCGGTGCCCGAACTGGCCAAGGAACTGGTGGCGGTCGCCGCCACGACCGGCGTCGTCGCCGCGGCAACCGTCGCCGGTGAGCACGAGGACGAGGACGCTGAGGCAGTCGGCGATGAGGAGGCTGCGGAGCCGGAAGCTGAGGTCGAGGAGGCTGCGGAGCCGGACACTGAGGTCGGGATGGCTGACGAGGCTGAGCTCAAGGTGGCCGAGGAGCCGGACACTGAGGTCGGGGAGATGGTCGTAGTCGTCGAGGAATCCGCCGACTCCGCGATGGTCGTGATCTACGAAACACCTGATACCGACACCGACGAACCGCTCCAGATCGGGGAGTCGGCGGACGCAGACGCCGAACCCGACGGCGACGGCACCGCCGGCGAATCATCCTGAAATCTGCTACCAGCCCATCGACCCGGGGATTCCCTTGAACGGCCCGACGACCCAGCTGGTTATCCAGCCGCCGTAGAAGCCGCCCGGTTGTGGGACGACCTGCTCGCCATTGACTGTGCACCGATCCATCTGTGCGGCCATCACTGCCACTGCGCCTCTGATCGGCTCGAAGCCGGGGTTGGGCCTCAGGTAGCTCCACGCGGCTTTCGGCGCCTCCCGGGCGGCGGTCACCACGTCGTAGTAGCTCGCCTGGCCTTTCCATTCGCACCATGACGCACCCGGTGCCTCGCGCAGGACGCCGTCGGCGAAGGCGTCGCGGGGTAGGTAGTAGGTCGGCGGATGGCTGGTCTCCAGCACCCGCCAGGCCCGGGCGGCCGATGCGATCGTCTCGCCGCCCAGCTCGACTGTGATCGGGCCCACGAACGGCTCGAGCCGCGGTGGGCGGGGGTAATCCCACACCGACTCCTGCCCCGGGCCAGGTTTGTCCGGCGTCGGCCGGGGCGTCACGACGATGTCTTCGCGGTCACCTCCGCAGGATAGGAGACGATCGTCCGGTAGCGCGCCGATCTGGCATGCTGATGACCATGACCGATCCGTCGCAGTTCGGCGCCACCGAAGGTATCCCGCCACCACCGCAGCCGTCCGGCTATCCGGCGCCGCAGTACCCACCGCCAGGTCAGTACCCTTCGCCAGATCAGTACCCTTCGCCCGGCGGCTACCCCGACCAGTACCCTGCGCCAGGCGGCTATACCGATCCGGCGGCACCCTATGGCCGACATCCCCTCACCGGGGAACCGCTGTCTGATAAGTCCAAGGTCGTTGCGGGGCTGCTCCAACTTCTCGGCTTGGTGGGACTCGTCGGCATCGGGCGGATCTACCTGGGATACACCGGACTGGGCGTTGCCCAGCTGATCGTGGGCCTGGTGACCTGCGGAATCGGCGCTGTCGTGTGGGGGATTGTCGACGCCGTGCTGATACTCACCGACAAGGTGCGCGACCCGCAGGGCCGTCCGCTGCGCGATGGAACCTAGCGCGCAGTCGAGCAGCCGGCGCAGGCTGTACGGCGCGCTCGGGGCGGGCGCGCTGTTCGCAGGAACCCTGACCTATGTCGGTTTCGTGGACCCGCATCGCGGCGGTTCGGTGTTTCCGCTGTGCCCGTTCAAGCTGCTCACAGGCTGGTACTGCCCGGCCTGTGGTGGCATTCGGATGACCCACGATCTGTTGCACGGCGATCTGGGCGCCGCCGTCGTCGACAACGTATTCCTGCTCGTCGGGCTCCCAGTACTGGCGGGGTGGATCTTGTGGCGCCGTCAGCGCGGAGAACGAGTCATGCCGGTGCCCGCCCTCGCGGTGATCGCGGTCGCCGCCATCATGTGGACGGTGCTGCGTAATGTGCCGGGCTTCCCGCTGGTCCCGACCGTCCTCGAGGGATAGCTGCCAGCTGTTCGCCAACAGATCTGTCTCGGTCGAGAAGCGCCCGGCCCGCGACTATGCTGAGTCGTCGTGACTAGACGCGGGAAGATCGTCTGTACGCTCGGGCCAGCCACCGGCACCGACGAGACGGTACACGCACTGGTCGAAGCCGGGATGGACGTCGCCCGCCTGAACTTCAGCCATGGGGACCACAGCGATCACAAAGCCTGCTACGACCGGGTACGTGTTGCTTCGGACGTGACCGGCCGGGCGGTCGGCATCCTGGCGGATCTTCAGGGTCCGAAGATCCGGCTCGGGCGTTTCGCGGCGGGTCCCGCCTACTGGGCCAACGGCGAGATCGTACGCATCACCGTGGCGGAGTGCGAGGGCACCCATGACCGGGTTTCCACCACCTACAAGCATCTGGCCAAAGATGCGCAACCCGGCGATCGGCTGCTGGTCGATGACGGCAACATCGGCCTGGTGGTCGAGCACATCGACGGCGACGACGTGGTCTGCACGGTCACCGATGGCGGTCCGGTCAGCAACAACAAAGGCTTGTCACTGCCGGGGATGAACGTGTCCATTCCGGCGCTCTCGGAGAAGGACATCCACGACCTGGAGTTCGCGCTGCGGCTCGGCGTCGACCTGGTGGCGCTGTCGTTCGTCCGCTCGCCCGCCGATGTCGAACTGGTCCACGAGGTGATGGACCGGGTCGGGCGCCGGGTGCCGGTGATCGCCAAGCTGGAGAAGCCGGAAGCCATCGACAACCTCGAAGCAATCGTGCTGGCATTCGACGCGGTGATGGTGGCCCGCGGCGACCTGGGCGTTGAGCTGCCGCTCGAAGAGGTTCCGCTGGTGCAGAAGCGGGCCATCCAGATCGCGAGGGAGAACGCCAAACCGGTCATCGTGGCCACCCAGATGCTGGAATCGATGATCGAGAACTCGCGGCCGACGCGTGCCGAGGCTTCCGACGTCGCCAACGCCGTGCTCGACGGGGCGGACGCGCTGATGTTGTCGGGGGAGACCTCGGTGGGCAAGCACGCGCTGGAAGCGGTCAAGACGATGGCCAGGATCGTGGCGGCGGTCGAGGAGAATTCGACGGCCGCGCCACCGCTGACACACGTGCCCCGTACCAAGCGGGGCGTGATCTCGTACGCCGCCCGCGACATCGGTGAGCGGTTGGACGCCAAGGCCTTGGTGGCGTTCACCCAGTCCGGCGATACCGTGAAGCGACTGGCCCGCCTGCACACCCCGCTGCCGTTGCTGGCGTTCACCGTGCTGCCCGAGGTCCGCAACCAGTTGGCGCTGACCTGGGGCACCGAGACGTTCATCGTGCCGCACACGGACAACACCGACGTGATGATCCAGCAGGTCGACAGGTCGCTGCTCGACCTCGGCCGCTACAGACGCGGCGACCTGGTGGTGATCGTCGCGGGCGTGCCGCCGGGCACAGTAGGCTCGACCAACCTGATCCACGTGCACCGGATCGGTGAGGACGACCACTAGGGGGAGGCCATTGCGCGCACCGGAGGGAAGTGATGCGCGCAGTGACTTCGAGCAGTTGCTCGACGTTCTCGATCTGAGTCGCGTCAGCGACGACCTTTTTCTGGGGACACATCCCGCCAAGAACCCCCCTCGAACTTTCGGCGGTCAGCTGATGGCGCAGGCACTGGTCGCGGCGAGCCGTACGGTGCGCGACGACTGCCCTCCCGCCGCGATGTCCGTGCACTTCATCGCCGGGGGCGACCCATCGTCCGATATCGAGTTCCACATTGTGCGATTGCGCGATGAGCGACGGTTCGCCAACCGCCGCGTCGACGCGATGCAGGACGGTAAGTTGTTGGCCTCGGCCCTGATCTCGTATCTGTCCGGTGGCCACGGTCTCGAGCACGGCATCGAGCCGCCCGAAGTGGCCGCGCCGCATACACTGCCGACGATCGGGGAACTGCTGCAGGGTTATGAGGAGACCGTTCCGCAGTTCGTCAACGCGCTGTGGCCGATCGAATGGCGCTACACCAACGATCCCGCCTGGGTGATGCGTGACAAGGGCGAGCGGCTCAGCCACAACCGGGTGTGGCTCAAGGCTGACGGTGTGATGCCCGATGACCCGTTGCTGCACACCGCGGCGATGGTGTACTCGTCAGATACCACGGTGCTGGACTCGATCATCACCACCCACGGACTGTCGTGGGGTTTCGACCGGATCTTTGCGGTGACCGTCAACCACTCGGTGTGGTTTCACCGCCAGGTCAGCTTCGACGACTGGGTGTTGTATTCGACGTCCTCGCCGGTCGCTGCCGAGTCCCGCGGGCTGGGCACCGGGCACTTCTTTGACAGTTCCGGGCAGGTGGTGGCGACGGTGGCGCAGGAGGGCATCGTCAAGCACTTCCCCGGGAAGCCCCGAGTCACTTGAGTTCATGCCGCGCCGGCGCCTCTGACCCGGTCGGCTACCGAGTGGGTGTCAGCGTGATGCTGAACTTGTTCTCGACGTCTTCCTTGAACTGATCCGCGCACTGCTGGATCTTCTGCTGGTCCTGACCGGCCTTCCGCACGCAGTCGAGGTAGTCGGTGCCACCGACTTGCTTGAACACGCCGAACCAGATGGCGATGAATGCCAGGCCGGCGATGATCGCAATGAAGCCCAGCACGATTCCCGCGATCGCGATTCCACCGTTGTCGGCTTCGCCGCGGGTAACGCGGCCGCGGGCGGCGAACCCGATCACCACCGCGACGATGCCCAGGATGACACCGCCGATCACCGACCAGACCGACACCAATGCGATGACCGCGATCACCAACGAGGCAATCCCCAGGCCGTTCTTCGGGCCGGTGGGGGGCGGAGTGAAGCCCTGATATGGCGGCGGCGGGGGATACCCACCCGTGTAGTAGCCCGGTGGGTACGGGTACGGCGGCGGGTACGGCGGCGGGTAGCTCCCCGCGGGCGGCTGCGGCGGGTACGGCGGCGTTTCCGGTGTTCCGGAGGGGGTTTCAGGCTTGTCCGAGGACTCGGTCATGACTCGCACTCCAGATAGGCGGGTATGGACGATCGGCAGCCAGGTTGCCGGTGAGAAGACGATCGGGGTCGTTGGACTATCTGGCTGCCGAAAGCCTGTCGGCAGCCGCCGAAATGCCCTTGGACGCCTTCCGGATACCGAACGACGCCACGATTTCGAACACACCGATAACGATCAGCCAGATGCCGACCACCAATGCCAATGTCGCGAGCGATGTGAATGGTGACGCGAGCATGACGATGCCGGCCAGCAGGCTGATGACGCCGATGAAGATCTCCCAGCCGCGCCCCGGCAGGGTCGAGTCGCTGATTGCCGACACCGCCGTTGCCACGCCCCGGAAGATGAAGCCGACGCCGATCCAGATCGCCAGCAGCAGAATCGAGTCCTGAAGACTGCGGAAGCACAGCACCGCCAGGATCAGCGACGCCGCGCCGCTGATGAACAGCAGTACCCGTCCGCCGGCGGAGACATGCAGGCTGAACGCGAATATCACCTGGGCGATGCCGGTGACCAGCAGGTAGGCGCCGAACAGAATTGCGGCTACCAGGATCGTCTTGCCCGGCCAGACCAGCACCAGCACGCCGAGGATCAGTGCCAGTACCCCCGACAACAAGGTGGACTTCCAGAGGTGCGGCAGCAAGTTTGGGGCAGCAGTGGTTTCCATGCGCGAAGTCTGACACACGAGGAGTTCCCAATGTGTGATTTGACCGGCCTGTCCAAGGTTAAGACATCATTGCGGCCACCAGAATGCGGAATGTCCTGTGCCCCGGCGGCGTGGTGGTTAGTGTTCCCGATACCGGCAGTGCGCGCGGGGTCCACGGTCGTTGACATCGACGGCCCGATGCAGAGAGAAGAGTCAATCGTGGTAGGTGCAAGTCAAGACGGTCGGGGGAAGTCACGCTGGTGGCGTGCCGCGGCGATGTTCGCGGTATCGGGCGCGCTGGTGCTCTCGGGGTGTGTGAGCAACACCGAAAGTTCCGAACCGTCGAAGGCCACGACGGCGGCGTCTGCGGAGAAGGTGGACGCGATCGCGGCCACGGTGCCGGAGGACATAAAGTCATCCGGCAAGTTGGTCATTGGCGTCAACGTGCCCTACACACCGAACGAATTCAGAGATCCCGACGGAAAGATCGTCGGCTTCGACGTCGATCTGATGAACGCCATCGCCTCGACCCTCGGGCTCACACCGGACTACCGGGAATCCGATTTCGAGAAGATCATCCCGTCGATCCAGGGCGGCACCTTCAACGTCGGAATGTCGTCGTTCACCGACACCAAGGAACGCGAGAACGCGGTCGACTTCGTCACCTACTTCTCCGCCGGATCGCTCTGGGCGCAGCAGGCGGGTAAGCCCGTCGATCCCGAGAACGCGTGCGGCAAGAAGGTTGCCGTTCAAACGACGACGGTCCAGGAGACCGAAGAACTGCCCGCGAGGAGTCAGAAGTGCACGGACGCAGGCAAGCCGCCGATCGAGATCGTCAAGTTCGACGGCCAGGATGCGGTCACCAATGCGGTGATGCTCGGGCAGGTCGACGCGATGTCGGCGGATTCGCCCGTGACTGCGTACGCCATCAAGCAGAGCGGCGGAAAGCTCGAGGCCGCCGGTGAGATCTTCGACTCCGCGCCGTACGGCTGGCCGGTGAAGAAGGGCTCGCCGTTGGCCGTGTCGCTGCAGAAGGCGCTGGAACACCTCATCGAGACCGGTGCCTACAAGACGATCGCCAGCAACTGGGGCGTCGAATCCGGAATGATCGACAAGCCGGTCATCAACGGCGCGGTCAGCTGATCGGGGCGAGTAATGACTGTTGACACATCGTCGCCACCCATCATCCACGCTGTTCCGCTACGCCATCCGTGGCGGTGGGTGGCGGCGATCGTCATCATCATCCTGGTCTTGCTGTTCCTGTACGGCGCGGCCACCAACGAGGCCTACGGCTGGGCGACCTTCCGCAAATACCTTTTCGACCAACGGATCGCGCGGGGGGCGTGGAACACCATCCAGCTGACCATCTATTCGATGCTGCTGGGTCTGGTGCTCGGGGTCATCCTCGCGGTCATGCGACTGTCACCCAACCCGGTGTTCAAGTCGGTGTCCTGGGTGTATCTGTGGATCTTCCGCGGGACACCGATCTACGTGCAACTGGTGTTCTGGGGACTGTTTCCCACGCTGTACAAGAACATCCAGCTCGGGGTGCCGTTCGGACCGTCGTTCTTCCACCTGGATCTGCAGAACCTGTCGATCCCCTTCATCCTGGCCTTCGTCGGCCTCGGCCTCAATGAGGCGGCCTACTTGGCGGAAATCATCCGTGCGGGCATCAGCTCGGTGCCGGAAGGCCAGTCGGAAGCATCCACCGCGCTCGGTATGTCGTGGGGGTTGACGATGTGGCGTACCGTGCTGCCGCAGTCGATGCGCGTCATCATCCCGCCGACCGGTAACGAGTTCATCAGCATGCTGAAGACCACCTCGCTGGTCACTGCAATTCCCTACAGTCACGAACTGTACGGGGAGCAGCGCAACATCGCCGCGGTGATCTTCCAGCCCATCCCGCTACTGCTGGTCGCCGCGACCTGGTACCTCGTGATCACCAGCATCCTGATGGTGGGCCAGCACTACCTGGAGCGTTACTTCTCCCGGGGTATCTCGCGGACGCTGACCGACAAGCAACTCGAAGCGCTCGCCAAGGCGCAGATGCCGGGGGAGGGGCACATATGACAGCGGCCGCGAAAACACCGCCGACCACGCCCATGGTGCTGGCCGAGCGGGTGTGCAAGGACTACGGTGCGTTACAGGTGCTCAAGGGAGTGACGCTCGAGGTGCAGAAGGGCCAGGTGCTGGTCCTCGTCGGGCCGTCGGGATCGGGTAAGTCGACGTTCCTGCGCTGTATCAACCACCTGGAGGAGGTCACCGCCGGCCGCCTCTACGTCGACGGTGATTTGATCGGCTACCGGGAACGGGGCGGCACGCTGCACGAAATGCCGCCCCGCGAAGCCGCCAAGCAGCGACGCGATATCGGTATGGTGTTCCAGCACTTCAACTTGTTCCCGCACCGCACGGTGCTGGGTAACATCATCGAGGCACCGATCCACGTCAAGCGGGTCAAGAAGGCCGCAGCGCTGGAGCGCGCGCGTGACCTGCTCGAACAGGTGGGGCTGTCGGAAAAGGCCGAGGCATACCCGGCCCAGCTGTCGGGCGGGCAACAGCAACGGGTGGCGATCGCGCGTGCTCTGGCGATGAATCCCAAGCTGATGCTTTTCGACGAGCCGACTTCGGCGCTCGACCCCGAACTCGTCGGCGAGGTATTGGACGTGATGAAGAAACTTGCCAGCGAGGGCGTGACGATGCTGGTGGTCACACACGAGATGGGCTTCGCCCGTGAGGTCGCCGATCAACTGGTCTTCATGGACGGCGGCGTGATCGTGGAAGCCGGAAATCCGCGGGAAGTCCTGAAGAACCCGCAACACGAACGTACGAAGGCGTTTCTGTCCAAAGTGATGTAGCTCGGCTCAGGGGCCGCCTCAGCCGGTTTCGCCGATTGCGGAGTGACTGAGCAGCGGCTCGTTGTCGTCGGCGGCAGCTTCTCGTCGCCCCACCAGATACCAGGTGTGAATCAGGCCCTTGCCCTTGATGTCGACATCGCCGCGCTCCTCGAGCACGAAGTCGTCTTTCAGACGTTCGTAGACGTCCTGCGGCACCTGAATCCGGCCCTCGGGGTCGGTCGACTCCATCCGGGATGCGAGATTGACGGCGTCGCCCCACACGTCATAGAAGAAGCGGCGAGCACCGACGACGCCGGCGACCACCGGCCCGGCAGCCAGGCCGATCCGCAGCGGCACGGGCCGCCCATGCGGGTCCTTGAGGCCGTCGACGGCCCTGGCCATGTCGAGCGCGAGGTTCGCCAGGGCCTCGACGTGATCCCCCCGCGGCTCGGGAACTCCGCTCACCACCATGTAGGAGTCGCCGCTGGTCTTGATCTTCTCCAGCCCGTGCTTGTCGACGAGGCCGTCGAAGTCGGTATACAGCCGATCCAGGAATCGGACCAGATCGGCGGGCGCGGTGTCGCTTGCCCGCTTGGTGAAGCCTGCGATGTCGGCGAACAGGATCGAGGCGTCGTCGTATCCGTCGGCGATGACGTCCCTGGCGGGGTCCTTCAGCCGCGCTGCGACGCTGGCCGGCAATATGTTGGTCAGCAACGACTCGGATCTCTCGTACTCCACCTCCATGGCGGCTTCCGCCCGTGCGATCTCGCGCAGCGCGTACCAGACCGTCGCGACAACCAGCACGCAGGAGGAGATGGTCGACACCACGAAGCCCACCGTGATCGCCCACGTCGGTCCTACCCCGGTGTCGTTAGGGACGAGGAATTCGAGGGTGATCGTCAGCGCCGCGCCGACAGCCGCCAGGACCGACGCGAGAACGATGCGCTCGATGCCCAGTATCAGCACCACGATTGAGGCGGCTACCAGGAAATAGAACTGCACGCCCGAACCGGTGCCAACGTACCAGCAGACGATGAACAGCGATGTGTACGCGAAGCAGACAAAGGTAAGCGGCGCAATCAATTCGCCAAAGCGGTGCAGCAACGGAATCATGGCGAAAATCACAGCGGAAACCATGTTGATGACGCCGATCCGCCAGATGTCGGCTCCGGTCACCAGCTGCATGATCCCGAAGCTCGCGCTCACGAATGCGCCGGTCCACGCCGCGATCTGCAGTACGCGAAGCCGTCGTGCGAAGTTCTCGGCGTAGTGCTGATTGCGGGCCGGGGCCCGGCACCGGAGCTTCAGGG
>CAZDYH010000015.1:24366-29710 GCA_964509355.1 uncultured Mycobacterium sp.
AGCGCCTATACCGGTGGTCGCCACGCGAGAAAGCCTATCCCGGCATCTGCCGCATCATGGTGTTTCGTCACGGCCGGCAGCGGTTCGCCGCCCGGCAACGGCAACTCCAAGTAACCCTACCGAGGTCAAGGGGACCAACGTCTGCGGTCTTGGGGCCACAATTCCCTACCGCCGGCGTACCGCAGACAACGACCATAGGCTCAGAGCGAAGGGCTTGTCCGGCAGGATAATTGGAGGTCACATGCGCGAGGACATCCCGGTAGGAAAGGTGGCCGGGTTTCCTTTGTGCGTTCACTGGAGCGTGCTGGTGATCTTGTGGTTGTTCACCTGGAGCCTGGCCGCTACTCTGCCCGACACTGCGCCGGGCTATGCGACGGCGGCGTACTGGCTGGCCGGGGTGGGTGGGGCTCTCGTGCTGCTCGCGTCACTGCTGGCCCACGAACTGGCGCATGCGGTCATCGCCCGCCACGCGGGCATCGAGGTGTCGGGCGTAACGCTGTGGCTGTTCGGGGGCATCGCCCGCCTCGGTGGCGAGGCGAAGACACCGAGAACGGAGTTCCGGATCGCGGTGTCGGGTCCGGCGACCAGCCTGGTGCTAGCAGCAGTCTTCGCTGGCGTGGCTATGGGCCTGGACGCGTTCGGGTTCGCGCACATCGTGGTCGGCGTCGCCTGGTGGCTGTCAGGCATCAACCTGTTGCTGGGGCTGTTCAATCTGTTGCCGGGTGCGCCGTTGGACGGCGGCCGGATCCTGCGCGCCTACCTCTGGCGCCGCCACGGCGATGCGGCACGCGCTGCCGTCGGCGCGGCACGCGCCGGGCGCATCGTCGCGTTCACACTGATCGGACTGGGGCTGCTGGAGTTCGTGGCCGGGGCCCTCGTCGGCGGCGTGTGGCTTGTGTTCATCGGCTGGTTCATGTTCACTGCCGCCCGCGACGAGGAGACACGCGTATCAACCCGGCAGTCCCTCGCCGGTGTACGCGTCGGCGACGCGATGACCGCCAACCCGCACACAGTTCCCGGCTGGATCACCGTGGAGGACTTCATCCACCGCTACCTGCTGGGCGACCGCCACTCGGCCTATCCGGTCGAGGGCCCCGACGGGTCGATTACCGGACTGATCACGCTGGCCCAACTGCGCGGTGTCGCACCGAGCGACCGCGCCACCACTTTGGTGCGTGACGCCGCCATACCACTGGACCGAGTGCTCACCGCGGCACCGCACGAGCCGCTCACCGCGCTGCTGGAGCGGCTGGCACCGGATGCGGGCAGCCGTGTGCTCGTCGTCGACGCGGGTCACGTTGTGGGCATCGTCGCCGCGACCGATATCACCAGACTGATCGACGTGCGCCGACTCGACCTGCCCCGACCGATCATCGGTTACGGCCAGTGACTGGCAACTTGTCACGCAATCGAGTCGATGGTGCCAGGATTGCATGACGTGCACGTTGTCGCCGAGGAGTGACCATGACTCAGTCCAGGATCAGTCCTGAATCGATTCTTCAAGCTGCTGTTCCCAGCCCACCGGACGCCGGTGAAGCCCGCGACACCCGCATGGACCAGGTCGACGCGATGGTCGACACTGCGGCGGCTGCCAGTCGCGCATTCCGCGAACTCGACCAGGAGCAGGTCGACGCCATCGTCGACGCCATGGTGCGCGCCGGAATTCGGGCAGCCCACGAGCTTGCGGCGTTGGCCATCGAGGAGACCGGTTTCGGTGTCTTCGAAGATAAGGTCGTCAAGAATTACGTGGCGACCGAATTCCTGTCGGACTATCTGCGGGGCAAGAAGTCCGCCGGCGTGATCGACGAGGACGTCGAGCGAAACATCGTTCATGTCGCAGAACCGATTGGTGTCGTGCTGGCCATCACCCCGGTGACCAACCCGACCTCCACGGTGCTCTACAAGTCGATCGTTGCCGCCAAGACCCGCAACGCGGTGTTGTTCCGCCCGTCACCGATGGCGGTGCGCTCGTGCGAGCGGAGTGTCGAGATCCTGCGTGCGGCAGCCGAGTCGGCCGGCATGCCGCCGGGGGCGCTTCAGGTGATCCCGGATGCCGCGCGCGAGGTGACGCACCACCTGTTCAAGCATCCGGGGATCGACTTCATCTGGGTTACCGGCGGTTCGAAGATCGTTGCACTCGCGAACGCCGCCGGAAAACCCGGGCTGAGCGTCGGTCCGGGCAACGCCCCGATCTACATCCACAAGACGGCTGATGTGAAGGGGGCAGTCGTCGACATCTTGATATCGAAGACCTTCGACGCTTCGGTGATCTGCCCGGCCGAGCAGACCTGCATCATCGATGACGAGGTGTACGACGAGATGCTCGCCGAGTTCAAGCGGATGGGTGCCCACTTGCTCACCGACAAGGAAGTCGACGCGATTGCCGAGTTTGCCTTCGGTTGCGGTGACAAGGTCAACCTCGAAGCGCTGGGACAGCAGGCACCTGAACTCGCAGCCCGGGCCGGCTTCACCGTGGAACCCACAGTCAAGGTGCTGCTGGCACCGCTGCCGTCAAATCTCGAGGAGCTCGCCGCGCACACGCTGGTGCAGGAAAAGCTGATGCCCGTCCTCGGCCTGGTGCGCGCCCACGATGTCCAGCACGCCATCGCCGCTGCCGTCCTGGTCACCGAGCACGGCGGGTTGGGCCATACGTCGGCCATCTACGCCAAAGACCAGGCGGTGATCGACGCGTACGGCCTCGCGGTGCGCACCGGGCGCATCCTGGTCAACGCACCTACAGCGGTCGGAGCCCTCGGCGGCATATACAACAACCTCACCCCGACTTTCTCCCTCGGGTGCGGGACGTGGGGCGGATCGAGCACGTTGGAGAACATCAACTACATGCAGCTGCTCAACATCAAGACCGTCGCGCAGCGGCGCACTCCGCCGCAATGGTTCCGGGTCCCGTCCAATACCTTCTTCAACGCCGGAGCGCTGGAGAACCTCCGGGACATCGCCTGCGACACCGTCGTGATCATCACCGATGCGCAGAGCGAGCAGCGGGGCGTGGTGGACGAGCTGCGGCGCAACCTGCGGACCCGTCATGTGCAGGTGTTCAGTGAGGTCGAGCCGGAGCCGGACGAGACCGTGATCCACCGTGGCGTCGCACTCCTGGAGCGGGCCCGTCCAGAGGTGATCGTCGCCGTCGGCGGCGGCTCGGTGATCGACGCAGCGAAGGCGATGCGGCTGTTCTACGAGCACCCGGAGACGAGCCTGGACGATCTCATCCTGCCCTTCCTCGATCCGCGCAAACGGGTGGCCGACTACCCGCGGGACGTGCACAGCGTCCAACTGGTCGCGGTTCCCACCACCTCGGGCACCGGATCGGAGGTGTCGCCGGCCGCCGTGCTGACGGTCGGGGGCCGCAAGGAAACTCTCGTGGACTACTGCCTCGTCCCCGACATCGCGATCGTCGACCCAATGCTGACCTTGTCGATGCCACCGGCGCTGACCTCCGACACCGGTATCGACGCGTTGACGCACGCCCTGGAGGCCGTCGCGTCGATCTTCGCCTCGCCGTACACCGACGCATTCTGCGTCCAGGCGGCACGCCTGATCTTCGATGCCTTGCCCAAGGTGCACGACAACCCCGCCGACCTGCCCGCACGTACAGACATGTCCAACGCGGCGACCCTCGCCGGACTCGCGTTCTCGAACGCATTCGTCGGGACGAACCATGCCCTCGCGCATGCGGTCGGTGCGAGGTTCGGGATCGCCCACGGCCGGGCTAACGGTGTGTTTCTACCGCACGTACTGCGCTACAACGCAAGTCTCCCAAGCAAGTTCATGCCCGCGCCCGGATACTCCTCCTACATTGCGCCGGACAAGTATGCGCAGTTGGGACGGATAATTTTCGGCGGCCACGAGCCGGAAGAGAGCCGCCGCCGACTGTTCCAGGGAGTTGAGGACCTGCTCGACCGGCTGGGAATGCCGCGCTCGTTGAGGGAAATCGGCATCCCGGAGGACGAGTTTCTGGAAGCGTTGCCGCTGTTGGCGATGAATGCCTTCCAGGACCTCAGCAACCGCACCAACCCGAGGATGCCGTTGGTGAGCGAGATCACCACGCTGCTTCGACTCGGCTACTACGGAGATGACGATCATGCCCACTGACCGCGCCACCAAGACCGTCGAGATCAAGGCGCCGTTCGCCGACGTGCTGGCGACCATCCGTGATCTGGAGAGCCAGGTCGAATGGATCCCGGAGATCAAAGAGGCCGAAGTACTGGAGGTGTACGAGGACAACGACTTGCCGGCGACCGCCCGGTTCAAGGCCGATGCGAAAGTCGCCACGGATGTGTGCACGCTTGCCTACGAGCACCAGGACGACGGTATGAGCTGGACCCTGGTGGAGGGAAAGATTCAGACGGAGCAGGACGGCCGCTTCACGCTCAAGGAGTTGGCGCCCGACAAGACGTCGGTGACCTACGAGCTGACCATCGGCCACAACATGCCACTGCCCGGCTTCGTGCGCAGCCGCGTGATCAAGGGTCTCGTCGAGGGCACCTTGAACGGCCTGAAGAAACGTCTGGAGACCTAGCCAGTCGGCAGGCGGGCAGCGCCGGCGGTGAGCATCCGAACTGTTTCTGCTGCTAATGGAGGGGACCGATGCTGGGCGAATTGAATCAGCGGCAGACCGAGCACGTGTTGCGAAGTGAGGTCATCGGCCGCATCGGTTGCGTCGCCGAAGGGCGCGTCTACGTGGTACCCATCACTTACGCTTACGACGGCACATGCGTCTACGGTCATTCCGTCGACGGCGTCAAGCTCCGGGCGATGCGTGTTGATCCGGATGTGTGCTTCGAGGTCGAGCATGTGGACAATCTGGCGAATTGGCAGAGCGTCATCGCCTGGGGCACCTTCGAGGAGCTGGAGGGCGAGGAATCGGAAGCGGGCATGCGCCTGCTTGTCGACCGTCTGATGCCGCTGTTGACCAGTAGCACGAGCGGACCTCCGCACGGCGAGAACGGCGGGGCATCCGCCGCCGGCCATGCGACGGTCTATCGAATCCGATTGGGCGAACGAACCGGAAGGTTCGAAAAGCACTGAGGCCCTGACATATCCACACCCGCCAGATCTTCGCTAACTGAGAGGAAGGAGAGAACATGAACACCGTCAAGTGGACGCGCAACACGTACGGCGACTACGTGGCCTACGTCTGGGCGGATCACACGCTGTTCGTCTACCGCATCGTTCACGAACCTACGGAAGATGGGGGTGGCTACACCGGGTGGCTGGTTCACAAGATCAACCCCCGCAACCCGGTGCCCTGGCCCGGCGACACCCTGGGCGGCCTGCAGGAGACCCTGCGCGAGGCCAAGGCGCGGGCGCAGAAGGACTGGGAACG
>CAZDYH010000016.1:0-4155 GCA_964509355.1 uncultured Mycobacterium sp.
TCATGCGGGAGTTCTCACGGTTCGCCGAAGACGACGACGAGCCCTACTATCCGATCAACACCGACGCCGACCGGGCGCTGCTGGCCGCCTACCGGGTCCGGGCCAAGGCCGAAACAGCCACTGCCAAGGTGCTGTTCGGCGGCAGGCTGGGCACCTACCAGTACCTCGACATGCACATGGCCATCGCCAGCGCACTGAGTATGTACGACAACATCCTTTCCCAGCACCTGCGTGATGGTGCGGCTCTTGACGATTCGCCAGACGAAAGCAACCGAGCATGAGTGACATTGTCGCAGCGACCGAGACCAAGGCGGTCAGCCTGCTGTCCCGCGTCATCCTGCCCCGGCCGGGTGAACCGCTGGACGTCCGCAAGCTCTACATCGAGGAGTCGACGACCAATGCGCGCCGCGCGCACGCATCGAGCCGCACCTCGCTGGAGATCGGCTCGGAGTCCCAGGTCTCGTTCGCGACGTACTTCAACGCCTTCCCGGCCAGTTACTGGCGGCGCTGGTCGACCCTGGACACGGTGGTGCTGCGCGTCGAGTTGACCGGAAGCGCGCGTATCGACGTCTACCGTTCCAAGGCCACCGGGGCGCGGATCAGCTTGGGCGGCAACGCAGTTTCCAGTGGCGACACCGGTGAGCCCGGGGTGGCCGAATTCGAGATCGGGCTCGATCCTTTCGAAGACGGCGGCTGGATCTGGTTCGACATCACCACCGACACCGCGGTCACCGTGCACCGGGCCGGCTGGTATGCCGCGCGGCCCGCGCCCGGCCGGGCGAAGATCGCCGTCGGCATCCCCACCTTCAACCGGCCCGCGGACTGCGTCAACGCACTGCGAACACTGACCTCAGATCCCTTGGTGGACGAGGTGATTGGTGCTGTCATCGTGCCCGACCAGGGCACCAGGAAGGTCCGGGACCACCCCGACTTCGCCGCAGCGGCCGCTGCGCTGGGCAACCGGTTGAGCGTGCACAACCAGCCCAACCTCGGCGGCTCCGGCGGTTACAGCCGGGTGATGTACGAGGCGCTGAAAAACACTGACTGCGAACAGATCCTGTTCATGGACGACGACATCCGCATCGAGCCGGACTCGGTACTGCGGGCGCTGGCGCTGAACCGGTTCGCAAAAGCACCCACACTGGTCGGCGGCCAGATGCTCAACCTGCAGGAGCCGTCGCACCTGCACATCATGGGCGAGGTGGTCGACCGGTCGAATTTCATGTGGACCTCGGCGCCGCACACCGAGTACGACCATGACTTCGCGGAGTACCCGCTGAGCGAGACCGAGGAGTTGCACCGCCGCATCGACGCCGACTACAACGGCTGGTGGATGTGCATGATCCCGCGGGCGGTGGCCGAAGAGCTGGGCCAGCCGCTGCCGCTGTTCATCAAATGGGATGACGCCGACTACGGGCTGCGGGCCGCTGAGCACGGCTACGGCACCGTCACCATGCCGGGCACCGCGATCTGGCACATGGCCTGGAGCGACAAGGACGACGCGATCGACTGGCAGGCCTACTTCCACCTGCGGAACCGGCTCGTCGTCGCGGCTATGCACTGGGACGGCAAAGCCCGCGGCCTGTTGGCCAGTTCCATCAAGGCTACCGTCAAACACCTTCTCTGCCTGGAGTATTCGACGGTCGCGATTCAGAACCGAGCCATCTCCGACTTCCTGGCCGGGCCCGAGCACATCTTCTCCATCCTGGAGTCGGCACTGCCGGAGGTGCACCGCATCCGCAAGGAGTTCCCCGACGCTGTGGTGTTGCCCGGTGCCACCGCGCTGCCGACCCCGTCCGGCCGGCGCAGGGTGCACAAACCGCCGGTATTGCCGCCTGCCATCGCCATTCGGTTGATCCGCGGGCTGCTGCACAACCTGCGAGAGGCAGACCCGGCCCACCACCAGCGCCCCCAGCTCAATGTGGCGACCCAGGACGCACGATGGTTCCTGCTGTGCATGGTCGACGGAGTCACCGTCACCACGGCCGACGGCTGCGGCGTGGTCTACCGGCAGCGCGACCGCGCCAAGATGTTCTCGCTGCTGCGAGAGTCGATGCGGCAGCACATCCGGCTGGCCCGCCGGTTCAACCGGATGCGCAAGACCTACCGCGAGGCATTGCCGGTGCTGTCCAGCAAGCAGAAGTGGGAGACAGTGCTGCTGGAGTCGCCCGCCCATGACTGAGGTTGATGCCCCGCGCGGCGAAGTGGCAGCGCTGGTATCCGTTCAGACGGCGCTGGCCGGCCGCCCCGGAATCCTCAGCGGAGCGCGGGCGCTGTCGCATTTCGGCGAGCACAGCATCGGCTGGCTGGCCGTTTCGGCGGTCGGTGCACTGCTACAGCCCAGCCGACGACGGGACTGGCTGCTGGTCGGGGCCGGCGCATTCGCCGCGCACGCCGCCGCGGTGCTCATCAAGCGTGTGGTGCGGCGGCCGCGGCCACATCATCCGGCCGTCGAGGTCAACGTCGGGACCCCCAGCGCGCTCAGCTTCCCTTCCGCGCACGCCACCTCCACCACGGCCGCGGCTATGCTGCTGGCCCGGGTCACCGGGCTGCCGCTGCCCGCGCTGCTGGTGCCACCGATGGCACTGTCCCGGCTGGTGCTGGGGGTGCACTATCCCAGCGACGTGCTCGCGGGAGTGGCCCTCGGCGCGGCAGTCGCGAGCACAGCCAGCCGCCTGGCCGGCCTGGTCGAAGGAGCTGACCATGAGTGAGGAGGCGGCGGCGGTCACCGAGGCTCCCAAGAACCTGTTCAGCGGGATCGTCAAGGCGATCCGTCCGAGGCAGTGGGTGAAGAACCTGCTGGTACTCGCCGCTCCGCTGGCCGCCCTGGGCGGCGATGTCCGCTATGACTACGGTGACGAGCTGGTCAAGGTGTCCATCGCGTTCGTCGTGTTCTGCCTGGCGGCCTCGTCCGTCTACCTGGTCAACGACGCGCGCGACGTCGAGGCCGACCGGGCACACCCCACCAAGCGGTTCCGCCCGATCGCCGCGGGGGTGGTGCCGGAGTGGCTGGCCTACACGCTGGCCGTGCTGCTCGGGGCGGCCGCACTGTTGATCTCCTGGTTGCTGACGCCGAACCTGGCGCTGGTGATGGCGATCTATATCGCGATCCAGCTGGCGTACTGCTTCGGGCTCAAGCACCAGGCGGTGCTCGACATCTGCATCGTGTCGTCAGGCTTCCTGCTCCGGGCCATCGCCGGCGGTGTAGCCGCGAATATCCCGCTGTCGCAATGGTTCCTGCTGGTAATGGCGTTCGGGTCGCTGTTCATGGCGGCGGGCAAGCGCTACGCCGAGCTGCAGCTGGCCGAGCGCACCGGCGCCAGGATCCGTAAGTCGCTGGAGAGCTACACCAGCACCTATCTGCGGTTCGTCTGGACACTGTCGGCGACCGCGGTGGTGCTGTGCTATGGCCTGTGGGCGTTCGAGCGCGACGGCTCCGCCGGCTCGTGGTTCGCGGTGTCGATGATCCCGTTCACCATTGCGATCCTGCGGTACGCCGTCGATGTCGACGGCGGACTGGCCGGCGAGCCCGAAGAGATCGCGTTACGGGACCGGGTGCTGCAACTGCTGGCACTGGCCTGGATCGGAACCGTTGGTGCCGCCGTCATATTCAGCTGACCGGCCCGGCGCCGTGGCGGACCGGTACGCCCGCTGGCCGGCGTTTCCGTACGACGTCACGGTGCGCGTCAGCCTATGGGTGAGCGTGGTGGTGGTCGCCGCACTGTTCGGCTGGGGCGCATGGCAGCGTCGCTGGATCGCCGATGACGGGCTCATCGTGCTGCGCACGGTGCGCAACCTGCTGGTCGGCAACGGCCCGGTGTTCAACGCCGGGGAGCGGGTGGAGGCGAACACCTCGACGGTGTGGACCTATCTGATGTACCTGGGCGGCGTGATCGGCGGCCCCGTCCGCCTCGAGTACGTGGCGCTGGCGCTGGCGCTCACGCTCAGCGTGCTCGGGGTGGTGCTGCTCATGCTCGGCGCCGCACGGCTGTACGCGCCGAGTCTGCAGGGCCGGCGGGCGCTGCTGCTGCCGGCGGGCGCCCTGGTGTACATCGCGCTGCCGCCGGCCCGGGACTTCGCCTCCTCCGGCCTGGAAAACGGCCTGGTGCTGGCCTACCTGGGCCTGCTCTGGTGGATGATGGTGTGCTGGTCACA
>CAZDYH010000016.1:4255-5618 GCA_964509355.1 uncultured Mycobacterium sp.
CGACGCCGGCTCTGGCGCGCCGCGGCAGCCCACCGGCGGACCGCGCGGTCGAGCCGCTGTGCGAGAACGCCGTAGGCCAGTGGTTCACCGGCGCGCTGGCCTTCGTCGCGGGCCTGAGCGTGCTGGTGCGCCCCGAGTTGGCCCTGATCGGCGGGCTGGCCCTGGCGATGATGCTGATCGCGGCGCGCGGTTGGCGCCGCAGGCTGCTCATCGTGGTGGCGGGGGGCCTGTTGCCGGTGGCGTATCAGATCTTCCGGATGGGCTACTACGGGCTCCTGGTGCCCGGAACCGCGATCGCCAAGGACGCGTCCGGCTCCAAATGGCCGCAGGGTCTGGTCTATCTGGCGAACTTCAACCAGCCCTACGCGTTATGGGTGCCGGCCATCCTGCTGGTGGCCCTGGGTCTGGTTCTATTCGCCATCGCCGGCCGACGAAGGCTGATCCATCGCGCGGGCACTCCGCGCGGCTACAGCCGGCTCGCCCGCAGCGTGCAAAGCCCGGCGGCCGTCGTGGTCTTCATCGTCGTCAGCGGCCTGCTGCAAGCGGCGTATTGGATTAGGCAGGGCGGTGACTTCATGCACGGCCGGGTCTTGCTGACCCCACTGTTTTGCCTGTTGGCCCCCGTTGCGGTAATCCCTGTGGTGCTACCCGATGGGACTAGATTGTCGCGTGAGACCGGTTATCTGCTGGCCGGCGCCACCAGCGTGTTGTGGCTGGCGGTGGTCGGCTGGTCGGTGTGGGCCGCAAACTCCTCCGGGATGGGTGCCGACGCCACCCGGGTGACGTATTCGGGCATCGTCGACGAACGCCGGTTCTACGCACAGGCCACCGGCCACGCGCATCCGCTGACCGCGGCGGACTACCTCGACTATCCGAGGATGCGCGCCGTGCTGGTGGCGCTCAACAACACCCCCGACGGCGCCCTGTTGTTACCGTCCGGCAACTACGACCAGTGGGATGTCGTGCCCGCGATACCACCACCGCCGCCCCCTCCCGGAGCGCCACCAGACCAGCAGCGTCAGGTGAGGGGTCCGCACACGGTGTTCTTCACCAACCTCGGGATGCTCGGGATGAACGTCGGGCTGGACGTCCGGGTGATCGACCAGATCGGTCTGGCGAACCCGTTGGCGGCCCATACCGCGCGGCTGGAGGACGGCCGCATCGGGCACGACAAGAACCTCTTCCCGGACTGGGTGGTCGCAGAGGGCCCGTTCCTGAAGAAGTATCCCTACATACCGCCCTACCTGGATCAGGACTGGGTCGCCCAAGCCGAGGCCGCACTGAAGTGCCCCGCCACCGACGAAGTCCTCACCTCGATCCGAGCGCCGATGAGTCCCCGCCGGTTCGCGTCGAACCTGCTGGA
>CAZDYH010000016.1:5718-7852 GCA_964509355.1 uncultured Mycobacterium sp.
GTGGCGGGAGGACCGGTACTTGAAAGAAATCGATCACACACGCGTGTGGTTGACTACCAGCGCACGGCAGCGTGGAGCGTCTGCCGTGCGGCATACGAAAAGATGGGATGGGTAGCGGTATGAAGTTCGTTGAGAAGATGCGCGGCGCCTGGTCGCGCCGGCTCGTGGTCGCGGCGATGGCGGCGGCCGCGTTGCCTGGCCTGGTCGGTGTCGCCGGCGGCTCGGCGACTGCGGGGGCATTCTCCCGACCGGGGCTGCCAGTCGAATACCTGGATGTGCCGTCGGCGTCGATGGGCCGCGATATCCGCATTCAGTTCCAGGGGGGCGGCGCACACGCGGTGTACCTGCTCGACGGCCTGCGGGCACAGGACGACTACAACGGCTGGGACATCAACACCGCCGCGTTCGAGTGGTTCGACCAGTCGGGCCTGTCGGTGGTCATGCCCGTCGGTGGACAGTCCAGCTTCTACACGAACTGGTACAAGCCCGCGAAGGGCAAGAACGGGACCCTCACCTACAACTGGGAAACCTTCCTGACCCAGGAGTTGCCCGGCTATCTGTCAGCCAACAAGGGTGTCTCACCCGACGGCAATGCCGCGGTCGGTCTGTCCATGGCCGGTTCGGCCTCGTTGAACCTGGCGACCTGGTACCCGCAGAAGTTCATCTACGCCGCCTCGCTGTCTGGCTTCCTGAACCCGTCTGAGGGCTGGTGGCCGACCCTGATCGGTGTTTCGATGGGCGACGCGGGCGGCTTCAAGTCCGAGGACATGTGGGGCCCGTCCAGTGATCCGGCGTGGAAGCGCAACGACCCGATGGTCAACATCCCGACGCTGGTGGCCAACAACACCCGCATCTGGGTGTACTGCGGCACCGGCACGCCTAATGAATTGGGCGGCGGCGATGTGCCCGCCAAGTTCCTGGAGGGCTTCACCCTTCGCACGAACAAGACCTTCAAGGACAACTACCTCGCTGCCGGCGGCACCAACGGTGTGTTCAACTTCCCGGCCACCGGGACCCACAGCTGGGCCTACTGGGGTCAGCAGCTGCAGCAGATGAAGCCTGACCTGCAGCGCGTGCTGGGCGCCACACCCGCCACGCAGTAGGTCGGATCGGAACACGACCAACGGCGACGACCCGCACGGTCGTCGCCGTTCGTCGTTCCAGAGCGCCGTAGCCCGGTGATGTGGTTCACTACCATGCGGACGGGCCCGGCTGTCAGTGAGGTGCGTATGAGGTTGCTGTCGATGCTGCTGCGGGTGCTGTGCGCCGTGTTGTTGGCAGGTGTGATGTGGACCGGAACCGTCGGCACCGCCAAGGCCGAACCCGCCGTCGAGTACCTACAGGTCCCGTCGGGGGCGATGGGCCGCGATATTCCGGTCGCCTTTCTCGCGGGCGGGCCGCACGCGGTGTACCTGCTGGACGCCTTCAACGCGGCGCCGGACGTGAGCAACTGGGTCACTGCGGGCAATGCGATGAACACACTGGCCGGTAAGGGCATCTCCGTGGTCGCGCCCGCGAGCGGCGCGTACAGCCTGTACACCAACTGGGAGCAGGACGGCGGCCGCCAGTGGGATACCTTCCTGTCCGACGAGCTGCCCAACTGGCTGGCCGCGAACAAGGGCCTGGCGCCGGGCGGGCACGCCGTCGTAGGCGCCGCGCAGGGTGGGACCGGCGCGCTCATGGAGGCTACGTTCCGTCCTGACCGGTTCGGCTACGCGGGCTCGATGTCCGGTTTCCTGACCCCGTCGCAGACGTTCTTGAATGGTGCGATCACCGCGGGCATGGCGCAGTTCGGCGGTGTTGACACCCGCAATATGTGGGGTCTGCCCCAGGCCGGGCGGTGGAAGTGGCACGACCCCAGCGTGCACGCGCAGCTGCTGGTGGCAAACAACACCCGGCTCTGGATCTTCAGCCCGCAAACGCTGACCGCCAGTGACCCCGCGGCCATGATCGGCGCCGCGGACCAGGCGCAGGGCAGCAATCGCACCTTCTACAACCAGTACCGGACCGTCGGCGGGGGTAACGGGCACTTCGACTTCCCACCGACCGGCGACCACGGCTGGTCGAGTTGGGCCCCGCAACTGGCGGCGATGTCCGGCGATCTCGTAGCGGCCATCAAGTAGTTAGCTGAACC
>CAZDYH010000016.1:7952-9204 GCA_964509355.1 uncultured Mycobacterium sp.
CTGAGCATCGGTTCCTACGTCTGCCAGGCGCGCGCCGCGGGACAGAGCGACCAGGCCGTTTGGGATTTCGTCGTGCCGTTGGTGCGCGATGACGTCGCTCATGCCCACCACAACTCCAGCATGGCCGCTGCAGCCTCGGAGGTGCACGCCGTTACCGCCGACTACATCCGTATCGCGACCGAACGACTCTGCTAGCAGGAGAAGATGGCGAACAATTCCCGGCGCAAACGCCACCGCATTCTCGGCCTGATCGCCGCCGTGGCGATGGCTGTCGTAGTGGGGTTGATAGTGGCGGTCGTGGTGGTCATCGTGCGCCGCCCAGAGTCTCCGCCGAGTGCGGTGCCGCCTAGCGCGGTCCCGCCGACCAGCGCCGCACCGGGTCCGAAGAAGCCGCGACCGGAATTCCAGGACGCCAGCTGCCCCGATGTGGAGCTGATCGCCGTACCGGGCACCTGGGAGTCCTCCACCAGAGACGATCCACTGAACCCCGGGCAGTTTCCCGCCGCGTTGCTGCTCAACGTCACCCGGCCGATCGCCGAGCAGTTCGGCAGCGACCGCGTCCAGACGTACACCGTTCCCTACACCGCGCAGTTCCACAATCCGATGAGCGCCGACAAGCAGATCTCCTACAACGACAGCCGCTCGGAGGGTACCCGCGCCGCGCTGAAGGCACTGACCGAGATGAACGACAAGTGCCCGTTGACCAGTTACGTGCTGGTCGGCTTCTCGCAGGGCGCGGTGATCGCCGGCGACCTGGCCAGCGATATCGGCAACGGCCGGGGGCCGGTCGACGAGGACCTGGTGCTGGGGGTGACGCTGATCGCCGACGGCCGCCGCCAGGACGGGGTCGGCCAGAACATCGGCCCCAATCCCGCGGGCCAGGGCGCGGAGATCACGCTGCAGGAGGTCCCGACGCTGTCGGCGCTCGGCCTGACCATGACCGGCGAGCGACCAGGCGGATTCGGCGCGCTGAATGACCGCACCAACCAGATCTGCGCGCCCGGCGACCTCATCTGTGCGTCGCCCGAGCAGGCGTTCAGCATCACCACCCTGCCGAGCACGCTCGAGGTGCTGGCCGGGGGTGCGGGCCAACCGGTGCACGCGCTGTATGCCACACCGGAGTACTGGAGCCTGGACGGTCAGACCGCGACCGCCTGGACGCTGAACTGGTCGCGTGACGTGATAGACAACGCCCCGCATCCCAGGCACGGATAACGCGCGACGCGGTGCCGTCCGATTTGGCCCGGGCCGC
>CAZDYH010000016.1:9304-18415 GCA_964509355.1 uncultured Mycobacterium sp.
TTCCATAACCCGTTCATCGACAAAGACGGGCTGATCACGTTTCCCGACGGCAGCAGCCTGGTCCAGCACGTTGAACGGTGGGCCAAGGTGCGTGGCGACAAGCTCGCCTACCGGTTCCTGGACTTCTCCACCGAACGCGACGGTGTCGAGCGCGACATGAATTGGGCCGAATTCAGCGTCCGCAACAAAGCGGTGGGCGCCCGCCTGCAGCAGGTCACCGAGCCGGGCGACCGGGTGGCCATTCTCTGCCCGCAAGACCTTGACTACCTGACGGCGTTCTACGGCGCCCTGTACTCGGGCCGCATCGCCGTACCCCTGTTCGACCCGGCCGAGCCCGGCCACGTCGGCCGCCTGCACGCCGTGCTCGACGACTGTTCCCCGTCGGCCATCCTCACCACCAGCGACTCCGCCGAGGGCGTGCGGAAGTTCTTCCGGAACCGCCCGGCCAAGGAGCGTCCACGCGTCATCGCCGTCGACGCGGTGCCCGACTCCGTCGGTAGCACCTGGGAGCCGGTCAAGGCCGATGCGGAAACCATCGCCTATCTGCAGTACACCTCCGGATCGACCCGCACCCCGGCGGGTGTGCAGATCACGCACCTGAACGTGGCGACCAACCTGGTCCAGCTCATCCACGCCCTGGAGGTCGAAGAGGGCCAGCGCGGGGTCAGCTGGCTGCCGTTCTTCCACGACATGGGCCTGATCACCATCATGGTGTCGACGATGATCGGCCATTACGTCGCCTTCATGACGCCCGCCGCCTTCGTGCGGCGACCCATCCGATGGATGCGCGAACTCGCGGTCAAGGGCGACGACCACGGCCACACCTACTCCGCGGCCCCGAACTTCGCCTTCGAGCACGCCGCACTGCGCGCCCTGCCCAGGGAAGGTGAGCCTCCGCTGGACCTGAGCAACGTCAAGTCGATCATGAACGGCAGTGAACCGGTGTCGGAGTCCTCGATGCGCAAGTTCGCCGAGGCGTTCGCGCCGTATGGTTTTGAGAAGAAGGCGATCAAGCCGTGCTACGGGATGGCCGAGGCCACCCTGTTCGTGTCGAACACCCCGATGGACGAACCTCCGAAGTTCATCCACGTCGACCGCGACGCACTGAACAACAACAAGTTCGTCACGGTACCCGCCGATTCGCCCGACGCCGTCGCTGAAGCGTCCGCCGGCAAGGTCTCGGTGGCCCAGTGGGCCGCGATCGTCGACTCCGAGACCGCCACCGAGCAGCCGGACGGCCACATCGGGGAGATCTGGCTGCACGGCAACAACATGGGGACCGGGTACTGGAACCGTGAGCAGGAAACGCAGGACACCTTCCACAACATCCTCAAGTCGCGGATCAGCACGTCACACGCCGAGGGCGTACCCGACGACGCGCTGTGGGTTCGCACCGGCGACTACGGCACCTACTTCGAGAGTGACCTCTACATCACCGGCCGGGTGAAGGATCTGGTGATCATCGACGGCCGTAACCACTACCCGCAGGACCTGGAGTACTCGGCGCAGGAAGCCAGCCGCGCGGTGCGTGCCGGATTCGTGGCGGCCTTCTCGGTGCCGGCCAACCAGCTGCCGGCGGCGGTGTTCGAGAACTCGCACTCCGGCCTGAAGTTCGAGCCGGACAACACCTCCGAGCAACTGGTGATCGTCGGCGAGCGCGCCCCGGGATCGCACAAGCTGGACAACCAGCCGATCGCCGACGACATCCGCGCGGCCATCGCCGTCCGCCACGGCGTGACCGTGCGCGATGTGCTGCTGGTGCCTGCCGGTTCCATTCCCCGTACGTCCAGCGGCAAGATCGGACGCCGCGCCTGCCGGGCCGCCTACATCGACGGCAGCCTGCGCGGTGGACACGTTCAAGACGCCTTCCCTGATCAGGCGGAATGACGACCAACCGGGCCCCCGAACGCGGTGAGGCCCTCGACCATGGCTGAAATGAACCTGTCTGAAACACAACCGTCTGACCCCGAGAACAGCGAAGCGACCGCCGAAGCGGAGAGTGGGCTCACGCCCGAACGCGCGGGCACGCCGGCACGCACCGACATGACCGTCCCGCAGCTGCGCGAGTGGCTGCGCAACTGGGTCGCCACAGCCACCGGCCGGACGGCCGACTCCATCGACGACTCCACCCCGATGGTGGAACTCGGCCTGTCCTCGCGCGACGCGGTGGCGATGGCCGCCGATATCGAAGACCTCACCGGGGTAACGCTGTCGGCAACGGTCGCCTTCCGGCACCCCACCATCGAGTCGCTGGCCACCGTGATCATCGAGGGCGAGCCCGAGCAAGATGAAACCGCCGACACCTCAGACTGGTCGCGAACCATCCGGGCAGTCACGTCGAGCGACATCGCGATCGTCGGCCTGTCCACCCGCTTCCCGGGTGACATGAACACTCCGGAGCAGATGTGGCAGGCCCTGCTGGAGGGCCGCGACGCTATCACCGACCTGCCCGAGGGCCGCTGGTCGGAGTTCCTCGACGAGCCGCGGCTGGCCGCGCGCGTCGCGCGGGCCCGCACCCGCGGTGGCTACCTGTCCGATATCAAGGGTTTCGATGCCGAGTTCTTCGCGCTGTCGAAGATGGAGGCCGACAACATCGATCCGCAGCAGCGGATGGCACTGGAGCTGACCTGGGAGGCCCTGGAGAACGCCCACATCCCGGCGTCGAGCCTGCGCGGCGGCAGCGTCGGGGTGTATATCGGCAGCTCCACCAACGACTACAGCTACCTGGCGGTGTCCGACCCGACGGTGGCGCATCCGTACGCCATCACTGGAACCGCGAGCTCGATCATCGCCAACCGGGTGTCGTACTTCTACGACTTCCGCGGGCCGTCCGTCGCGGTCGACACCGCGTGCTCATCGTCGCTGGTCGCCGTGCACCAGGGCGTGCAGGCGCTGCGCGCCGGTGAGGCCGACGTGGTCGTGGCCGGCGGCGTGAACGCGCTGATCACCCCGATGGTGACGATCGGTTTCGACGAAGTGGGCGGCGTGCTGGCACCGGACGGCCGGATCAAATCGTTCTCGCAGGACGCCGACGGCTACGCGCGCTCCGAGGGTGGTGGCCTGCTGGTGCTCAAGCGGGTCGAGGATGCCCGCCGTGACGGCGACACCATCCTGGCGATCATCGCGGGCAGCGCGGTCAACCACGACGGCCGGTCCAACGGGCTACTGGCCCCCAACCCCGACGCACAGGCCGAGGTGCTGCGCCGGGCCTACAAGGACGCCGGCATCGACCCGCGCACCGTCGACTACATCGAGGCGCACGGAACCGGCACCATTCTGGGCGACCCGATCGAGGCCGATGCGCTGGGCCGGGTGGTCGGCAGGGGCCGCGCCGCCGACCAGCCCGCCCTGTTGGGTGCGGTGAAATCCAATCTGGGCCACCTGGAATCGGCGGCGGGCGCGGCCAGTCTGGCCAAGGTCGTGCTGTCGCTGCAACACGACAGGCTGCCGCCGTCGATCAACTACACCGGCCCCAATCCCTACATCGACTTCGACGCGGTCCACCTGAAGGTGGCCGACACCGTCACCGACTGGCCGCGCTACAGCGGGCATGCCATCGCCGGGGTGTCGGGCTTCGGCTTCGGCGGGGCCAACGCGCACCTGGTGCTGCGCGAGGTGCTGCCCTCGGATCTGGTCGAACCCGAACCCGAGCCCGAGCCGGCGGCGCCCGTCACCGAACAGGCCGACGAGGAGCAAGCCGAGTACGTCGGCGGTGTGCGCCTCGACGAGTACGGCGAGTTCGTCGATGACTATGCGGCGGCGGAGGAATCCCACGAGCTGCCCGGGCTGACCGATGAGGCCAAGCGGCTCAGGGAGGTCGCGCTCGAGGAGCTGGAGGCTTCAGGTGTCCCGACGCCCGTGATCCCGCTGGCGGTGTCGGCATTCCTGACCTCACGTAAGAAGGCGGCCGCCGCCGAGCTGGCCGACTGGATCGACAGCCCCGAGGGCCGGGCGTCGTCGCTGGAGTCGATCGGGCGGGCACTGTCGCGGCGCAACCACGGCCGCTCGCGTGCGGTGGTGATGGCCCACGATCACGACGAGGCCATCAAGGGCCTGCGCGCGCTGGCCGACGGCAAACAGAACCCGAAGGTGTTCACCGCCGACGGACCGACCACCAACGGCCCGGTGTGGGTGCTGGCGGGCTTCGGTGCCCAGCACCGCAAGATGGGCAAGAACCTGTATCTGCGCGACGAGGTGTTCGCCGAGTGGATCGACAAGGTCGATGCACTGATCCAGGACGAGCTGGGCTACTCGATCGTCGAACTGATCCTCGATGACTCACAGGACTATGGCATCGAGACCACCCAGGTCACCATCTACGCGATCCAGATCGCGCTGGGTGAAGTGCTCAAGCACCACGGTGCCAAGCCCGCCGCGGTGGTCGGCCAGTCGCTCGGCGAGGCGGCGTCGGCGTACTTTGCCGGGGGCCTGTCGCTCGAAGACGCCACCCGCGCGATCTGCGCCCGCTCGCACCTGATGGGCGAGGGCGAGGCGATGCTGTTCGGCGAGTACATCCGGTTGATGGCGCTGGTGGAGTACTCCGCCGAGGAGATCAAGACGGTGTTCTCCAACTTCCCCGACCTGGAGGTGTGCGTGTACGCCGCCCCGTCCCAGACGGTGATCGGCGGCCCCGAGAGCCAGGTGGACGCGATCATCGCCAGGGCCGAGGCGGAGGGCAAGTTCGCCCGGAAGTTCCAGACCAAGGGCGCCAGCCACACCTCGCAGATGGACCCGCTGCTCGGTGAGCTGTCCGCCGAGCTGCAGGGCATCGAGCCGCGGGTGCCGACCGTCGGGATCTTCTCGTCGGTGCACGAGGGCACCTACATCCGGCCCGGCGGTGAACCGATCCACGACGTCGCCTACTGGGTCAAGGGCCTGCGGCACAGCGTGCACTTCACCCAGGCCATCCGCAACGCGGTCGACAACGGGCACACCACGTTCCTCGAGCTGGCGCCCAACCCGGTGGCATTGATGCAGGTGGGTCTGACGACGGCCGCCGCCGGTCTGCCCGACGCCCAGCTGATAGCGACGCTGGCCCGCGGCGAGGACGAGGTCGACTCGATGACCGCGGCGATGGCGCAGCTTTTCGTCCACGGCCACGACCTGGACATCTGGACGCTGTTCACCAAGGCGACCGGTCCCGACGATTACGCGAACATCCCGCCGACCCGGTTCAAGCGCAAGCCGTACTGGCTCGATGCGCATTTCAGCGCCGACGGTTCGACCATGGTGCCGGGCACTCACGTGGCGATGCCCGATGGTCGGCATGTCTGGGAGTACCTGCCACGCGGTGAGACCGACCTCGCGGCCCTGGTGAAAGCCGCTGCGGTCCAAGTCCTTCCGGATGCGCAGTTGACCGCGTTCGAGCAGCGTGCGGTGCCGGGCGAGGGTGCCCGGTTGGTGACGACGCTGACGCGGCATCCCGGCGGCGCGACGGTGCAGGTGCATGCCCGTATCGACGAGTCCTTCACCCTGCTCTACGACTCGGTAGTCACCCGGGCCGGGCAGGCGTCCGCATTGCCGACCGCGGTCGGCGCGGGCGCGGCGGTGGCCCCCGTCGTCGCCACCTCGACCGATCTGGTCCCGGCGGTGGCTCCGGTCGAGGCGGCCCCCGAAGCCGAGATCCTCAGCGACCACCTCACCCAAGGCGCGAACCTGGGTGCGGGCTTCGCCAAGTGGTCGCCGGACTCCGGCGAGACGGTGGGCCAGCGGCTGGCCACCATCGTGGCGGGCGCGATGGGCTACGAACCCGAAGACCTGCCGTGGGAGGTGCCGCTGATCGAGCTGGGCCTCGACTCGCTGATGGCGGTGCGGATCAAGAACCGCGTCGAGTACGACTTCGATCTGCCGCCGATCCAGCTGCAGGCGGTGCGCGACGCCAACCTGTACAACGTCGAGAAGCTGATCGAGTACGCGATCGAGCACCGCGACGAGGTCGGCGCGCTGCACGAGTTCCAGCAGAAGGAGAAGGCCGAGGAACTCGCGGCCGCTCAGGTGACCGAGGCGGCGATACCGCCCCCGCCCACGAATCCGGCGGGCCCGAAAGCCGCTCCGGAACCTGATGTCGCGGCCGCCGCCGCTCCGGAACCCGATCTGGCCTCGGCGGCCCGGGCGCTCAACCAGCAGGCCATCGCCGACGCGCTCAACTCCGACGTGCCGCCCCGCGACGCCGCGGAGCGGCTGGCGTTCGCCACCTGGGCGATCGTCACCGGCGCCTCGCCGGGCGGTATCTTCAACGCGCTGCCCAAGGTGGACGACGAGACCGCCGCCAAGCTGGCCCAGCGGCTCTCCGAACGCGCCGACGGCGAGATCACCGTGCAAGACGTCGTGCTGTCACCGACCATCGAGACGTTGGCCACCAAGGTGCGCGACAAGCTGGAGGCCGGCGAGCTCGACGGCGTGGTCCGCACCCTTCGGGCCCGTCCCGAGGGCTCGGACAAGGTCCCGGTTTTCGTGTTCCACGCCGCCGGCGGCTCGACGGTGGTCTACGAGCCGCTGCTGGCCCGGCTGCCCGCGGATACGCCGATGTACGGCTTCGAGCGGGTCGAGGGCTCCATCGAACAGCGCGCCGCCGAGTACATACCGATCCTGCGCCAGATGCAGGGCGACGGACCGTTCATCCTGGCGGGCTGGTCGCTTGGCGGCGTGCTGGCCTACGCCTGCGCGATCGGGCTCAGGCGCGCCGGCGCCGACGTGCGGTTCGTCGGCCTGATCGACACCGTGCGCGCCGGCGAGGAGATTCCGCAGACCAAGGAGGAGACCCGCAAGCGCTGGGAACGCTACGCGCGTTTCGCCGAGAAGACGTTCAACGTGCAGATCCCCGATATCCCCTACGAGCAGCTCGAGGCCACCGACGACGAGGGGCAGATCCGCATCGTCATGGACGCGGTCAAGCAGAGCGGTGTGCAGATCCCTGGCGGGATCATCGAGCACCAGCGCACGTCTTATCTGGACAACCGGGCCATCGACACCGCCAAGATCGAGCCGTACGACGGCCACGTCACGCTGTACATGGCCGACCGCTACCACGATGACGCGATCATGTTCGAGCCGCGGTATGCCACCCGCCAGCCCGACGGCGGATGGGGTGCGTACGTGGCCGACCTGGAGGTCGTCCCGATCGGTGGTGAGCACATCCAGGCGATCGATGAGCCGATCATCGCCAAGGTCGGTGCGCACATGAGCGAGGCGATCAGCCGGATCGAAGCCGGCCAGAAGGATCAGGAGAAGACGGGCAAGTGACCGCCAACACCACCGCCGAAAAGCTCGCCGAACTGCGTGAAAAGCTGGAACTGGCCAAGGAACCCGGTGGTGAGTCGGCCGCCGCCAAGCGCGACAAGAAGGGCATTCCCAGTGCCCGCGCCCGCATCCACGCGCTGCTCGACCCGGGCAGCTTCCTGGAGATCGGCGCGCTGGCCCGCACACCCGGCGACCCAGCCGCGCTCTACGGCGACGGTGTGGTCACCGGGCACGGCACCATCGACGGCCGGCCGGTCGCGGTGTTCTCCCACGACCAGACGGTGTTCGGCGGGTCCGTCGGAGAGATGTTCGGCCGCAAGGTGTCCCGGCTGATGGAATGGGTGGCCATGGTCGGCTGCCCGATCATCGGAATCAACGACTCCGGCGGCGCCCGAATCCAGGACGCGGTCACCTCGCTGGCGTGGTACGCCGAGCTGGGCCGGCGCCACGAACTGCTGAGTGGCCTGGTGCCGCAGATCTCGATCATTCTCGGCAAATGCGCTGGCGGAGCAGTGTATTCGCCGATACAGACCGACCTGGTTGTTGCGGTGCGCGACCAGGGCTACATGTTCGTGACCGGGCCGGACGTCATCAAGGACGTCACCGGCGAGGACGTGAGCCTGGACGAGCTCGGCGGCGCCGACCATCAGGCCCGCTACGGCAATATCCACCAGGTGGTGGACTCCGAGGCGGCGGCGTTCCAGTACGTCCGCGACTACCTGGGCTTCCTGCCCGCCAACACCTTCGACGACCCGCCCATCGTCAACCCCGGCCTGGAGCCTGAGGTCACCGCGCACGACCTGGAGCTGGACGCTATCGTGCCGGACTCGGACAACATGGCCTACGACATGCATGAGATCCTGCTGCGCATCTTCGACGACGGCGACTTCCTCGACGTCGCAGCGCAGGCCGGTCAGGCGATCATCACCGGATACGCACGCGTCGACGGCCGCCCGGTTGGCGTCATCGCCAACCAGCCGATGGTGATGTCCGGAGCGATTGACAACGAGGCCTCCGACAAGGCGGCCCGGTTCTGCCGGTTCTGCGATTCCTTCAACATCCCGCTGGTGTTCGTCGTCGACACCCCCGGCTTCCTGCCCGGAGTGGAGCAGGAGAAGAACGGCATCATCAAGCGCGGCGGACGATTCCTGTATGCCGTCGTCGAATCTGACGTACCGAAGGTCACCATCACCATCCGCAAGTCCTACGGCGGCGCGTACGCGGTGATGGGTTCCAAGCAGCTCACCGCCGACCTGAACTTCGCCTGGCCGACCGCGCGGATCGCCGTCATCGGCGCCGACGGTGCCGCGCAGCTGCTGGTGAAGCGGTTCCCCGATCCCAGTGCGCCCGAGGTGCAGAAGATCAAGCAGGACTTCATCGAGGGCTACAACCTGAACATGGCGATCCCGTACATCGCCGCCGAGCGCGGCTTCATCGATGCGGTCATCGAACCGCACCAGACCCGGCTCCAGCTACGCAAGGCGCTACACCTGTTGCGGGACAAGCAGATCAGCCGCGTCCAGCGTAAACACGGCCTGATCCCGATTTAAGTCGTGCCCGACCTACCCGATGTGCTCAAGCACCCCGCGGTGTCCGTCGCCACCGGAGCCGCGGTGACCGCCGTGGGTGGCGCGGTGGCCGCCTACCGGGCTTGCGAACAACTACCTGTGGTCGGCAGCTGGCTGCGTCGCGGACGTACCGATCTCGCCGAGCGCGGTCAGCAGGTCATCGCAACGGCCGTCGACCCGGCCAAGGCGCTGGTGTCGGCGATCGGAGTGCAGATCGTGGAACTGGTTCTCGATGAGATCGACCTGACTGCGCTGGTGCGTGACCGGGTGGACCTCAACGCGATCGCGGCCGACTTCGATGTCG
>CAZDYH010000016.1:18515-25972 GCA_964509355.1 uncultured Mycobacterium sp.
GCGCTGGTGCGTGACCGGGTGGACCTCAACGCGATCGCGGCCGACTTCGATGTCGACGCCATCCTGGCCCGCGTCGACCTCATCGGACTGGCCAACCAGGTCATCGACGGCGTCGATCTGCCCGCGATCATCCGTGAATCGACCGGCACGGTGACCGCGGAGGTGATGACCGACGTACGCACCCAGGGCGAGCGCGCCGACGACGTGGTGTCGGGGTTCGTCGACCGGGTGCTCGGGCGCAGTCAGGAACCCCGGTGAGCCTTGCCGGGCAGCAGGACGAGGCACAGAGCACTGCAGGGATCGTCAGCAGGGGTGTGGCCGCGGTGATCGACATCCTGGTGATCGGGGTCATCATGGCCGCGCTCTACCTGGGCCTGGCCTTGACCAAGTTGATGTTCCAACCGACCGCGTTCAGCTTTCCCGCCTTGAACATCGTCTTCTCGACCGCTGTGACGTTCGTGGTGTCAGTGGCCTACCTTGCGGGCTGCTGGGCGGTGTCCGGGTGCAGCGTGGGCGCGGTCACGATGGGACTGCGGGTGGTCGCCCGGCGCTCACCCCGGGTCGGCCCGTCAGTCGCGCTGCTGCGCGCTGCCGCCTGCGTGTTGTTTCCGCTGGGACTGGTCTGGGTAGCCGTCGACAAACAGCGAAGATCCTTGCAGGACATTATGTTCGGCAGCCGCGTGGTCTATACGCGATCGGCCGCCACGCCGCACTGAGGGCGTTGAGTCGATGACCGCTGGACTCGCGACACTGTAATCATCGCGACGACACGCCGGGCGGGACCGCGGCGGATTCAGTCTCGGCGCAGTCTTGCCCTTACGGCCCGGTCCGGATCTGCCCCGGCGCCCACAGCCCGCTGTGGGTCGCGGTGCCGAGCTCGATCTGGGCGGGCTGCGCTTCCACGATGGTGTCGAACTTGCGCAGAGACCCCCAGTCGCGGCCCCAGTCCTGCGACAGGTACGTCGCCATCACATGGGCCCGCAGCAGCAGATCGGTGATGCCCAGCAGGCCGCCGTTCTGGCCGTCCTCCCAGGTGTCGGTGTCCTGCTTCTTGGCGAGGTAGTCCGGGGTGATCCGGAACTTCGGGATCTCGGTGACGCCGTTGGCGTGCAGCATCGGGTGCTGGCACGGGAAGGCCAGGCCGACCGCCCAGTCCATCAGCACCGGATTCGTCGAGCCCACGTACTGCTGCAGCGAGCGCAGCTCCGGCACCCGGGGAGGTGTCACGGCGATCCAGTCGCCGGGCGTGAGCGAGCGGTCCTCGGCGACCACCCGCACGGCCACCGCGTCGGCGGGGATGTCCGAGCGCGCGAAACGCAGATTGCGCCACGCCGGTGCGGGCCCGATATCGTCCGGCACCAATCGACCCGCGGGCACCGGCGCGCCGTCGGGACCGCGCCGGCCGTACTCCAGCTGCACGGCCTGGCCGTCGGTGAACCCGTTGAGCACGCTGTTGCCTGCGATCGTGCCCGCCGCGGTCACCACCACCAGGGGATGCCCATCGTCGGCGGCAGGCAGCTGGTACCACGCCGAGGTCAGCGTGCTCTGTTGTTGCAACGGGCCCTGCACATAGCTGCCTGCGACAGGAACCCGCGCGGGATCGAGGCCGTACGGCAGGGGCACCGTCGAGCCGTTGACCCCGGGCGTACTGAGCTTGATCGGGGCGTCCCAGTCGTAGTCAGTGCCCGACTGCGGCAATGTCATCCGAATGGCTTCGGCGACAATGTGTTCGGGTACGCCGTCGGGTGTGAAGCCGACCGGACCGGTGCCACCCAGCGGGCCGAGCGGGCCGTAGTCGCCGGGCAGCGGCGTCGGGAAGCCTGCGTTGGTGTCCGGCTCGACCAGTATGTCGTCGGCCAGTCCACACCCGCCGGAGAACGCCCGCAGGTTGGCCCACGCATTCGAGTAGGTGGGGTACTGGCGCACCACACCGGCGAGCATCGACCCGACGAACACCACCACCATGAACCCGGCGGCCACCGGGATCGGCGCCGCCGTCAGCGCGCGGGCGATCCGGCCTTCGCCGTGCTCGCGGGAAGCGAAGTGCAGCCAGACCGCATACAGCGCCGTCAGCACGAACAGCACGAAAAAGACTGTGCTGATGGTGATTCCGCCGATGCGCGGCATCGCACCGTTGAACGGGACGCCGTAGCTGGACACATACCACCAGCCGTTGGTGGTGGCGAAGCACAGCGCGAGCACGAAGAACAGCGCCGCCAGGAACGCCATCCGGTTGCGCGACCAGCGCAGCATCGACGAGCTCACCAGCACGGTGGCCAGCGCCGCCATCGCGGCACCCACCGCCGCGAACAACCCGAAATGGTGCACCCACTTCGTCGGCGTGAACATCAGGAAGAACATGGTCCCGAAGATCACGCCCATCAACCGCCACGCGGGACCGCGGGCCACACCGGGAACTCGCCTGCGCCGCAACATGATGAACAGGGAGGTGAACAGGCTCAGCGCGGTGATCAGGAAGCCGAACCGGCGTGACAGCGACCCGTCGACGGTGGGCAGGATCAGGTAGTAGTAGCGCAGGTTCTCGGTGTACCACGCCTGGCTCGGCCCGATCTCCGAGCGAATCCTGGTGGCTTCCAACACCGTCGACAGCGTCTGGTCGGCGAATACCACCGTCAGTACGACGAAACCGGCGGCCAGCAGCGGCGCCACCAACGGCCAGGTGCCGACGATGCGATGCCGCCGCACCAGAATCCGCAGGATCGGCCGGCCGCCGGCCAGCAGCGCGGCGACGGCGATCAGGCCGGTCGGCTGGATGCCGAGGGTGAACGCCGCCGTGACGATGGCAAGTGCGGCCGGTGTCATCCGGCCGGAAATGATGGCCCGCTCGATCAGCACGTAGGTGATCAGCGCACCGGTGGCGATCTGGCCCTCAGGGCGCAACCCGTTGTTGAACGGCATCCACGCCGCCAGCAGCACCAGGCCGGCCGCCCACAGCGCGGGCTTGCTCGACGAAACTGCCGGCCCCAACCGGGGCAGCACCTCACGGGACAGCAGCAGCCAGCACACCAGCGCGCAGATCAGGTCGGGCAGCCGGATCCAGATGCTGGCGTCGCTGACGTGCGTCATCAGCGCCAGCAGGTTGTAGTACCAGCCGAACGGGTCCTCGGGGCTGCCGAACCACCGGAAGTAATTGGACATGTAGCCGGCGTGGCCGGCGGTACGGGCCATCTGCAGGATGTAGCCGTCGTCCGAGGAGTTCGCGCCGATGACGTGCCACAGCAGGAAGGTGCCGACAACGACGACGTCGGTGGCGGTGAACGTGCGCCAGCGCGCCGGGATCACGCTGCGCATCCGCCGGCCGTCGAGCTGATCCAGGCGCCACAGCGCTATCAGTGAGACGACGGTCGCGATGATCGCCACCAGCATCGCTGCCAGCTTCAGAGTCGTCGGCGTGGTGGAGAACCGGGTGTCGATGGTCGCCGACAGCGACAGTCCGGGCGGCGCGGGTCCGGTCAGGTCGGTGAACACCCCGACGATCGCCGGCCGCAGGTTCGGGTCGGGGAACCCGCTGCGCTGTTCCTTCCCGGTACTGGGATCGGTCAGCCCGACGAACGTCGCGAACGTCCCGGCTTGCGAGGAGGTGATCTCGATCCGTTGACATCCGCCGGATGTCCCCGGCCCGGCGGCTCCGGCCGGTGCCGCTACCCGCTGCCGCGGCACGCTGGCCACCACCACGTTGCGGACGATGACGTCGACCCGCTGGGTGCCGACGTAGACCAGCATCGCGTTCAGCGCAGCCTGCTTGCCGCCCTTCGGCGCCGTGCCCAGCAGCAACCCTCCGGTCGGCGGCATCGAGCGCACCACCTCACACGGGATGGTGGCCGTCATCGACACCGGGACCTGCGAGATCAGCGGCGCGGTCACGTCGGCCAGCTGGCCGTTCTGGGGCCAGTTCAGCGTCGCGGTGGTCTGCACGACCGGCAGCAGCGGCGTCAGCACCGACAGCACGAACCCGATCAGCCCGGCGATCGTCGCGACCCAGCGGGCGATCCGAACGTCGTGGGCCGCCTCGCGGGCGTTCGCCGCCAGAGTCTGCGTCATGGCAGCGCCCTGATCGGTCCGCCGCGGCTCCAGCCGAACACCCGCGTGGAGCCCTGGTCGATGACGGCGTTCGGCGCCTGCGATGAGGGCACCACCCGGTCGTAGCGTTCGATCGAGCCCCAGTCGCGGTACCAGTCGTCGCGTAGATAGGTCGGGATCGTCGCGGTGCGCAACAGCGCCTGGATGAACAGGAACGGACCCCCGGCTCTGGCGGACTGCCACATATTCGATGACACCACCACCTGCTTGAGGTTGGGCAATATGCGGTACTCCGGGAGCTCCGCCACGCCGAGGTGCTGCGAGAACGGCCGCTGGCACGGGAAGTTGGCGGCGGTGGCGATGTCCATCAGCACCGGCGTCTGCGAGCCGAGGAACTGCTGGGCGGTCTCCAGTACCGGCACCCGGGGCGGGGTGAACCCGAACCACTGATCGGTGCTCAGGTTGGGGTCGTCGGCGACGATGCGCGCGACGTTGGCCTCCGGCGGTGCCCACGCCAGCGGGAAACGCAGGTTGCGCCAGGCTTTCTGGGCCTGGATGTCGATCGGCTGCACCTGGTTGAGCGCCTGGAAGCCGCCGTCGGGCCGGTGCACGCCCCACTGCAGCTTGAGGGACTGCCCGTAGTTGAACTGGCCCTCCTCGTCGTAGAACCAGATCGCGCCGGCGGCCGCGACGGTGACCAGCGGGCGGTCGGGGGTGCGTGGCGGCAGCTGGTACCACACCGAGGTGGCCTTGGCCGCGACGGTGTTCTCGTTGTAGCTGCCCATCACCGGGGTGGTCTTCGGGTCAAGCCCGAACGGCAGGAACACCTTCGAGCCGTTCACGCCGGCCGGTCCGTAGCCGCCGCCGGTGCCCGCCGCGTAGGCGACCCCGGCGTTGGGTTTGTTCGGGGAGCCGTCGGAGTTGACCGTGCCCGGGTTGGCGGTGAAGGGGTGTGGGGGCTCGAGGGTGTCGCTGATCCCGTTCGGGGTGAAGCCGATCGGGTTCTCCCCGCCCAGCGGTCCGTACCGGCCGAACCGCTGGCCCGAAACGGGCTGCAGCATACCGGCGTTGGTGTCGGGTTCGACGAGGACGTCGTCGGCCATTGCACAGCTGGTTTCGGACAGCCCGGAGGTGAGCGCGGCGAGGTTGGCCTTGGCGGTGGTGTAGACGGGGTAGCGCTGAACGAAGCCCTTGGTCAGCGACCCCACTTCGAGCAGGACCATGATGACCGCGACCACCAGCAGCGGGGTGGACGCCAGCGCCCGGTTACGGCCGGTGTTCTTCACCTCGGTGTGCCCGACGTAGTCCATCCGGAAGTGCAGCCAGCCGGCCAATAGCCCGGTCAGGATGGCCAGTGCGAGGAACACCGTCGTCACCGGGTAGCTCGCGATCACCGGCTGCCTGTCGAACCACGGCACGCCGTAGTTGCCGACGTAGAACCAGCCGTTGATGCCCGATGTCGCCCAGGCCAGTACGAACAGCAGCGCGGTGACGTAGAGCGCCAGGTTGCGTCGGTTGTGCAGACCGACCCGGGCGAAGGTGAATGCGGTCACCGCGCCGAGCGCACCGGTCAGCCCGGCGAACACGCCGAACTGCACCGCCCATTTCGTCGGCGTGAACGTCAGCAGCAGCAGCCCGACGGCGGTGGCGCCGATCAGCCGCCATACCGGGCCGCTGGCCACGCCGGGGATGCGACGACGTCGCAGCAGTACGGCGAGCATGCCGAACAGGCAGAGGAACATCACCAGCACCGCGAAGCGGCGGGTCACCGAGCTCTCCACGCCCTCTTCGACGGTCAGGAAGTAGTACCGGAGGAAGTCCTGGTACCAGGCGATGGTCGGCCCGACGACGTACTTGATGCGAGCGGACTCGGCGACTCCTGCCAGTGTCTGGTCGCGGAACACGATCACGAAGATCAGGGACAGGGCCGCGGCCAACGCGGCGAGCGGTGCGAGCAGCCCGTCGACCGGACGCCGCACGCGGATGGTCCGGGCGATGGCCCGCCCGCCGACCAGCAGCGGTGCGACCGCGATGAGGCCCTGCGGGGCCAGTGTCGCGCTGAAGACCGCCACGACGACCGCGACCGCGGCCGGCGTCAGCCGCCGGGTGCCGATCGCGTTCTCCACCAGGATCCACACGGCCAGCCCGCCGAAGGCGATCAGCGGCTCCGGGCGCAGGCCGTTGTTGAACGGCAGCCAGGCGGCCAGGAACACCGCCGCGGCCGTCCACACCGCGACTCGATTGATCGCCACCCGATGGCCCAGTCGCGGCAGCACGCAGCGGCTCAGGATGAGCCACGTCCCGATGCCCGCCGCGGTGGCGGGCAACCGCATCCACACACCGGCGGTGCTGACCGCCGCGAAGTGCGCCAGCACCGACTGGTACCAGTCGAACGGCGCCTCCGTCGTGCCGAAGAAGCGGAAGTAATTGGCCGTGTAGCCCGCCTCACCCGAAACCCGCGCGATGGTCAGGTTGTAGCCGTCGTCGGATGAGATCGCCCCGACGATATGCCAGAGCAGCAGCGTGCCGATAACGCCGATATCGGCCAGCCAGGTGGCCGGGCGGGCGCGAACAATTCGCTGCCACGCCCCCGGCACCCGCCTGCCGGAACGGCGGTCCAAGACCGCCAGCGCGACGATCGAGGCGACCACGCACGCGACGCCAAGCACCATCACCGCCAGCTTGAGCACCGTCGGCTTCGTGATGAACCGGGTGTCGACGTCGATGCGGGCCGACAGGCCACCGCCTGATGTCACCGGTCCTGCGGCTCCGGACTGGGCCGCTACCCGCAGGTCGGTGAAGACGCCGGCGACCTGGGGTTTTTTCTCGGGCGCGAGGGTGCCGGCAGCGCCGGGGATGCCGACGAAGTCGGCTCCGACGCCGCCGGGGCCGGCCCAGATGTGCAGCACTTTGCAGGAGCCGGAGTTCACCGCCGCGCGCGGCGCAACCGCTGCCACCGAGTCACGGAATGCGACGACCACGACATCGGCGTTAGCGCGGACGAACAGGCCGTTGCGGCTGGCGTCGATCCCGGCGGGCGGGATCGTGGAGAACACCAGACCGCCCGCGGCGGGCAGCGTGGCGATCGCCGAACAGGGGATCGACACGTCCAGCGCCTTCGGCGCGCCCGAGACCAGTGGGGCGGTGATGTCGGTGACCAACCCGTTGGGGCCGATCCCCTGGGGCCACAGGATGGTCGCGGTCGTCTGCTTGACCGGAAGCAGCGGCACCAGCACGCAGAGGAGCACGCCGGCGATGCCCGCGACAACGGCTGTCAACCGCGCGATGCGGTGAGTTCGCGCAAGACGCTCATCGGTATCCGATGCTCTTCGCGCAAGACGCTCATCGGTATCCGATGCTCTTCGCGCAAGACGCTCATCGGTATCCGATGCTCTTCGCGCAAGACGCTCATCACC
>CAZDYH010000016.1:26072-29091 GCA_964509355.1 uncultured Mycobacterium sp.
TTCGCGCAAGACGCTCATCGGTATCCGATGCTCTTCGCGCAAGACGCTCATCACCGGACACGAGGCTCGATGTTATGCGACGTACCTAATGGCGCAGCGGCGCCGGGCTCCACAGGCCGCTGCGTGTTGTCCGACCGAGGTCGAGCCGTGCCGGCTGAGCGTCGGGGTAGTACGGGGTGAGCTGCTGCAGGGCGCCCCAGTCCCGGAACCAGTCCTCCTTCAGATAGCTGGGCACGGTGGTCGCGCGTACCAGCAGCTCACTGATACCCAGCGGGCCACCGCCGATGTTGTCCATCACCGGGGAGTTCGCCTCGGCGCCGAACCGGTCCGGCAGGATCCGCCATTTCGGCGTCTCGGCGACGCCGTTCTGGTGACCGAACGGCCGCTGGCACGGAAACGCCAGGCCGACCAGCCAGTCCAGCAGCACCGGATCCTGCGACCCGACGACGTCCTGCAGCGTGCGCAGCCGTGGAATCCGCGGCGGGGTCAGCGCGATCCAATGCTGGGGCGCCAGATCGTCGTCACTGGCGGTCAGGCGGATCTGGGTGGCGCTGCGCGGGATGGCCGCCAGCGGGACCCGCAGGTTACGCCACGCCGGGGCCGCCCCGACGTCGGCGAATCCGACGGCGCCGGCCGGCAGGCCGTCATCACCGGCCCACTGCACCTGCACCTCGCCAGGGTCGAAGCGGCCGGCAGCCGACACCACCAGTAGCGGGCCGGCCTCATCGCGCGGTGGCAGCCGGTACCAGGCGGACCGCAACATGGCCGGCTGCTGCACGCCGGCGCGCCAGCTGCCCAGCACCGGGGTCCGGGCGGGGTCCAGGCCGTAGGGCAGGCGCGCGCGTGATCCGTTGATCCCCGACGCCATGGTGGTGCCGCCCTCGGTGCCGGCCTCGCTGCTGGTCACCAGCCCGTCGTCCAGCGAGTTGCCGCCGCCCGGGGGTTCCAGCACCGGGTCCGCGGACACGTCGGCGGGAATGCCGTTGGGGGTGAAGCCGTCGGCGGTCACCGCGCCCAGCGCGTCGCCGACAGGCACGCTGACCGGAGCCAGAATGCCCGCATTCGGGTCCTGCTCGACCAGCACGTCGTTGGCCAGACCGCAGGTCTTGCCGGTGAGCGCCTCGAGGTTGGAGCGGCCCACCGACCAGGCCGGGTACTGGTCGATCATCGCCAGCGTCAGCGACACAACTTCGAAGATCACCAGCAGCCATGCCGCTATCGCCAACGGCGACTGCAACATTCGACCCAGGCGTGACCATCGGCCGGCCTTGTTCTCCGGCGCATCGGCCGGTGGGAGGTCTCGACCGGAGAAGTGGAACCAGGACGCGACGAGCAGGGCGACGACCGCCAGCCCCAGCAGAACCGTGGTGAAGCCGAACTTCCACTCGGGAAACGAATTCGACCACGGCACACCGAAATTGGAGACATACCACCAGCCGTTGACGCTCGCGAACGACAATGCCATGACGAACAGCACTGCGGCCGCGAATACCGCGCGGTTGCGCCGCGAGCGCATCGCCGCAGCCGCCACCGCGACCGCGGCGAGCGCGCCGAGCGAACCGGCGAGGCCAGCGAAGACGCCGAAGTGGTGGGTCCACTTGGTCGGGGTGAACATCATCGCCAGGAACGAGATGATGGTGATGCCGACGATCCGTCGGCTGGGCCCGCCGGCGGTACCGGGAATTCGGCCCTTGCGCAACGCCATTGCCACCGACACCGCAAGCGCGAGAACCAGTGTCAGCACGGCGAACCGGCGCGCCACCGATCCGTCGGGGCTGGCCATGAACAACCGCTCGTAACGGATGTGTTCGTCGAACCAGCTCAGGCTCGGCCCCACCGCGGCCTTGAAGGTGTTGGCCTGGATCTCCCCGGCCAGGGTCTGGTCGCGGAAGATCAGGATCACGGTAACGGTGCAGGCGGCCAGGATCGGCGCCAGCAGCGCCAGGTAGCCGAATCGCGAGGTGTGCCGCGCCACGATGGTCTTCAGCGGACCGATGGCAACGAGCAGCGCCCCGACCGACGCGATACCGGTGGGCCCGGAGAACAGGGTCAGCGCGCCGATGATGATGGCGATCGCGGCGGGCAGCAACCGGCTGGTGGCCACCGCGCGTTCCACCGAGCACCAGGTCAGCAGAATGCCCAGGGCAATGATGGGCTCGGGCCGCAAACCGTTGTTGAGTGGCAGCCAGAACGCCAGGAACACGCCCGCCGCGGTCCACGCCGCGGCCCGGCTGTTCTTCACTGCATGTCCCAGTCGGGGGATGACCTCGCGGCTGATGATCCACCAGCAGGCCAGCGCCATCACCAGGGTGGGCAGCCGCATCCAGACGCTGTTGGTGCTGACGTGCGCCCAGAGCGCCAGCAGGTCGTAGTACCAACCGAACGGAGCCTCGGGGGTGCCGAACCAGCGGTAGTAATTGGCCATGTAGCCGGCGTGCTCGGACACCCGGGCCATGGTCATGATGTAGCCGTCGTCGGAGGTGTTGGCGCCGACGAAATGCCACCACACCAGCACGGCCGTCACCACACCGTCCAGCGGGGTGGCTGACCACCAGCGTCGGGGCAGGAACCGCCGGTGCCGCATGCCGTCGGCGGTGTCCAGGATGTGCAGTGCGGTCAGCGCCACGACGGTCAGCGCCACCCCGAGCACCATCGCGACGAGCTTCAGCACGGTCGGCGAACTGCTGTAGCGGGTGTCGACGGTCGCCGAGAAGCTCAGGCCCGGTGGCGCCGGACCGGACAGATCGGTGAAGACGCCGACGATCTGCGGACGGAAGTCGTAGCCGCCGCGCTCCCCGCGCAGCGGGGCGCCGGGGTCGTCGTCTCCCGCGCCCTGCTTCAGTCCGACGAATTCGGCGGTCACCTTGTCGGCGCTGGCGCTGAACGTCAGCTTCTGGCAGGCCGGGCTGAGCACTTGGCCCAGGGGTGCGGAGACCACCGGGGTATTGCGCACCACCACGACGAGGTCGCCGTTGGCGGCTTCGATGAGCAGTCCGCGATCGACGGCCTTCGGTGCCTG
>CAZDYH010000017.1:0-5846 GCA_964509355.1 uncultured Mycobacterium sp.
ACTGCCAATCCAAGCAAGGAGCGTCACGCCGTCGTGAGTGCCGAAGCCGTCAGCCCAGAAGTCCTCGTTGAGCAGCGCGACCGGATCCTGGTGATCACCATCAACCGTCCGCAGGCCAGGAACGCGGTCAACGCCGCGGTGAGTCAGGGTCTGGCCGACGCGATGGACCGCCTCGACGGTGATCCCGCCCTGTCGGTCGGGGTGCTGACCGGCGCCGGTGGCTCCTTCTGCGCGGGTATGGATCTCAAGGCGTTCGCCCGCGGTGAGAACGTCGTGGTCAAGGGCCGCGGGCTGGGTTTCACCGAGCGTCCGCCGGTCAAGCCGTTGATCGCCGCGGTCGAGGGCTTCGCCCTGGCCGGCGGAACCGAGCTGGCGCTGGCCACCGACCTGATCGTGGCGGCGAAGGACTCGGCGTTCGGTATCCCCGAGGTCAAGCGCGGGCTGGTCGCCGGCGGTGGCGGGCTGCTGCGGTTGCCGCAGCGCATTCCCTACCAGATCGCCATGGAGTTGGCGCTGACCGGTGACAACCTGCCCGCCGCTCGGGCTCACGAACTGGGGTTGGTCAACGTGCTCGCCGAGCCCGGCACGGCGCTGGACGCGGCGATTGCGCTGGCCGAGAAGATCACCGCCAACGGCCCGCTCGCGGTCGCGGCAACCAAGCGGATCATCACCGAGTCGCGCAGTTGGACGCCGGAGACCATGTTCGCCGAGCAGATGAAGATCCTGCTGCCGGTCTTCGCGTCCAACGACGCAAGAGAAGGCGCGATCGCTTTCGCGGAGAAGCGCCCACCGCGCTGGACCGGCAGCTGAGTCTGGCCGCTACAGCCAGCTCTGCCGGGCATCGCCGATCATGATGTCCCACGGATCGACGCCGTCCTGTGCGCCCGCCAGTGCGACCCGGCCGAGGCGACGGGCGTAGTGCCCGGTGCTGCCGAACTCCTCGATCCAGCTCTGCGCCCGAGTCGTCGACAACCAGAGCTGGTGCTCGATCGTGACCCCGATTGCCCCGTGCAGCTGATGGGCGCTGGTGGCGACACTCGGAACCACCCGCCCGAGCACCACCTTCGCCACCGTGACGGCGTAGTCGGCCCCGGGGCTGTCGAATCCGTGGTCGGCGGCGGCGGCGACGGCGAGCGTCGCGGCGGCGCGGGCCCGCTCGATCTCGCCGGCCATGGCGGCCAGCGAATGCTGCACAGACTGGAATTTGCTCAGCGTGCGGCCGAATTGAACGCGGTCACGGGCGTGGGCCACCGACAGCTCGGCGGCCCCATCCAGCGCGCCGATGGTCTGCACGCACCGCGCCCACGCGCCGCGTCGCGTCAGCTCGTCGCCCACCGTGGCGTCGAGAGTGCGAAACGAGTCGGCGGGCAGGTCGAAGGCGACGGAGTCACGCGGCTCACCGGCCAGGTTGTGGCCCCGGACGAGTTGGAGTTCATCGGGGTCGATGACACCGACGAGCAGTCCATCCCCGATGTGGGCCGCCAACAGCACCGCGGCGCCGGCCAGCGTCCACGGGACTTGGCGTGCGGTGCCGGTGATGCGGCCACCGGTGGATTCGGCGTCGGCGATCGCGACGGTCAGCGGTCCCGCTTCAGGCAGGTCGAGCCCTGCCCGTGCGCCGAGCCAGGCGCCGAGCAGGTCGGTCTCGGCAATCGGGACCGCCGCGGCGTGCCGGGCCAGGCCGCGTAGCACGATCGCCAGCTCCACCGGACCGGCACCGAGATCCGGGGTGCTGGTGAGCCGGCTCAGCCCGGTGTCCTCCAGGTTTCGCCACAGGGCATCGTCGAACCTCTCCGGCAACGTCCGCTGCCCGAGCCGCGCGTCGAAAGAACGTCGCCCGATATCGCCGACGAGCTGACGCAGTTCCGCGGCATCGTCTTCGGAGTCCGTGCCGCTGTCGAATACGCCGCCGGCAAGTGCCGAGAGGCTCATCGCAACCCCATTCCGCGGGCCACCAAGCCCCGCAGCACCTCATTGGTCCCACCGCGCAAAGTGAACATCGGCGAGTGCAATCGCGCGGTGTCGACCAGCGTCCGCAGCCTTGCCCGGCCGGGTGATTCACTGTCGACGTAGTCGAGCAGATCGGCGGCGAGCTCAACGGAGTCCTGCTCGAAGCGGGTGCCGAGATCCTTGACCAACGCCGCCTGGTTGGCCGGTGACCCGCCGTCGGCCAGCGCGCGGGCCACCGACACCGACAATTGACGCAGCGAGATCAACCGTGCGAGCAGGTATCCCACCTCGGCGGCAGTCCTGTCGTCGACTTCCTGCTCCGCCAGCGCGCGGATCAGGTCGATGATCAGCGGCGCGGTCGACAGGATCCGCTCGGGCCCGCTGCGCTCGAACGACAGCTCGGCCGTCACCTGGTGCCAGCCGTTCCCGATCTCGCCGAGCACATCGGCATCGGGGATGAAGACGTCTTGGTAGATCACTTCGTTGAAGTGGTGCTCACCCGACATCAGCACGATCGGGCTGATCGTGATGCCGGGCGCGTGGCACGGCACCAGGAACTGGCTGAATCCGGCATGCCGATGCTCGGGATCGAGTGGGCTGGTTCGGGCCAGTACGACAACCTGGTGGGCGAGGTGTGCACCGCTGGTCCACACCTTCGTGCCGGTGAGGACCCAGCCGCCCTCGGCCCGAACAGCTCTGGCCTGGGCGGCAGCGAGGTCGGAACCGGCGCCGTGTTCGCTCATCCCGATCGCCGAGTAGAACCGGCCGGCGGCGATCTGCGGCAGCAGCCGTTGCCGCTGCTCCTCGTTGCCGTAGGACAGCAGTCCCGGCGCGACCTGCCGGTCGGCGATCCAGTGCGCCGCCACCGGCGCACCCTGGGCCAGCAACTCCTCGGTGACGACATAGCGGTGCAGGTGTCCCAGCCCGTGCCCGCCGTACTCCGGCGGGATGGTCAGACCGAGGAATCCGGCGTCGCCGAGGCGGGCGCTGAAACCCTCGTCCCAGCACGAAAGCCACGAGTCGACCGCCCGCTGCCACCCGAACGTCTCGCGGTCGGCGGCCAGGAACTCCCGGACCGACGTTCGCAGCTTGGCCAGTTCGGGCTCGTTGGCGCACAGCGCCTCGAAGTTGCTCATTGGGGGTTCCTGATCGTCGGTGACAGATTAGTTGACCGGTTCCCGTCAACCGGTGAGCGGGCTGAACCGGTGACCATTGCCGCCGAATCAGTGACCAATTCCACCCGTCCGCGTGTCCTGCAACGCTGCATCGTGACAGCCATGAGCCAGGATGCGATGGTGCGCACGGTGGGGCTCACGAAGGCGTACGGGTCGTTCGTCGCTCTGCGTGAGGTGAATCTGGATATTCGGCAGGGCGAGGTTTTCGGGTATCTCGGCCCCAACGGGTCGGGGAAATCAACGACCCTACGGGTGCTGATGGGTCTGCTGCGTCCCACCGACGGGACCGCGGCGGTGCTGGACATGAACGCCTGGACGCAGGCCGTACAGGTACACCGTCGCGTCGGCTACGTCCCCGGGGAGTTGGCGCTGTATGACCGACTTTCCGGACGGGAGCACGTCAGCTATCTCGGCCATCTGCGGGGCAGGCCGGCGGAAGCGGCGGCGGGCGCACTGGCCGACCGGCTGGACTTGGACCTGAACCAGCGGGCCCGGACGCTGTCGAAGGGCAACCGGCAGAAGCTCGCACTGGTCCTCGCACTGATGTCGGCGCCGGAGTTGCTGATCCTCGACGAGCCCACGGGCGGACTCGACCCGTTCGTCCAGCAGGAGTTCTATGCGATCCTGCGCGAGCACACCGCCGCGGGCGGCACCGTGCTGCTCTCCTCGCACGTGCTCAGTGAGGTCGACGCGGTGGCAGATCGGGTGGGGGTGCTGCGCGAAGGTCGACTCATTGCCGTCGAGGACTTGCCCTCCTTGCGGGAGAAGTCCCTGCACCACGTGGTGGCCCGGTTCGCAGACCCCGTCGCCCCGGACGTGTTCGCGAACCTTCCCGGCGTCCGCGACGTCGTCGTCGACGGGGCGACGCTGCACTGCAGTGCGCCGCAGTCCGCCCTCGACACACTGGTCAAAGTGGTTGCGCGCTATCGGATTGTCGACTTCCAGTGTGCCGAGGCGGGCCTGGAGGAGACCTTCATGACCTTCTACGGCATCGGGGGCGGCAATGCTGCGTAGCGTGTTCGCCAAGACGCTGTACGACCAGCGGCGCGGGCTGCCCGCCTGGGCGATAGGTCTGGTCCTGCTCGCCGCCATGTACGTCGCGATCTGGCCCAGCGTGCGCGGACAGCCGTCGATGGCGGAGTTCGTCGAGCAGATGCCAGAGGCGTTCCGGGCGTTGTTCACCATGTCCGGCGCCGACATGTCGACCCCGGTCGGATACATCCAGGTCGAGCTGATGTCGTTCATGGGACCACTGCTGCTGCTGCTCTACGCGATAAACGTCGGCACGGCCGCTGTTGCTGGCGAGGAGGAGCGGCGCACTCTGGACTTACTGCTCTCGACCCCGGTCGGGCGGGGCCGGATCGTGGTCGAAAAGCTCGGCGCGATGGTGGTCGGGACAGTGCTGCTCGCGGCGGTCCTGGGAGTTGCACTGCTCGCGGAGGGACGGCTCGCGGACATGGATCTGCCGGCGGGCAACATCGCCGCCGCGATGCTGCATATGGCGCTGCTGGCGCTGGTGTTCGGCGCGCTTGCGCTCGCCATCGGGGCCATCGTCGGGCGTCCCGCCCCGGCCCGCGCGGTGCCCGCCGTCGTAGCCGTGCTCGCCTACCTGGTCAACGGACTCGGTCCGATCGTCTCGTGGCTGCGGCCGTGGCAGAAGGTCTCGCCGTTCTACCAGTACGCCGGCCACGATCCGCTGCGTAACGGCGTGTCGACGGCCGGCGTCGTGGTCGCGCTCGGCACCGTCGCTGTCCTGACCGTGATCGCAGTGCTCGGCTTTCGTCGACGGGATGTCGGGTCATAGCAGGGCGGCAATACGCCGAGGGCAGGGACGTCCGGTCGACGAAATGATCGTCACCTATGCGCCGTGCTCGCTGGGTGGCGGAGCGGACGCTACGCGTCATTGCTCCACCGGTTGCATCAGGTGTGCGACGGCCCCGGTGGGATCTGCCACAGCGCATACCCGGCCAACATCGGGCACATCATGCGGAGCGACCAAGACGCTTCCACCGAGAGAGGTTGCGCGCTTGGCACATTCGTCGACGTCCTCCACCGCAATGTAAGAGTGCCAGATGAACGGGCTTTGGTCTGGCATGGCCCTCCTTCATCGTTGGTCATGACGGATAACGCGTCGGGAGACCATTTCGCCGGACGAATTCCTTTGCCTTGATCAGGAATTCGATCTGCGCGGCGACATCATGCAGTGGATCGGCGCTGCGGGTCGAACGGCACAGCACCACGGCACCTTCGAGCGAGGCGATAGACATGACGGCCAGTGACCCGGCGTCCGACTCATCGAACCCATCGGCGACGAACGCGCGGATCAGTGCATCGCGCCAGCGGCTGAATATCTCGCCGGCGACAACCGCCAACTGGGGCTCATCATCCGCGCAACCGATTGCCGCGGCCACCACCGGGCATCCCGCGGTGAAGTCGCTGTCGGTCAGCAGGCGGTCCCAGAACTCGACGAACTGGCGCAACAGAGTCGTCGCGCCCCGGTCGGCAGCGTCGTCGATAGTCGCGGTGATGGCATCCCCGGCGTATCGCAGTGCTTCGGTCAGGATCTGATTCCTGCCCTCGGGAAAGTGGTGGTACACCGATCCACGTGGCGCGCCACTGCGGGTCAGCACCTCGTCGATGGTGACACCTGCCGCCCCGCGCTCCCGTAGCACCTCGGCGGCACTGACCAGCATGTTCCGTCGAGTCGAGCCTCGTTTGGTG
>CAZDYH010000017.1:5946-28757 GCA_964509355.1 uncultured Mycobacterium sp.
CACGGACTGATTCGCAACGACCCAACCGGTCGGAGACCATAACCGCAGCTAAAATGTTATGCAACGGTGTCGCCCCAGTTTCAGGCCGCATGGCTCGATGTTACATTTTATGATGTATTGCATATCAGTGGGAGATGCGGTTGGCTTGGCACATGACAACACCGGAGTTGACGCTCGACACCGTCTCACTGGAGCGCGACGGGCATGTGTTGGTGATCGGCCTGAACCGGCCGGACAAGCGCAACGCGTTCAACCGGGCCATGCTTGCCGACCTGTCCCGCGCCTATGGCTTGCTGGAATCGGACGACTCGCTGCGCGCCGGCGTCCTGTTCGCGCATGGCGAGCACTTCACCGCGGGCCTCGACCTGGTCGACGTCGCCCCGAACATTGTGGCCGGCCAGACCCCCTTTCCCGACGACGGGCGTGATCCGTGGCGCCTGGACGGGACCTGGACCAAGCCGCTGGTGGCCGCCGCGCATGGCTGGTGCATGACGCTGGGCATCGAACTGCTGCTGGCCGCCGACATCCGCGTCGCCGCAGCCGGCACGCGATTCGCCCAGATAGAAGTGCTGCGCGGGATCTATCCGTTCGGCGGGGCCACCATCCGGCTGCCCCGCGAGGCCGGGTGGGGCAATGCGATGCGCTGGCTGCTTACCGGGGACGAATTCGGCGCCGACGAGGCGCACCGCATCGGCCTGGTCCAGGAGGTCGCCGAGGACGCCGCCGGGGCGCTGGCCCGCGCCCGCGAGATCGCGGCGACGATCGCGGAGCGGACCGCCCCGCTGGGCGTCAGGGCGACGCTGGCGTCGGCACAGCTGGCCCGCGCGCAGGGTGACGACGCCGCCATCGCCCGGCTGCGGCCCGATGTGACCGCGCTGTTCGGCACTGCCGACGCCGCCGAGGGCGTGCAGTCCTTCGTGGAGCGCCGCCAGGCGCGGTTCCAGGGCCGCTGAGGAGGCGTTACGCTCGGCGCAGTCGGACCGAAAGGCGAAGGTCATGGGCCACTACAAGAGCAATGTGCGCGATCTCGAGTTCAACCTGTTCGAGGTGCTTGACCTCGACAAGGCCCTGGCCGGCGGGGCGTTCGGCGACCTCGACGGCGACTCGGTGCGCCAGATGCTGGCCGAGGCCTCGCGGCTGGCGGAGGGGCCGCTGGCGGAATCCTTCGCCGACGCCGACCGCAACCCGCCGACGTTCGACCCCGCCACACATGTCGTGACCCTGCCCGAGTCCTTCAAGAAGTCCCTGCGGGCGTGGCAGCAGGGTGAGTGGTTCCGGATCGGGCTCGACGAGCACGTCGGCGGCGTGCCGGCGCCTGCCATGGTCGCCTGGGCGATCAACGAGTTCGTCCTCGGCGCGCAGCCCGCCGCATTCCTCTACCTGTCCGGCCCGATCTTTGCGGGCATCCTGTACCAGATCGGCAACGAGCAGCAACGGCACTGGGCGTCGATGGCGGCCGATCGCAACTGGGGCTCCACCATGGTGCTCACCGAACCCGATGCGGGGTCAGATGTCGGTGCGGGGCGCACCAAGGCCATCGAGCAGGACGACGGCACCTGGCATATCGAGGGTGTCAAACGCTTCATCACCAACGGCGACACCGACGACCTGTTCGAGAACATCCTCCATGTGGTGCTGGCCCGCCCCGAGGGTGCCGGACCGGGCACCAAGGGTCTGAGCCTGTTCCTGGCCCCGAAGTTCCTGCCCGATCCCGAGACCGGCGAACCGGGTGCCCGCAACGGAGTTTTCGTCACCGGTCTCGAGCACAAGATGGGCCTGAAGGCGTCGGCCACCTGCGAGGTGACGTTCGGCGGGCATGGAGTTCCGGCGACCGGCTGGCTGGTGGGCGACACCCACAAGGGCATCGCGCAGATGTTCAGGCTCATCGAATATGCGCGGATGATGGTCGGCACCAAGGCGATTTCCACGTTGTCGACCGGCTACCTCAACGCGCTGGAGTACGCCAAGACCCGGGTGCAGGGGGCCGACCTGACCCAGATGCGCAACAAGGACGCCCCACGCGTCACCATCATCCATCACCCCGATGTGCGGCGGGCGCTGCTGACGCAGAAGGCATATGCCGAGGGGCTGCGTGCGCTCTACCTCTACACCGCCGCGCACCAGGATCCCAGTGTGGCCGCGATCGTTTCCGGGGCGGACGCCGAGTTGGCCGACCGGGTCAACGACCTGTTACTGCCGATCGTCAAGGGTGTCGGTTCCGAGCGTGCCTACCAGTGCCTGACCGAGTCGCTGCAGACGCTGGGTGGTTCCGGTTTCCTGCAGGACTACCCGATCGAGCAGTACATCCGGGACGCGAAGATCGACACCCTGTACGAAGGCACCACCGCAATCCAGGCGCAGGATTTCTTCTTCCGCAAGATCGCTCGGGACCAGGGGGTTGCACTGCAGCACGTCGTGGCCCAGATAGAGCAGTTCCTGCACAGTGACGGCGCCCGAGCAGAGCTCGCCGACAGCCGCGCGCTGCTGGCCACCGCGCTCGATGACCTGCGCGCCATGGTCGCAACCCTGACCGGATATCTTCTCGACTCGCAGCAGAACTCCCGTGAGCTCTATCGGGTGGGGCTGGCGTCGGTACCGTTTCTGCTTGCGGTCGGGGATCTGCTGATCGGATGGCTGCTGCTGCGCCAGGCCGAGATCGCGCTCGATGCGCTCGACGATGATCCGGCGGCACGCGATCGCGCCTTCTACTCTGGAAAGGTCGCCGCGGCCAACTTCTTCGTCAAGAACGTGCTGCCCCGGCTGGCGGCCGAGCGCAGGATCGTCGAGGCCGTCGACGGCTCGATCATGGAAGTGCCCGAGGAAGCGTTCTGATTTCAATCTGGAGGAATAATGCAGGTGATCACGTCCATCGACGACGCCGTCGCGCTCGTCGGCCGGGAACTCGGCGTCAGTGAGTGGGAAGAGATCGACCAGAAACGCATCGACGACTTCGCCGAAGTCACCGGCGACCACCAGTGGATCCACGTCGACGTCGAGCGCGCCAGGGCCGAAAGCCCTTTCGGGGCAACGATTGCCCACGGGTTCCTGACGCTGTCGATGATCCCCGCCCTGAGCAAGGACAACTACGCCGTCAAGAACGCCAAGATGGGCATCAACTACGGGCTCAACAAGGTGCGGTTTCCCACCCCGGTCGTCGTGGGCAGCCGGGTCCGGGTGCGCTCTGAACTGGTGGACGCCGCGAAGGTGGACGAGAACACCGTCAACCTGACCGTGCGGAACACCGTCGAAATCGACGGCTCGACCAAACCGGCCGCAGTGGCCGATTCGATCGCCCGCATCATCTTCTAGCTGTTGGGCTGGGTGTAGCCCATCGGCAACAACACGCTCTTGAGCTGACAGAAGTGCTCGACGCCCTCCCGGCCGTTCTCCCGGCCGATGCCGGAGTTCTTGTACCCGCCGAACGGTGAGCCGGGATCGAAGGCGTACCAGTTGATCCCGTAGGTACCGGTGCGTATCCGGGCGGCGATTTCGATGCCGTGCGGGATATCGGTGGTCCACACGCTGCCGGCCAGTCCGTACACCGAGTCGTTGGCGATCGCGATCGCGTCTTCCTCGGTGTCATAGGGGATGATGCACAGCACCGGCCCGAAGATCTCCTCCTGCGCGATCGTCATCTTGTTGTCGACGTCGGCGAACACCGTCGGCTGCACGAAATAGCCGCTGTCCAGCCCCTCCGGCCGGCCACCACCGCAGGCCAGGCGCGCGCCCTCCTCGATACCCTTCGCGATATAGCCCTCGACACGCTGGCGCTGCTTCTCCGAGATCAGTGGGCCGACCTGGACGGCCGGATCCGATGGCAGCCCGACCGGCAGCATCTTCACGAAATTCACTACGGCGTCTACGATTTCGTCGTAGCGCGATCGCGGCGCCAGGATGCGGGTCTGGTTCACACAGCCCTGCCCGGCGTTCATCACGCCGGAGAACACCAGCATCGGCACGGCCGCGGCCAGGTCGACGTCCTCGCAGATGATGGCCGCCGACTTGCCGCCCAGCTCCAGCGTGCACGGTTTGAGCATGTCCGCGGCGCGCTTGCCGACCTCTTTGCCCACCGCCGAGCTGCCGGTGAACGTCAGCATGTCGACGTCGGGGTTCGACGTCAGCGCCTGCCCGGTCTCGACACCGCCGGGCACCACCGACAGCACGCCCTCGGGCAGGCCGGCCTCGGCGAACACCTCGGCAAGGGCGTTGGCGGTCAGCGGGGTCTCGGCGGCCGGCTTGAGCACCATCGTGCAACCGGCCAGCAGGGCCGGACCCAGCTTGTTGACCGCCAGGAACAGCGGCACGTTCCAGGCGACGATCGCGCCCACCACGCCGACCGGCTCCCGCGAGACTATCGTCTGCCCGAACACGCCATTGCGGGTCTCGCTCCAGGTCACCGCATCCGCAGCGCCGGCATAGAAATTCAGCGATCCCAGCGAGCCGGTCCAGTGCATCGTCTCGACGATGGCCGGCGGCGCACCCGTCTCACCGGCCAGCAGCGCGGTGAACAGGTCCTTGCGGTCTTCGAGCAGCTTGACCGCGGACTCGATCACCGCGGCCCGTTGTGCCGGCGGCGTACCGGGCCACGGGCCTTCGTCGAAGGCTCGCCGCGCCGCGGCGACTGCGCGATCTACGTCGGCGGCGGCCGCCAGCGGCACCTTGCCGACGTACTCGCCGGTGGCCGGCGAGTGGACCTCGATGATCTCGTCGGTCGACGGCTGCGTCCACTTGCCACCGATGAACAGCTTGTCGTACTCGGTCTTCTGGGCTGTCGCCTGGCTGTCGCTCATGGCGCACACCCTACCCAAGCCAGACGCTGAGCGAGAACCTGTTTCAGTCAGGGAGCATCCGGGTACCGGCGAGGCGTGAGCACCAGCACCAGGTTGCTCACCAGGAACTCCCGCAGCAGCGGTACCGACGTCATCCGCCACGCCCATCGCGGGTGGTAGCGCGGAAATGCGGCCACCAGCGCCCCGGTGCTCGCGGCCCACTGCATCCCGTCGGCCGCCGACACCGGGAAAAGTGACGATCCGTAGTTGTTCTTCGCCGGATGGCCGTGCTTTCGGGTGTAGCGCGCCGCGGCGCGCGCACCGCCGAGGTAGTGCGTCAGACCCATCTCATGCCCGCCGAACGGGCCCAGCCACACCGTGTAGGACAGCACCACCAGGCCGCCCGGCTTGGTGACCCGCAGCATCTCGCCGCCGAGCTGCCACGGTCGCGGGACATGTTCGGCGACGTTGGACGACAGGCAGATGTCCACGCTGGCGTCCGAGAACGGCAGTGCCATCCCGGACGCGCGCACGAACGTCCCCGGTCCGCCGGTGTGGGCGGGCGCGGCATGCAACTCCCGTGGGTCAGGTTCGACGCCCACATAGTTCAGTCCGAGGGCCGCGGACGCCGCCGCGAAGTAGCCCGGTCCGCCGCCGACGTCGAGTAGCGTCCGGCCCGCCGGGGAGGTGCCGTGCATCGCCTGCCACAGGTCGGTCACCATCGTGGTGGTGTCGGCTGCCAGCGCGCCGTAGAACCGTGCCGGGTCGCGCTGTTCGAAGCGGAACTCGCTGAGCAGCCGCAGCGACCGGGACAGGGTCGCCCGCCGGGCGAAGAGGTCGGTGGCGGCCATCAGGGCTCAGGGTACGCAGCGGCTACCCTGTACACCGATGTTCATCGCCGAGCGGAAGTCCAGGGGGGTCGGCGCGGTTCTGTTGCTGTGCTGGCGAGATACCGGCCACCCGCAGGGCGGCGGCAGCGAGACGTACCTGCAGCGGATCGGTGCCCTGCTCGCCGAGTCGGGTGTGGCCGTCACGTTGCGCACCGCGGGCTACCCCGGGGCGCCGAAGCGCGCCGTTGTCGACGGGGTGCGGGTCAGCCGCGGCGGTGGCCGCTACTCGGTGTACATCTGGGCGCTGCTGGCGATGGCCGGGGCGCGGCTCGGGCTGGGACCGTTGCGTCACGCGCGCCCCGATGTGGTGGTCGACACCCAGAACGGCTTGCCGTTCCTGGCCCGGCTGGTGTACGGAAGGCGGGTCGCGGTGCTCGTGCACCACTGTCACCGCGAACAGTGGCCGGTGGCGGGCCGCTGGCTCGGCCGGCTGGGCTGGTACGTCGAGTCGACGTTCTCGCCGCGGGTGCATCGGCGCAACCAGTACGTGACGGTGTCGCTGCCGTCGGCGCGCGACCTGACCGACCTGGGTGTGGACCGCGATCGCATTGCGGTGGTGCGCAACGGCCTCGACGAGGCGCCCGAGCAGACCCTGACCGCGCCGCGCTCGGCCACACCGCGCGTGGTGGTGCTGTCCCGGCTGGTTCCGCACAAGCAGATCGAAGACGCGCTCGACGCGGTGGCGGTGCTGGGGTCGCGGGTGCCCGGCCTGCACCTGGATATCGTCGGCGGCGGCTGGTGGCACCAGCGCCTGGTCGACCATGCGGCGGCCCTCGGTGTCTCCGAGGTGGTGACGTTCCACGGCCATGTCGACGACGTGACCAAACACCATGTCATGCAACGGTCTTGGGTGCACGTGTTGCCATCGCGCAAGGAGGGCTGGGGGCTGGCGGTCATCGAGGCGGCGCAGCACGGCGTGCCGACGATCGGCTACCGGTCCTCGGGCGGCCTGATGGACTCGATCGTCGACGGTGTGACCGGGATACTCGTCGACGATCACGAGGAGTTGGTGTACCGGCTCGAAGCGCTGCTGGCCGATCAGGTGCTGCGCGATCAACTCGGCTGCAAGGCGCAGGCCCGCAGCGGCGAGTTCTCGTGGCGGCAGAGCGCCGACTCGATGCGCGGCGTGCTGGAGTCGGTGCACCAAGGCAGGCGGGTCAGCGGGCTGGTCTAGGGCGCCGCAGCACCGCCACCGCCAGGCCGACTGCGCCCGCGGTCAGCAGCGCCAGCCACGCCAGGTGCGCGACCAGTACCGCCGGCCGCCCGCTCGGCGCATCCGATGCGGTGCCACCGGCCCGGTACAGCGTCAGATCCGCGTCGCGGTAGGCGACCGGTAGGCGATCCAGTGTCCTTGCGGACGAACCCATGTCGCCGCCGGTGCCCGATTCGACGACCACCCAGCCGACGCCGGCCCGGGCCAGAGCCGCGGGATCTGCGCCGGCCAGCAGCAACCGCTGCACCTCGCGGGCCCGGCTGCCCTCGCCGAGGACCGTCCGCCCGGAGATCGTCAGGTCGCCGGTGGTCAGCACATCGGCGCGCACCCAGCGCGGCAGCGGGTCCAGCACCGGTGCCGGATCGGACCAGGCGAACTGGCGCATGGTGTCGGCGGGTAGCACGGCCACCGTCGCCGGGTCAGCGTTGACCGCGGCCGCCACCGCCGCCCACCCCGGCGGGTAGCGGACCGGCTCGACCTGGCCCCACACCCCCCAGGCCAGATCGGGCAGCACCACCAGCAGAGCGGCACAGCAGGCGGCGGCGGCGGCCGTTGCCGGTATCCGGCGACCCAGCGTGACCACCGCGCCCGCGCCGGCCAGTGCGTAGCCGGGCATGGCCAGTGCCACCCACTTCTGTGCGTCCCGCACGATGCCCAGACTCGGTACTGCCGAAACGATGGCCTGCGCCGCCGCGATTCCCGGGCCGGTTGCCATCGCCGCGGGCAGCACCACGGACACCAGCGCAAGCACCAGCAACGGCAGTGCTGCCGGGCGGCGCGCCACCACCGGCAGCCCGGTCGCTACCACGCCGATCAGGACCACGGCCGCGACTACCGCGAACAGCGTTGTCCGCGAACCCGGTACAGCTTCGGCATTCCATATCCCGCCAAGGCTCGCCAGGCTGCCAACGGTGCCGAGGCCCGGCTCCGCACGGGCCGCGAACGCATGGAGGCCGGATGCCGTCGAGGACGCCAGCGGCCCGCCCAATGCCGAAGCTGTCAGCCAGGGCAGGGCCGCGATCACTGCGGCTCCGAGCGCAGTGACCGCACACAACCAGCGCGCCCTGCCGGTACCGGGCGCGGCCACGCACGTCAGCGCCACCGTCGCGGCCAGTATCAGCCCGGTCGGTGTCAGCCCCGCCAGCGCGATCCAGAACGCCAGCCCGTAAAACCCTGCCCACCGACGCTGCCCGTCATCGGGTGCCCGCAGTCGCAGCATCGTCGCCGCCACCCACGGCAGGCAGCCATACCCGAGCAGCAGGCTCCAGTGCCCCTGCAGCAGGCGCTCGGCGACGTAGGGATTCCAGATTGCCAGCGTGATCGCGACGAACTGACCGGGCAGCGCGGCCTCCGGCAGCACCGTCGCGACCAACCGCGCCGCCCCCCAACCGGCCAGCCACAACCCGGCGACCAGCAGAGCCTTCACCACGATTCCGCCGTCGATCAGATGCGAGGCCAGCGCGATCGCGAAGTCCTGGGGTGTGGCCCGCGGTGCCGATTCGGACAGTCCGAGCGCGGTATCGGACAGATAGGAGCGCGGCGTCGACACCGCGTCGCGCAGTAGCAGATAGCCGGGAGCCAGCAGCGGCCCGACCACCAGCAAGGCCAGAGCCAGCGCGTAGCCCGGCCCGGCCAACTGGACTGCCCAGTGGCGTTCCCGGGACACGAGTTGCTACGGGCGGTCCGGCGGACCCGGATCGGGCGGATCCGCGTCCGGGCGCTGGGCCGGCAACTTCTCGGTCTGCGCCTCGGCACCGGGCACCGGTTCACCCGACTCGTCACGCCGGAAGAAGCCGTGGTCGGCCTCGTCCAGGCCGGGATCGAGCAGCGCCGATTCGGCCCGCAGGCTGAACGCGCCGAGCAACGCCCCGCCGATCAGGATGACCAGGCCGGTGGCGGTGAACGTGATCGGCAGGATGCGCGTCCACAGTGCGACCCGATCCCGCTCATCACGGGCGCTGTTGACCTGCGACTCGACGGTCTGCTCGTTGGAGGTGACCTTGTAGTCGGCCAGCGCCATCTCCGGCGTCAGCGGGTCGCGGGCGTAGTAGTGGTTGGCGCGCTCCTCGGCCTTGACGATGGTGCCCGATACCGGATCCACCCAGAAGGTCCGCTGTGCGGCGTAGAACCGGGTCATCGTGATCGGTTCGTCCGGGTCTCCGGGCAGACCCCACAGCGATGCGCGCGCGGTGACCACGCTGTCCTCGTCTTTGTCGTACAGCGAGGCGTACTTGACGGGTTCGACCAGCTTGCCGTCGGCGTCATAACCCACGTTCTGGACGAACCGGTAGGTGGTCAGGCCGTTGACGTCCTCTTCGCCGTCGTAGTTGGCGTCGAATGCTTTCTGGGCGATCGGGTCGAAGTACGGGTAGGTCTTCTTCTCGGTGTGGAACGGGAACCGGTACGCCAGCCCCTGGTGCGGCAGGGCGATGTTGGTGGGCGGCTTGTCGTCATCGATGGTGCGTGGTTTCTGCACAGCGCCGCCGGGGCGGGTCTCGTCGGAGACGGCCAGCGCGGTGCTGCGGTTCAGCGTCACCGTGTCCACCATGGCCAGCAGCAGCCCGGTGTCCTTCTGCTTGTCGGTGCGCCGGACCGTGGTACCGACCTGCAGCGTCACCACCTCGGCATTGGCGGGCGACTCGACGCTGATCTGCTGCTGCGATACCAGCGGGACGTTCTTGTCGATGATGAACCGCTCCCCCGACAGCGATGACGGGTCCAGCGCCGTCCCGGAACCGTTGCTGATCAACGACGTGTCCACGTCCAGCGGAATCCTGGTGACCTTGTCGGCGGTGTAGGTGGACAGCAACAGCGCGGCGATCAGCAGAGCGGCACCGAGGCCCAGCAGGCCGCATGCCGCCATCCGCAACATGACTGCACGGTTCAAGTCGCCGTACCCTCCTTCCGGTCCGCGCCCAGGCAAAACCCGTTCGACCCTAACAGCAGTGTTTAAGCTGTCGGTTTATTACCCATTCACCGTTTTCCGGACCCCTACCGGCAGACTGGGCTTCATGACCGACGCCCGCCAACCCGACGAGGTCGGCGGGACGCGCGGCTTCCTGCCGGCCGTCGAGGGCATGCGGGCATGTGCGGCCATCGGCGTGGTGATCACGCATGTGGCCTTCCAGACCGGGCACTCCACCTGGGCATCGGGGCGGTTGTTCGGTCGCTTCGACCTCGCCGTCGCGGTGTTCTTCGCGCTTTCGGGTTTCCTGCTGTGGCGCGGACACGCCGCGGCCGCCCGCGGCCTTCGGCACGTCCCACCGACCGGTCACTACCTGCGGTCGCGGATCGTGCGGATCATGCCGGGGTACCTGGTGGCGGTGATCGTGATCCTGACCCTGCTGCCTGACGCCGAGAACGCCAGTCTGACGGTGTGGTTGGCCAACCTTTCGCTCACCCAGATCTACGTCCCCCTCACCCTGACCGCGGGTCTGACGCAGATGTGGAGCCTGTCCGTCGAGGTGAGCTTCTACCTCGCGCTGCCCGTGCTGGCGCTGCTCGTGCGCCGGGTGCCGGTCCGGGCCCGGGCGTGGGTCATCGCGGCCGCCGCGGCCGCCAGCCTGTGCTGGGGGCTGATCCCGTTCGACACTCCCTTCGGGGTGAATGCGCTGACCTGGCCGCCGGCATTCTTCTCGTGGTTCGCCGCCGGCATGCTGCTGGCCGAATGGGCGGTCAGTCCCATCGGGCTGCCGCACCGGCTGGCGCGGCGCCGCATCGTGATGGCGGCGGTGGCGCTGGCCGCCTACCTGGTGGCGGCGTCGCCGCTGGCCGGACCCGAGGGTCTGATCCCGGGCACTGTCGGCCAGTTCGTGATGAAGGTGTCGATGGGCGCGGTGGTGGCCGCTGCACTGGTGGCCCCGCTGGTGCTGGACCGGCCCGACACCGCGCACCGGTTCCTGGCCGGCCCCGCGATGGTCACGCTGGGCCGGTGGTCCTACGGCCTGTTCGTCTGGCATCTCGCCGCACTGGCCATGGTCTTTCCCGTCATCGGGGAGTTCCAGTTCAACGGCCACATGCCGGTGGTGCTGGTGCTGACGCTGGTCTTCGGCTTCGCCATCGCGGCCGTGAGCTATGCGCTGGTCGAGTGGCCGTGCCGCCAGGCCCTGCGGCGCTGGGAGTACCGCCGACGCCGGCTGGTGCCGCCGTTGGACAGCTCGGTCAACGACTCGCCTGAGCCTGTCGTCGCGCGATGATGTCGGCGTCCGAGCTCGGCCATCTCAGTACCCGCCCTGTGCCTCGAAGATCTTGCGGGGGTTGGCGATCAGCATGGTGTCGATCTGTTCATCGGTGACGCCGCGCGCTTTCAACGCGGGCAGTACGTCGTTGTGGATGTGCAGGAAATGCCAGTTGGGTGCCGCGACGGGCAGCAGCGCTTCGGGCACCCAGTCGATGAAACACGCCGCGTCGTGCGATAACACCATCTTGTCCGCATGTCCACGCTCGCACATTCGCGCCACCGTGTTCACGCGATCCTCGAACGACAGGAAAAGGTCGAGTCCGAAGCGATCCATCCCGAGGTAGGAACCGTTGGCGATCAGTTCTTCGAGATAGCCGATATCGGTGGTGTCGCCGGAGTGGCCGATGACGACGCGGCTGAGGTCGACGCCTTCTTCGGTGAAGATGCGCTGCTGCTCCAGCCCGCGTCGGGTGGCCGCGTGCGTGTGGGTCGAGATGGGCACCCCGGTGCGTCGGTGCGCCTGCGCGACAGCCCGGAGCACCCGGTCAACGCCGGCGGTGACGCCCGGCTTGTCGGTCGCGCACTTGAGGATCGCGGCCTTCACACCCGTGTCGGCGATGCCCTCCTCGATATCGCGGACGAACATGTCGGTCATCGTTTCGGGGCCGCCAAGCTCGGAGCCCGGCCCCGACAGGTGAAAGTAGAACGGCACGTCGTTGTAGGTGTACACACCGGTGGCGACGACGATCTGGAGGTCGGTCGCCGCGGCGACGCGGGCGATGCGGGGGGTATAGCGACCCAGTCCGATCACCGTGAGATCGACAATGGTGTCCACGCCGCGCGCCTTCAGTTCGTTCAGTCGCGCGATCGCATCGGCTTCCCGTTCGCCCTCATCGCCCCACGCTTCCGGGTAGTTCGCCACGATCTCGGGCGAGAGCACGAAAACGTGTTCGTGCATCAACGTCACGCCGAGATCAGCCGTGTCGATCGCTCCTCGCACCCCGTTCACCAGCGGATTTCCCATCGTCCAACCCTACGTCTGCTCGCATCCGGCGTTCGCGTATTGGACTCACCGACGCGGCCAGGGTGCCCACCGCGATCAGCGCCAGCAGCTGAACACCCGCCGAGTGTCCGGCGTACCCGTCGACCGACCGCCACGGCTGGCGCGACAGTGCCGCGCCGGCCAGGATCAGCCCGCCGGCAGCTGTGCCGACGGTGAGGCGGTCGCACAGCCGCTGCCGATTGCGCAGCAGGCACTGCACGCCAAGGGCGACGCCGAAGACCGCGAACCCGGCGACGCCGGCGATCACCGCGCCGGCCGCGAGCACCCCGGTTGCCGCCAACGGACCGAGGGTCCATGGCCGCGACGGCGGATCGTCGCGCGGCGGCCGCCGCGCCGGCAACAGCGCGAGCAGGGCCAGCAGCGGCAGCAGCGCCAGCCCGCCGCCCAGGCCGGCGCGATACAGCGAGTTGGAGGCGAAGGTCAGCGTGATGGTGCCGCCGGTACCCGCGGGCAGGACCCAGCCCTGCTGCCAGCCGTTGACGGTGACCGGTGTCAGCCGGGTTCCGTCGCCGGTATGCGCGATCCACCCCGGGTTCACACTTTCGGGCACCACCAGCACCCGTGCGGTGGGCGCCACCTCGGCACGAACTTCGCGACGGCCCGGTCCCCATACCCCGGCGTCGGCGGGAACGGTTGCGGCAGTGGGTAACCCAGCCGCGAGCGGCCCGGCCAGCTGGGCGCCGTCGACCACGAAGACCGCGCTCGGGCTGATCAGCAACTCCTGCTGGCCGGTGGGCAGCCCGATCGGCTCGGGCTGGCACGGCTGTGCGGCGATCGGCTCGCCGTCCAGCAATTCCCCTACCGTGGTCCGGATCGAGGTGGGGATGAAGCGGCCCGCCACCGCGATGATCGGGCCGCGTCCGCAGTCGACGGTGATGGCACGCGTGCGGTTGCGGGCGGCGTCGGCGGCCGCGATGGGATTACCGTCGCCGCCCAGCACCGCGATCTCTGCGAGGCCCGGCGGTTTGAGCTGGTCGAAACCCAGAGCGGTGCGGTCGATGACGTCATCCCAATCCAGCAGGCTGATGGCGACGGTGTCGGTGACGCGGGGTTGCAGCGGCAGCGTCTGCGGTCCGCTCGCCCCGTCGCCGGCGGGGTTGAGTTCGCGGACCTGCGGGCCGTCGCCGAGGTCGATCGCGACCCAGGTCGGGTGCGTCGGTAACGGCGAGGAGCTGGGGGTCAGCCGCAGCGCGGTCACCTCGGTCGGCCGGGGCAGGGTCACGGTGAGCGTCGGGGCGGTCTGGTACTGCACCACGTTCTGCGGTGCGGTCCACGCGGTGCGCGGGTCACCATCGGTGGCGGCGTAGGCGGATCCGAGTACGTCGATCAGGTCTGCGTCGCCTCGGGCCCGGGTGGTGCCCGGCTCGCTGATCAGGTCGGCCAGGTTGGGGCCCTGGCGTGGTCGCACCCACACCGTCGGGACCACCGAGACCGGCTGCGGCACGGTCAGGGTGCGGCTGAAGTTCACCGACTCCTCGGGCGCCAACGACATCGACGCTGCGCAGTGCACGCCGTCGGGGGAGTCGGCGCAGCCCGGTCGGCCCAGCAGTTCGGAGCCCAGATCCCACTGCGCGACGGCCGAACCCACCGGCGGCGCGGGCACCAGGACGGTGTGGCGCAGATCGACCGGGTGCGCAAACCCCGATGCGTCGTACTGCGTCACGGACAGATCGGTGATGCCGAACTGCACGCCGGCGGAGCCGTCGTCGGTGCCGACCGCGGTGATGCGCACCCAGGGGGTCTCCCCGTACGGCAGCGCGGCCGTCAACGGCTCGCCGGGCTCGTCGAACCGCAGCGTCGTGGTGCCGTTGACGGTGGACAGCTGCATCCTGCGGATCTGTGCGCCGACTGCGGTCGCGCTCGGTGTGACGGTGATCGTCGCGTTGGTGACGGGGTGGTCGAAATCCACCTGCAGCCACTGTCCGACAGCGGCCTGCAGGGCGTTGGACACCCAACTGGTGGCCGAGTCGCCGTCGATGGCCGCCACGGGTCCGATGGCGGGCGCGACGTTGGGCAGCGCGGTGGCGTCCGACGCCGAACTGGATGCGGTGAGCCGGCCGCCGGTCCAGCCACCTGTGACGAGGTCGGCGCCCGGCGCCGGGTAGTCGGGCACCCGGTTGTAGGTGCGCCGATCGTCCCCGGCGGCCCGGATCGCCGAGGAGTGGTCGTCGACGCGGCCGTAGTCGGTCTCCCGCGCGACGGGGGTGTCGGTGATGGTGACGACGGGCGCGCCCAGCCCCGCGCGCCGGGCATCGGCGGTCAGCAGCACCGGACCCAGCGGGGGCCGGCCGAGCAGGCGGCGGCGCTCGTCGAGCCGCAGCAGCGCTTCCGGCCCGCCGTCGACCCGGGCCATGTCGTCGGTGCCGGTCAGGTAGGGCGCGCCAGGGTTGCCGTCAGCGGCGACCCGATAGATCTGCACTGCCGGATATCGCGGGCGCAGGCCGCTGTCGGTGATGAAACCCGACAGCGTGCCCGGGCCGACCGGTTCACCGAACTGCGCCACCTCCTGCAGCCCGGCCGACCCTTCGATGGCGCGGTGCACCAGGATCGGACGCGCCGACCGTGATGTCTCGGGGTCCAGGTCGTTGCGCACCACGACGTAGGAAATCCCCTGTCGCACAAGGGTATCGGCCAGACCTGCCGATGGCCGCCCAGCGGCCAGCAGCCGTTGCACCGAGTCGAGCGCCCGGATGGTCTGCGGCGGGGTGAGCGGGATGGAGTCGCGCACGCCCCACGGGTTGTCGCCCAGCACCTGCAGCGGCTCGTCATGGCTGGTGCCCCACACCTGGGTGGCGAACGGTGCCCCGGGCACCACCAGCACCCGGCCCGGTGTCGGTGTGCCGGTGTTGTGCTCGGTCAGCCAGTCGGCGGCGTCGTGCCAGTACTGCGGTATCGCACTGAATGCGCCGGGCGGGGTGAGCCGACCGGTCCACGCCAGCGACGTGCTGACCGCCAGCGCCACCAGCACGACGATGCCGACGGCGACCCGCTTGTCGTATTCGGGGTGCGCGAACGCGCGAATCCACTTCCGTGCGGGTACGTCCACCGGCAGGGGTATCCGGCCAAGCAGGTGTACCAGCCCGAGGACCAGCGGTATCCGGATCAGCGGCTCCAGCTTGTGCACATTGCGCAGCGGTGCACCGCCCGCGTCGAGGAACGCCTGCACGTGCTGCGCCAGCGGTGATCCCAGCCCGCCGGAGTAGCCGGCGGCCAGTAGCACGACACCGATCAGCAGCATGGTCACCAGCCGGCCCCGCGCCGGCATGGACCGGGTCGCCAGACCGGCCAGCCCCGCCGCTGCGACCAGTGTGGTGCCCAGGATCGCCACCGACTGGGTGACCAGCGAGGAGCCCGCGGTGGCGGTGGGTGCGACGAACGGGGTCCAGCTGTCGGTGCCGCGCAGCACCTCGATCAGCGAGGTCCATTGCGTGGTGACGCCGGACGACTCGATGAAATCCAGAAACGGCGGGCTGATCCGGCCCAGCAGCACGAGCGGCACCAGCCACCACAGGACAGCCAGCACCGTCGCGAGCAGCCACCACGCCGTGAAACGCCACCACAACCGGTTCGGACGATGGCAGGCCCACCAGATCAGGGCGGGCAGGCAGGCGGTCAACGTCGCGACCGCGTTGACCGCCCCCATCAATGCCAGCGCCGCGCCCGCCTGAGCGGCCAGTGCCCGCACCGAGCGGCCGCCCTCGGCCCGCAACGCCACGATCACCGGCAGCAGCACCCACGGGGCCAGCATCATCGGCAGCGTCTCCGAGGAGATCGAGCCGATTGTGGTGAGCACCCGCGGCGACAGGGCGAATGCCGCGGCACCGATCACCCGTGCCGTCGGACTGCCGATGTTCAGAGCTTCGGCAACCCGCAGCAAACCCCAGAAACCGATGGTGAGCAGCAGCGCCCACCACAGCCGCTGGGTGATCCAGCCCGGCAGTCCCAGCTCGTTGCCGGCCAGGAAGAAGGCACCGTGTGGGAACAGGTAGCCATAGGCCTGGTTCTGCGCCTGCCCGAACGGCAGCTCGCTGTTCCACAGGTTGGCCGCGCGGGCCAGGAACCGCAACGGGTTGGCGGTGAGGTCGAGCTTGGTGTCCGGGGAGATCAGCCCGGGGGACTGGGCGAAGCTCAGAATCAGTGCGACGACGCCGACAGCCCACAACCAGCGCCGCGAAAGCGCCGTGGTGCTCGGTGCGGTCGGTGCGCTCAGGCTAGGTTCGGTTGCCGTACTCAACGCGGTTGAGCACCGACGACCCTGGATCGCCACCCTGTAACGGCGGCTTGGTGTCCTGCTGCACCATCAGCGTCACCCCGAAGACCGCGGCCGCCCCCAACAGCAGACCGACCACGATGCTGGCGGCGGCAGGGACCACGAACCGGGTCATTGACAGCTCCTTGCGCGGGGGTGGACGTTGGCCAAGGTAGCACGGCGGGCGGTCATCAAGCAGGGCGCCATGACAGCATGGGGGCCATGACTCTACGGTTGCGTACCCCAGGTGTCCTCGGGGCGGTCGCGGCGCTGCCCATGCTGCTGCTGGCCTGTGCGCCCGCTGTGCAGCGTCCCATCGCGTCGACAGAACCGGCGGCGACCAACCCGGCTCCGGCCGCCACGATTGTCCCGCTGGTCAGCCCGGTGCCCGCCGCGCCACCCCCCGCCGCCTGCGGGGACGGGCCGGCGCTGCTGGCGGCGATGTCGACCCGCGACAAGCTGGCCCAGCTGCTGATGGTCGGCGTGCGCAACGCCGCCGACGCCAGGGCGGTGGTGGCCGATTACCACGTCGGCGGCATCTTCATCGGCAGCTGGACCGACCTGTCCATGCTGTCCGACGGCTCGCTCGCCGATATCGCCGGCAGCGCCGCCCCGTTGCCGCTGGCGGTCAGCGTCGACGAGGAAGGCGGCCGGGTGTCGCGACTGTCCTCGCTGATCGGAGGCCAGCCTTCGGCGCGCGTGCTGGCGCAGACCAGAACCACCGAGCAGGTCTACCAACTCGCCCTGGACCGCGGCCGGCAGATGAGGAACCTGGGCATCACCATCGACTTCGCCCCGGTCGTCGACGTCACCGCCGCCGACGACGACACCGTCATCGGCGACCGATCGTTCGGCTCCGACCCGGCCGTGGTCACCGAGTTCGCCGGGGCGTACGCGCGTGGTCTTCGCGACGCCGGGCTGCTGCCCGTGCTCAAGCACTTCCCCGGCCATGGTCACGGGTCGGGCGACTCGCACACCGGCGGTGTGGTGACACCGCCGCTGGCCGAGTTGCAGTCCAGCGACCTGGTGCCGTATCGCACCCTGGTCGCCCAGGCCCCGGTGGCGGTGATGATCGGGCATCTGCAGGTTCCGGGACTGACGGGCAGCGATCCGGCCAGCCTGAGCCCGGCGGCGGTACAGCTGCTGCGGGCGGGCACCGGCTACGGCGGTCCGCCGTTCGACGGTCCGGTATTCAGCGATGACCTGTCCAGCATGGCGGCGATCAGTGACCGCTACGGCGTCGCCGAGGCGGTGCTGCGCGCCCTGCAGGCCGGTGCAGACACCGCCCTGTGGGTCACCACCGATGAGGTGCCGGCAGTCCTCGACCGGCTGGAGAAGGCGGTGGCGGCGGGCGAACTCGCGATGCCCGCCGTCGACACGTCGGTGCTGCGAATGGCCAATGTCAAGGGCCCGAATCCGCGCTGCGGGGGCTAACCGCGCGCGCCGGGCCACGGCATTGCCTACCCTGAAGTCAGATAACCGGCGGAAGGCTGCTCAGGATGGCAGGTGGTACCAAACGGCTGCCGCGCGCCGTCCGTGAGCAGCAGATGCTGGACGCCGCCGTACAGGTGTTCTCGGTCAACGGCTTCCACGAGACGTCGATGGACGCCATCGCCGCCGAGGCGCAGATCTCCAAGCCGATGCTCTACCTGTACTACGGCTCGAAAGAGGACCTGTTCGTCGCGTGCCTGAACCGCGAGCTGGCCCGGTTCATCGAGGCGGTGCGCGCCGATATCAACCCGAAGCTGTCGCCGAAGGAGTTGCTGCGCACAACGATCCTGTCGTTCCTGCACTACATAGATGCCAACCGGGCCTCGTGGATCGTGCTCTACCAGCAGGCCAGCAGCACTGCGGCGTTCGCCCAGCAGCTGCGGGACGGCCGAGAGCGGATCATCGACCTGGTGGCCCGGCTGCTGCGGGCCGGGACCCGTAATCCGGAACCCGGCACCGACTTTCACATGATGGCCGTCGCGCTGGTGGGGGCAGGGGAGGCGGTTGCCGCGCGGGTCAGCAACGGTGACGCCGATGTGAACGACGCCGCCGAACTGATGATCAACCTCGGTTGGCGCGGCCTGAAGGGAACACGCAGCGACCGGGAGGGTGCCGACCTGGCCGCACCCTCGGTCAACGCCGGGTCGAACTAGAGCGACCTGACAGTACCCGTCAGGTGCGGGTAGCCCTTGGCGATATTGCGCAACGCGAGATCCCAGCCATCGGCGACGCGGTCGACGTAGAGCCCGGCGCTCGCGGGCAGCAGCAGCGGCTTACCGAACCGCACCGAATACCGGACCGCATCGGGCAGCCGGCCTTCGATGTTGGCCAATACCGCTGCCGCACTGAACATCCCGTGCGCTATGACGGTGGGGAAGCCGAACAACCTGGCGCCGATCCGATTGGTGTGGATCGGGTTGTGGTCGCGGCCCACGGCGGCGTAGCGGCGGATCTGGCCGGGCGTGATCCGCAGGATCGCATTCGGCGGGGGCAGCTTCGGCTGCTTCGGTGGCTCCGGCTTCGGTTCGCCGGACAGGCTGGTGCGCTGCTGGTGCAGGAATGTGGTGACCTGGTGCCAGGCGGTGTCATTGCCGACGCTGAGGTCGGTCACCAGGTCGACGAGCAGGCCCTTGCGGTGTTCGCGGAGGTTCTCGGCATGCACCTTCACGCCGACGGTATCGGTGACGGCGATCGGCCGGTACTGGGTGATGTGGTTCTCGGTGTGCACCGATCCCATTGCGGCGAAGGGGAAGTCGAAACCGGTGACGAGTGACATCACCGTCGGGAAGGTCAGCACGAACGGATAGGTCAACGGCACGGTGTCGCCGAATCGCAGCCCGGTGACCGCGGCATAGGCGGCCACGTGCGAGCGGTCGATGGGCACGTCCTCGACGGTCAATGTCGTCGCGGGCAGGTCGTCGCCACGGCGGATGAACGGTAGCGCCCCGGTCGCCGCCCGGAGCAGGTTCGTCAGCCCGCTCACCCTAGGCGCCCATCATGGCCTGGCCGCAGACCCGGATCACGTTGCCGGTCACCGCGTTGGAGGCCGGACTGGCAAGGTAGGCGATGGTCTCGGCGACGTCGACCGGGAGGCCACCCTGATACAGCGAGTTCAGGCGGCGACCGACCTCCCGGGTGGCCAGCGGGATGGCGGCCGTCATGGCGGTCTCGATGAAGCCCGGCGCTACCGCGTTGATGGTGATACCCCTCTCGGCCAGTACCGGCGCCAGCGCCGCGGTGATGCCGATCATGCCGGCCTTGGTGGTGGCGTAGTTGGTCTGGCCGCGGTTGCCGGCGATACCGGCCATCGAGGACAGCCCGATCACCCGACCGCCCCCGCCGATGCTGCCGTTGCCGACCAGTCCCTCGGTGAGACGTTGTGGCGCAAGCAGATTCACCGCGATCACGGCGTCCCAGCGGGCGTCGTCCATATTGGCGAGCAATTTGTCGCGGGTGATGCCGGCGTTGTTGACCAGGACGTCGGCCCGGCCGTCGTAATGCTCGCGCAGGTGGCCGGTGATCCGGTCGATGGCGTCGTCGGCGGTCACGTCCAGTGCCAGCGCGGTGCCGCCGACCCGGGTGGCGGTCTCGGCCAGCGCTTCGCCGGCGGACTCGACGTCGATGGCGACCACCTTCGCGCCGTCGCGGGCGAACACCTCGGCGATGGTGGCCCCGATGCCACGGGCTGCTCCGGTGACGACCGCGACACGGGAGTCCAGCGGCTTGTCCCAGTCCGCCGGCGGCGTGGAGTCGGCCGCGCCGACATAGAACACCTGGCCGTCGACGTAGGCGGACTTGGCCGACAGGATGAACCGCAGGGTGGATTCCACGCCGGTGGCGGCGGGCTTGGCATCAGGGGACAGGTACACCAGCGCAACGGTGGCGCCGCGGCGCACTTCCTTGGCCAGCGAGCGGGTGAAGCCCTCCAGCGCGCGCTGGGCGATCTGCTCGTCGACGCTGCCGGCCGCATCCGGTGTGGTGCCGATGACGACGATGCGACCGGATGCGCCGAGGTTGCGCAGCAGCGGGGTGAAGAACTCGTGCAGCGCCTTCAGCCCGACGGGTGTGGTGATGCCGGTGGCGTCGAAGACCAGGCCGCCGAACGAGTCGGCCCACCGGCCGCCGAGGTTGTTCGACACCAGGTCGTAGTCCTCGGCCAGCGCTGCCCGCAGCGGCCCGGCCACCCGGCCGTCTTGATCCGCCGGCCCGGCGATCAGCAGCGATCCGGCCAGCGGCGGTTCACCCGCCCGGTAGCGGCGCAGCGTCTCGGGCTGGGGGATGCCGAGTTGCCTGGCGAGAAACGAGCCGGGACCGGAGTGCACCAGCTGCGAGTACAGGTCGGACGAAAGCTTGGGAGCCACGACCACGAACTTACTCCAGAGTAATAACAGTGGGTAGGATGGCCCGCGTGGCGACTTCCAGAAGTAGACAACGACCTGCGCAGCGCCGACGGGTCGCGGTGCTCGGTGGCAACCGTATCCCGTTCGCCCGGGCCGACGGCGCCTACGCCGACGCCTCCAATCAGGACATGTTCACCGCGGCGCTGGGCGGGTTGGTGGACCGCTTCGGTCTCGACGGCCAGCGGCTTGGTGTGGTCGTCGGCGGCGCGGTGCTCAAGCACAGCCGCGACTTCAACCTGATGCGCGAATGCGTGCTGGGTAGCGCGCTGTCGCCGTACACGCCGGCGTTCGACCTGCAGCAGGCCTGTGGCACGGGCCTGCAATCGGCCATCGCCGCCGCCGACGGTATCGCCGCCGGCCGCTACGAGGTGGCGGCTGCGGGCGGGGTGGACACCGCTTCGGACGCACCGATCGGTTTCGGCGACGAACTGCGCCGCACGCTGCTGGGGCTGCGCCGATCCAAGTCGAACGTCGAGCGGCTCAAGCTGGTCGGCAAGCTGCCGGCAGCGCTGGGCGTGGAGATCCCGACCAACGGCGAACCCCGCACCGGCTTGTCGATGGGGGAGCACGCGGCCATCACGGCCAAGCAGATGGGCATCAAACGGGTCGACCAGGACGAGCTCGCCGCCGCCAGCCACCGCAACATGGCGGCCGCCTACGACCGCGGGTTCTTCGACGACCTCGTCACACCGTTCCTCGGTCTGTACCGCGACGACAACCTGCGACCTGATTCGACCGTCGAGAAGCTGGCGACGTTGCGCCCGGTGTTCGGGGTGAAGTCCGGTGACGCGACGATGACCGCGGGCAACTCCACACCGCTGACCGACGGTGCCTCCGTCGTGTTGCTGGCCAGTGCGGACTGGGCCACGGCGCGCTCGCTGCCCGCGCTGGCCTACTTCGTCGACGCCGAGACGGCGGCGATCGACTACGTCACCGGCACCGACGGCCTGCTGATGGCGCCGACCTACGCGGTGCCGCGGCTGTTGGCCCGCAACGATCTCACGCTGCAGGACTTTGACTTCTACGAGATCCATGAGGCGTTCGCATCGGTCGTGCTCGCGACCCTGCGGGCCTGGGAGTCCGAGCAGTACTGCAAGGAGCGCCTCGGCCTGGCTGCCGCGTTGGGTTCCATCGACCGGTCCAAGCTCAACGTCAACGGCTCGTCGCTGGCCGCCGGCCACCCGTTCGCGGCGACCGGTGGGCGGATTGTCGCTCAGCTCGCCAAGCAGCTGGCCCAGAAGAAGGCCGAGACCGGTATGCCGGTGCGCGGCCTTATCTCGATCTGCGCCGCGGGCGGACAGGGCGTCACGGCCATCCTCGAGGCCTGACGGGCCCGGGTTCTGTAACGCCGCCTGCGGGGCGGTCGATGAACCGGATAGCTCCGTGTTGCCGTCTGAACCCCCGACCTGACGGCAGCACGGGGTATCAACAGAAAACCCCCGGCACGCTTGCGTGCGGGGGGTTTCTGCGTCGGCGGCTCAGAAGGCCGCTTCGTCGAGCTCCATGATCTCGTTGTCCAGGTTGTCCAGCACCGTGCGGGTGCTGGTGAGCAGCGGCAGGAAGTTCTTCGCAAAGAACGACGCGACCGCGATCTTGCCCTCGTAGAAGGCGCGATCCGCTCCGGTGGCTCCGGCGTCGAGCGCCTCGATCGCCACCGCCGCATGACGCTGCAGCAGCCAGCCGATCATCAGATCGCCGACGCTCATCAGGAACCGCACCGAACCCAGGCCCACCTTGTAGACGTTGGCGGCTTCCTCCTGCGCGGCCATCAGGTAACCGGTCAGCGACGCCGCCATCGCCTGCACGTCCTGCAGTGCGGTGGACAGCAGCGCGCGCTCGGCCTTGAGCCGGCCGTTGCCGGACTCGTTGGCGACGAACTGCTCGATCTGCCCGGCGACGTACGCCAGCGCCACACCCTTGTCGCGGATGATCTTGCGGAAGAAGAAGTCCTGCGCCTGGATGGCCGTGGTGCCCTCGTAGAGCGAGTCGATCTTCGCGTCGCGGATGTACTGCTCGATCGGGTAGTCCTGCAGGAAGCCCGAACCGCCGAAGGTCT